>NZ_CP011770.1:3205037-3543806 GCF_001028705.1 Croceicoccus naphthovorans | reverse complement strand
GAGAAGTGGCCACGCAAAGGCCGCGTCTTTGCGACAGCTAGTGGGGCGGGCTTTACGGATACGCCAAGGGGAAGGTGAAGCTCGACAGCCTGATCGAGGAACGTCGCGAAGAGCCGCTCGACGCCTGGCGCCTTCATGATCTACGACGAACCCTCGCTACGAACTTTCAGCGGCTTGGCGTTCGGTTTGAAGTCACCGAAGCCGTTCTCAACCACGTCGGCGGATCTCGTGCCGGAGTCGCCGGCATCTACCAGCGCCACGATTGGAAGGACGAGAAGCGCCAGGCACTCGATGCCTGGAATGATCACCTCGCGACGGTTCTGTCGAGAGTGGAGAGACCACCTAACTCATTGGCGAGGGCTAGGCGGTCTGCTGGTTCAAACGTCCGACCAAAGCGGGTACCAGAGCCTCGATGTGTTGATGATATGCGCGTACCGCCCGGGTTGAGCCATCGAACCCCTGCTGAGCTGTTCGCTCAATTTGCTCAAGGGCATGCGACGCCCCAGGCCAAATCTCCGGCTCGAGTTCACGTATCGGGTGGAGTCTGTCGCTAATGCGTTCGACCAAATGTACGCGAAACCGATTGCCTGAGTTTGCCGCGATGTCTCTGAAGACATGCGCCAATCGGTCGGCATAAGCACCCTGAGTGACGTTGGATCCTTCGTCGATTTCCAGTGATTTGCGGTCGGTGTCGGAAGTGTGCTCCAAAAGCAGCGCGTTGACTTGCAGGATGTCGCGCAAGGCCTGTTCGGTAAGCAGCGGTACGCGAAATCCTTCGCCGGGCGTGAGGTCGACCAGCCCTTCGCCGACAAGCTGGTTCAGGCTGTCTCTTACCGGCGTCATGCTTACTCCGAAATCGTCAGCCAGTCGCATCGCCTCGAGCTTCGCACCGGCCCGGAAGCGCCCTTCCAGCAATGCATTTTTAAGCCGCCTATACGTAGGCTCGAGGACGTGAGCGGGACTCATCGCCCGCTGCGGCGCGTCTCGGCGAACTCACGAACCGCTTCTTTCTGGTCGGGGCGCAGACTATCGGTTGCCTGCGGAATTCGGGCACCTTGTCGCTCAGCAGAACCGACGGGCATTGCCCTTCGAAATTACCCAGGTTCGGGCGGTGCTGCACATAACCGGCCAGTTCGGCGAGTTCGGGCGAGAACTCTTTTGCTACTGCTGGCGGATAGGCCAGCCAGAGATTCTCGTAGGGTTTGAGCCAGCCGAGACTGTAGCCGATTACGACACCGCGGCGGACATCCTCGGTCTGGTTTGGTCCCGCTCCATGGACGGTGGAGCCAAGAAAGCAGATGGCATCGCCGGGCTTGCAAACTGCGACTATGGGATCGTCGAGACTTTCGAGATTGTCGACAGGCTTTCTGTGCGTCCCGGGGTAGATGCGTGTCGCGCCATTGAGGCGAGTAAATTCGGTCAGCGGCCAGATGACGTTGAGAAGATATTCGTGATCGCCCTTGCGGCCTGCCCACATATCCTGATCGCAATGCGGAAACTGTTCTATCTCGCCGGGATGGATCGCGATCGCCTGGGCGACATTGAGCTGTATCCGGTCGCAGGCGCTGCCGAGAATTGCGCGGCGAGCGATAGGACTAGCGGCTGCAGGACCAGATCGCCCGCGACCTGCGAGCGGCGAAGGAGGCTTCCAAACCGTTTGGTCCGATGCCCATAGAAGTCTCCCTTGCCGAGTGGCGCCTGCGCAAACGCAGCTTCCAGGTCCGCATCGAGTGCGGCGATCTGTTGCTCGGCGACAAGCTGCGGAATGATGCAATAGCCATCCTCTTGCAGCTGATCGAGCCAATACGCCTCGCTCGGCGCAGTCATGCTGCCAGCTCCATACCACCATAGGCTTCCGGCTGAGGATTGCGGCAGTAGATCCCTGCGTTGGCGAGTTGCGCGCGTGTATCCTGATCGATGTCGATGCGAAGAGCGACAAGCTGCTGCCATCGATAGAAACGCACGGTCCAAGCTGCTGGCAGCGCCAGCCGAACTGGGCGATCTGACGGAACCAGGGCACTGGGGCGACCGCCGAATAACCAGAGATCCCTTCCGATATTGCAAAATCGGCGAGTGCGGAGACGAGCTGGTTGCGGACACTCCGGCGATCAGCGCGCGGCAACGTGGGATCGATACAGAATCGGGTAATCTCGCGAAATGCCTCATCCTGCGGAACAGGTCCGGTGCACAGCTGCGGAAAGAGATCGCGTAAGATATGAGGTCCATCAGAACGCAGGAGCCGGGCCGATGCGCGATGCTCGCACTTTTCGCCGGTGAGGACGAGATAGGCGGCCGAGGGCGTATCGAACTGGTCGATTTCAAAGGTCCCGTCGAGCACCGGAACGTCCCACCCAAGAAGATCCACGAACACGCGCTTGCGCGCCTCGAACATGGCGCGAAGTGCCGGACGACCAGGTTTGCACCATTTATACCGCTGCTTTGCTGCATGAAGATTACCTGTGAACTTGATGACTGCTCGCATCTCATCAAATCCGGATAGGCAGCGACATACCAAGAACTGGGGAGGGCCCCGTCTGGCGCAATACAGGGCCAGTTTACTGACCGCCTTACCTGTGCGATGAGCTTCAGCGATTGAAAATCAACAAGATACGACAGGTATCCTATCGGTCCGATTCTGTTCATCCCGAGAAGGTCACAAGCTGGCTATGAATGCAAAAGTCATCACGAACTTCCAGCTTGGCAGCCGCGAATCCTCTTCGGCGCCTGATGTCTTGCCCCTGGCTACAGAGCATGCGCTGCAATCCGCCGGAGCTGCTTCCATGCGCTCGCCGACACCATGCCGCAGATGGTATGGTCGACTCTTCCCGACGGCTCCCACGATTATTACAATGCGCGCTGGTATGAATTCACGGGTGTCCCTGTCGGATCAACCGACGGCGAAGGATGGGCCGGGATGTTCCATGAGGATGACCAGGCGACGCATGGAAGAAATGGAACCACAGCCTCGCTACCGGCGAACCGTACGAGGTTGAATATCGCCTGAGGCATCACAGCGGTGATTATCGCTGGATGATCGTCGTGCGCTGCCGATCCTCAACGAGGAGGGTGAGATCCAGCGCTGGATCGGCACTTGTACGGATATCGACGAGCAGAAGCGCACCGCCCTCCAAAACGAAATCCTGAGTCAAGAGCTCAGCCATCGCATCAAGAACATCTTCGCGATTGTTTCCGGTTTGATCAGCCTGACAGCGCGCGCAAATGAAGCGTTCGGTGAAGCGTCGCGCGACCTGCTGGGCCGGATTTCCGCGCTGGGGCGCGCGCACGAATTCGTCCGGCCCCACAGCGAAAAGTCCCAGCCCGAGGGCAAGGAAGTGACCCTCGCCACGCTGCTTGCGACGATCTTCGAGACCTATCCTGCCTTTTCCGAAAGAAGGATTGCTATTTCCGGCCCCGATATCGCGGTCGAAAGCCGCGCCGCCACGCCGGTTGCATTGGTGTTCCACGAGCTGGCTACCAACGCGATGAAGTACGGAGCTCTGTCCAATCCCGAGGGAAGGATTTCGCTGGACCTTTCAACCGAGGACGAGATGGTCCGCTTCCGCTGGAGGGAACACGGAGCTCACATCGACAAGGCGAGTGAGCCTCAAACGGGTTTCGGAAGTCGCCTCATCGAGTTGGCCGTGAAGCAACAGCTAGGAGGCAATTACGAGAGAACCTGGCATGACGATGGCGTTGAACTCGTCATGGATGTCCGAAAAAGCAGGTTGCAGGAGCCTAGTTAAAGAAGAGCCTAAGACGGGCTGGCGGATCGATTTTTTTCGCCCTTCCGGACCGCAATGACATAGTCGAGAACCTGCTTGAGAATGCTAAGATCGACCGGTTTTTCCAGCGCGCCCAGCGTTTCCGCTCACCCCTTCGCCGAGTTGTGCGGGATTGGCGTTACGAAAATAACCTCGATCCCGAAATCCGCAGCAAGCTTCTCGCCGATCCTCGGACCAGTGGCTCCATCGGCCAGATTGACATCGACGAGCGCCACATCGATCGCGTCTGAAGCCTTTGCCAATGCCGATTGCATGTCGTCGGCTATGCCTGCGGATTCATGACCGGAGATCGTGAACCACCGCCTCCATTTCGACAGCTATGAGGAATTCGTCTTCGACAATCAGAATGGTGGTCGGCATGGAAGGCTATCAAAAGTTAAATGACAAGGCTCTGTAGTGAGGGGACGGACAGGGCGCATATTCGTTCCCTCGCCTCGTCGGCATCCGGCTTCGATCGAAATAGCTTCAAGACGCGCACCCGTTCCGACGGCATTGCGTCACTATCGGGCGCCAGGACCACGACCAAAGAGCGTATCTATGATGGGGCATTCCGGAACATCACCGGCCTTCGCAGCGGGCTGATACATCGGCTAGCGTGCGCTCCAACCTAGTCAAATCAGCAATTTTAGCTCGCACGCTGGCCAGATGGTTATTGGTCAGATCCCGAACCTCGCCGCAGCTGTAGGGGTGCGAATCAACGAGGCTGAGCAGGCTTTTGAGCTCCTCGATCGAAAAACCCAGATCGCGGCCGCGCAAGATAAAGCCGAGCCGCGCCTGGTCGCCGGGTGGATAGAGCCTGTGCCCGCTTGCCGTACGCTCGGGAGGCTGAAGCAGACCGATGTTCTCGTAGTAGCGGATTGTCTCAAGGTTGCAGCCCGACCGTCTGGCCAGTTCTCCCCGTTTGATCACTTGCGATGCTGTCATGAGCCATATGCCAATTAGTGCTTGAACCTGTAGTTACTACAGGGAGTACATTGGTTTCCATGGTCGATCAAATGCACAAGAACGCGCAGCGCTTATGGGCGAGCGGCGGGACGCTCGGCGCGATACTCGCCTCGTCCTGCTGTATTGCCCCGCTGTTATTGCTGAGCCTTGGCATCAGCGGCGCGTGGATCGGCAATCTCACTGCGCTCGAACCGTACAAATGGGTATTTATCGCCATTGCGGTTGTCTTTTTGGCCCTTGGATTCCGGCACGTCTATTTTCGGCAAGCCGAACCTTGCGAAGACGGAACATATTGCGCGCGGCCCGGAGCAAACCTGCTCGTCAAAAGCTCCCTGTGGCTGGCGACCGTATTGGTCGCTGCCTCGTCCACGGTCGAGTGGTGGGCGCCGCAATTCTACTAGCCCGGTTTATTCATGAGGCCGCAGCAGCGAAGTGGATGGGCCTTGATCTGACGTTGGCGGCGTAGTCCGGGCGAGCGTCTTCGACGGCATTTTTCACCGCGTCAGGATCAATGGGCTTTTCGAGGTTGATGGAATGGAGCTCGGAGTTCGGCGGCACAGCCGCACCGCCTAAGTAGGTGCAGGCCTGAGATTGGTGGCGATGGCTTTCAAAACGGAGGCATCGGGACAGGCTGACGCGAAGGCGACACGGATGCGAGTGGCGCTCTCAATGACGCGGGCAGCGACCTTGAGCAGCCTGAGGCGCAACGTTGCGAACTCGGCGGTCGCGAGCGAGGCTGCCTTGGGGATTTCCTGCTGAATGCGCCACAGGAGCCAGTATGCGGCGGTGTGCAGGATGAGGCGCATCTGATTGGCGTTGGGAGAGCGGCACGAGGTGCGATCGCTGGCCAGCTGGGTCTTGTGCAGCTTGATCAGGTTTTCGGCCTGACCGCGCGCGCAGTAGAGCGTATCATAGATGTGCTCGGCCGAGCCTTCGGTCAGCGAAGTGACGACATAGCGGATGTCCATGCCCATCGTACTGGCCTCGATCCGGGCGACGACGCGGCGCTGGCACTTCCAGCTTTTGGCCCCGTAGCGGGTCTCGGCATAGGTGCGCAGGACCGGGTACTGGCGCTGAGCGCGTTTGACCGCACAGGCATCGGCGGCAACGACGATTTCGGGATCGGCGCGTAGCACGGCGTTGGTCGGCAGGCCGAACACGTAGTCGACGCCGCAACCCTCGCAGACGGCCATGACCTCGGGCCGCCCATAGTGCCCGTCGCCGCGGATGGTGATGTGCGTTTCGGGCCATTGCCGGCGGATGTGGCGCACGAGGCGCCGGATGTGACCGGCAGCTTCAACACCAGACGGTGTCTTGCCGGTGCGCAGCAGCATCGCCACCGGCCGGCCAGTGGCGGTGTCGTAGACATGGATCGGCAGGAAGCAACGCTCGCCATGATGACCATTCCAGAACGACAACTGCTGATAGCCATGGACGACATCGCAGGTATCATCGATATCCAGCGTCACCGCCGCCGGCGGGGCCGGATAGCTGGCGCAGTAGATGTCGATCATCGCGGCCAGCATCTTCGCCAACTCGCGCGTGATCGGTGCATTCTCCCACCGGCTCATCGTCGGTTGGCTGGCCAGCCCCGCGCCCGATCCCGGCAGCTTGCCCAGGGCCAGGCGGAAGCCCGGATCGTCGCGCAGGGCATCGAGATCGTCGGCATCCTCATAGCCGCAGGCGATCGCGAACACGCGGGCACGCAGGATGTCGTCGAGGCGATGGATCACCCGCGCAGGATCGCGCGGATCGGCAATGCAAGTCGCAAGCCGCTGGCAGATACCCATCGCGCGCTCGGCCTGCGACAGCAACAGAACGCCGCCGTCCGAAGTGAGCCGACCACCGTCGAACGCGGCTGTGACTTTCTTGCGGTCGACCGCTGGGAATCGGAAGGGGCTTGCGATATCGTCGTTCATGGCGGGTGTGGCCTGTGGCATTTTCTGCCCTGCAGCAGGGCCGGTGTAGACACCCAGTTCCTAATTCAGATCAGAGGCTTATGCCACTCCCGCCAACCCTTCGTAGCCAACCCCGTGAATAAGACGGGCTAGGAGTTCGAAAGATGAAGAAGACGATGATCGTCGCAGTTGCGATACTGGGACTGGCCGGAGCGGGTATCTGGGCAGCGACCTTGTTTCCGCCAAACTCCGACGAACGGGTTCAACAAAATTCCGCGCATCTGCAATCGGCAAGTTTTGCGGTCGAGAATATGACCTGCGCGACCTGCCCGATAACGGTTCGGCGCGCGATGGAAGGCGTGGCAGGCGTGCACGAGGTGACTATCGATTACGAGACCAGGACGGCGACTGCGCAGTTCGATCCTGAGCGAACAACCACAAGCGCGATCGCCGCGGCGTCGACCGAGGCCGGATATCCGGCGATCCTTTCAGAGAGCGCGCTATGATCAAACTGAAGTCCGAGATCACATGCCCTACTTGCGGGTACAAAAAGCTCGAAAGAATGCCGACGGATGCCTGCTGGTTTTTCTACGATTGCAATGGTTGCGGTGTGAAACTCCGCCCCAATGCGGGCGATTGCTGTGTCTTCTGCTCATTCGGCACCATCCCTGCCCGCCGATCCAGGAAACGCGTGCCGATCGCAAGGGCGCCACATGTTGCGGAGGGCGGTGAGATGAGTACGCGAAACTTCGATCTTATAGTGCTGGGTGTTGGTATGGCGGCCGTAAATGCCGCCAACAAATGCGCCTCAGCCGGTTGGTCGGTCGCGGTAGTCGACGAACTGCCTTATGGCGGCACCTGCGCCCTGCGCGGCTGCGATCCGAAGAAAATGCTCCGCCGCGGGGCGGAAATCATCGACGCAGCGCGGCTCATGCACGGCAAGGGCATCGAACCGAACGACATCGCCATCAACTGGCCCGATCTGGTCGCCTTCACGCAGACGTTCACCGACAAAATGCCCGGTCGGATCGAAAACGGTCTGGAGAGCAACGGCGTCACTACCCTTCACGGGAAAGCGCGCTTCGTCGGCGAAGATACCGTCGAAATCGACGGCGAGGGGCAGTTTCAGGCAAACCATTTCCTGATCGCAACGGGTGCCAAGCCGCGGACGATAGATGTTCCCGGCTCCGAACACCTTACCGACAGCACCGAGTTCATGCGGCTCGATGCGCTGCCCGAACGCATCCTGTTCATCGGCGGCGGCTTCATCTCGTTCGAGTTTGGCCATATCGCAGCACGCGCGGGCAGCAAGGTGTGCATCATCGACCGTGGCGAGAGACCGCTCAAGGGTTTCGATGCCGATCTTGTCGAAAGACTCGTTGCGCGGGGCGAGGAAGTCGGCGTCCAACTGCGACGACGCACGTCACTCAAAGCGATCGAGAAGGACGGGACGGGTTTTCTTGTCACGGTAGAAACTGACAGCGGCACGAAAGATTTGCGCGCCGATCTCGTCGTCCACGGCGCGGGCCGCGTCCCGGCAATTGGCCGGCTTGACCTGGCCGCAGCCAATGTCGAGGCAGGTGACAAGGGCGTTGAGGTCAACGCCTACCTGCAAAGCACCTCCAACCCCAAGATCTATGCTGCCGGCGACGCGGCCGACACGCAAGGCGCGCCGCTTACGCCTGTCGCAGTTTTCGAGGGCAAGGTAGCTGCGTCCAATATGCTCAACGGCAATCGGACAAAGCCGGATTATGCAGGCGTACCGAGCGCTGTATTTACGGTACCAGAGCTCAGCCGTGTTGGCATGCTCGAAGAGGAAGCACGAGAGGCCAGACATGATATCCGCGTCGTCGAAAATGACACCGGCGACTGGTATTCCAACCTTCGCGTTGGCGAAAGCTGCGCTGCAACCAAGGTCATAATCGATAACGAATGCGACACTATCCTGGGCGCTCATTTGCTCGGACCGGAGCATGGCGAGATCATCAATTTCTTCGGTTTGGCCGTCCGACTTGGACTGACAACAAGCGATCTCAAGAAAATGGTTTCGGCCTACCCTAGCGTGGGATCGGACCTTGGCTCGATGGTGTGATTGTGTTGAAGAAGCGGTTGAATAAGGAATTCGGCATATTCTGATCTGGCGACGCAGAGAGATGCCTGCACCGTAACACTGCATGCTCGAGTTTAATCGACGAAGCTGAGGTCGATTAACTGAAACGTTTCGACGCATCTGGTGCGTCTATCCGACGTCGCGCCAACGGATGATGTCGGCAAACCCGATCAACCCGTCGAACAGCGCCGCGACGACGAGGGACTGCTTACAATGGACCTGGTAGCGTTCGCGGGCCATCTTGAGATGCTGAATGACGGTTTCGGTGCTGATTTCGAGAATCATGGCCGTTTCAGCTGCAGTCTTCCCTCTTGCAACCCAGAGCAGACACTCCCGCTGCCGATCGGTCAGGGAGGGAACCTTCTCATCGAGTCTTTCTGAGCTCAGTCCCAGTGCACAGCTCAAAGCCAGCGTCCCGATCACTTCCGCGACGGCGAAACGCCGTCGGGGCAGTTCTCGATCGGGTCGAACAGCAAAGGTGCAGGTACCGCGCCCTATCCCGGGTAAGTGCCGCGGAACGGTATAGCCATTGCCAATTCCGCATTCCCGGCCAACATTGAGCATCTGACGGTCGCCGCGCGTGAGAGGGACGAGTTCGTCAATCCAGTCCCAGGCGAAACCGATGATGGTCTTGTCGCAGGCTCTTCGCACCGGATCCTGCCCTGCGAGGTCGAAGGCGATATAGACTTTCGCCCATTCGTCGGGATAGTCGTGCAATAGCAAGCCCGGTGCCTCGCACGATGTCGAACGCATCTCCAGGCTAAGTGCGAAGTGGTCGAAGCCAAGGCGCCGGGAAACCTGTTTAAGGGCGCCATCGAGTTCAGTGTCCGAACGAACATTGATAAGCTCAGTTGCGAATTCCTCCGCGAGATATGCGTACATAGACCTGCCGTTCGATCGGCAGCACGCAATCCAACACGCCGCCACCCGACCGCCTGCTCGGTGCCTGATCAGACGGTTCCATTCCACCTGTTCCGGCAGTTGCAGTTGCGACCCTGAAGGTCTGGTTCCAATCCGGGCGCGCCACAAAATTCAGCGGCTTGCCCAAGGAAAAACCATAGTGCATTCAGTGCGTTTGAAAAGGTCGGAACCGGCTTTGACGAAGCAGGTCGAGATAGCCGTGCGACGCCATCTTCCGTGCTTCGGCGACAAGACGCTGGGTCTGTCGGCGTTGCGATGACGATTTCCAGTCTATGGCGCGTTGCGCGGATAATCCGCGATAGACGAGGGTTCCCGCAATCTCTCGGAGGGTGACACCCTCAGGCGCTCTGGCCTGATTATCGAGTATGGCGAGCAGCAAGTGGAGGCGTCTGGACTGATAGGTGGTGGGCCGTAAGGGGTATCGCTTGGTGGGCACAGCGGAGCCAGCAACGCAGCGGTGAAACGCATCGAGCGCCGCTAGCCTGATCGGAACCGACTGGTCTTGAGGGATCAGATAATTGTCTCCACCCAACCGGGCTGAGGCCATAACGAGCAGCCGGTGACGAGCGCCAGTATCGGCGAGGACCAGATGATCTCCCGCATTGCTCGCTCGTTTGGCGATCAGGTCGCACGCTGCGCGCGCCGCCTTGACTCCGCCGCTACCGCTGAGAATTACAACATTGGGGTTTTCCTCAGCTCGCCAGATCGCCGGATCGCTGCGAGCCGAAAGGTCGGGATCAATCGGGAAATTCAAGGCCCCATGAACGCGCCATTCGGCGGCAAGCTGGGGATTGCGCGTCGAAGCCGCTTGCGCCGGCGATCCGGGCGTATTGTTGCCGGTAAGCGGAATTGCGGCGCAAGAATTCCTGCGCGAAATCCGAAAAGTCGTATCCGGCGGTCCGGTCGTTGCTGTCGAATGGTCGAGCCATGAAGCACCTCCTTTCTCGCCGATTGGGCTAGTGGCGCCAGCACCGCGCCGACATTCCAAGACCAAGGTATCCACTTCCCCAATATTGGGCATATTTGATCAGGCGCTCCCCGAGACCGGAGCATTTTTTTGGAAGATGATGCTGGCCGCCAAAAGCGGGTCCAAAATGGCTCTACTTACCTCTTGCCAGCCACTCCTATGTTGGGCAGATTGACTGCGCGCGGATTGATATTCTGGCACCGTCCGCGTGGATATTTCCGCCGGACATCATGCACGCCGGTCCGTCGCAGGCCCGGCGGCCGAACCGATCAAGGGGCGTAAATCAGGCCCCGGACGGCGGCACAGACCTGGAACCCGCACCAGTTCGCCATGGCGAACTCAGGTGGCGGTCGCCTCCAAGTTCGAAGCATGACTCAAGCTGTCGCCGAAATCCGGCACCAAGCTCCCCAGTGCGTGGGTCCCGCATATTGCTCTGCAAAAGTAAGCCGAACGGTCGACCGCCGCCGTACACTCGACGCCCTCTACCGCGAGGAACGGGCTGGACTGATCGCCTATCTTGCGCGCCGCGTGGGCTCCGAACGCGCCCGCGACCTGGCACAGGACGTGTTTCTGCGTGCAGCGACCAGCAAGCAGCTAACGGAACTCGTTAATCCTGCAGGCTTTCTGAGGCGGATTGCATTCAACTTGCTGGTGGACGAGGCGCGGCGGCAAAAGTGCCGCGTCAGGACCCAGCCACTTCTGGAGAACGCAGATGCGCCAAGCCGCGCCGCGCAGGAAGATGCCGTGCACGTTCGTGAAGCCCGGCACGTGCTGGAAATCGCGCTCGCGGAGCTCCCGCAAAAGACCGCGCGTATCTTCGCGATGAATCGCATCGAGAAGAAATCCTACCGTCAGATACATCTCGAGCTAGGCATCGCGCTGCCCACGGTCGACTATCATATGATGAAAGCTCTAGCGCATTTGCGCCAAGCGCTGGGTCACAGTTGGTGACTGCAACCACCCGGCACAAAAAGACCCCCCAAACTTTAATTTCAAATGAAACTAAGGTGTTCGAAAAAGTGAGCGTCATTCCCTGTAGCGGCCCGACCGCGCCAGAACAGGGAGACCCCAATGTCATTGAGAAATCGCACACTTTTCGTCCTTCTAACCGGGACAGCATTCGCAAGTGCCGCTCCTCCTCTTTTCGCCCAAGACAGTCCAGGCGAACAGGCACAAGATGACGCTGCCGAGGTTGGCGATACGGCTTTGGACGACGAAAGTTCTGCGATCGTTGTCACGGGAACGCGAATCCGAGGCGCACGGGTTGTCGGTGAAGTCATCGAGCTTGATCGCGAGACGATCGTCGAGGCTGGCCAGGTGGATCTGGGTGAAGCGATCCGCAGCCTACCCCAGAATTTCTCGGGCGGTCAGAACCCCGGAGTGGGTTCGGGTGCCGGGCTCATCAACAGCAACGTGAACTCTGCGGCCACTCCGAACCTGCGCGGTCTGGGTCCCGATGCGACACTTACGCTCCTCAATGGCCATCGCCTTCCGTACGATTCCGCCTTCGCAGGGGTCGATATTTCGGCAATCCCGCTCGCGGCGGTAGACCGGATCGAGGTCGTCCCGGACGGCGCGTCGGCGCTATACGGGTCCGACGCTGTCGCCGGCGTGGTCAATGTAATCCTGCGCCGTGATTTCGAAGGCGTGGAAACATCGGCGCAGATCGGCGCGAGCACCGGTGGCGGATATTTTCGCCAGCAGGCCGATATCGTCGGTGGAAGCCGGTGGGATGGCGGCGGATTTTTCCTCGCCTACGATTTCACCAACAACTCCGATATCGAGGCGGGCCAGCGATCTTATGCGGCCGCGCTCGACCCCGAGACCACGCTGTTTCCGTCGCAGGAACGGCATGCCGTCACGCTTTCCGGACATCACGAAATATCACCCGGTATCGAGGCAAGCGTCGATGCACTTTATTCGCGGCGCAGTTCGGTTCGCATCACCGGGTCTTCCACGCTCCGTCAGACCGCGGATCCAGTGGTCGAATCCTATACGCTCGCACCGTCGCTCAGGGTCGATATCGGAGCTTCGTGGCAGCTGTCTGTGCTCGGCGTTTTTGGACGCGACAGGACGCGCTACCGCACTACGTTTACACGGCCGTCCGCCCCGACAAGCGTGACCGAAGGCTGCTTCTGCAACGAGGTGCTATCGCTCGAAGCAGGTGCGGAAGGGCCACTCTTTTCGTTGCCGGGAGGCGATGCGCGCCTCGCAATTGGTGCTGGCTTGCGCGATAATTCGCTCGATTTCTCCCGCTCGGAAGGCGGCAATCTCGTTATCGCTTTCGACGAAACGCAGCGGGCCCGCTTTGCCTATGGGGAGCTGTTCCTCCCGTTGGTGTCGTCGCGCAATGCGATTGGAGGTATCGACGAGCTAGGCCTCTCGCTGGCCGCACGGCACGAAAGCTATCCCGGTCTCGACAGCCAGACCACGCCGCGCATGGGCTTGGTCTACGCACCCGTCCCCGGCTTGACCCTGCGGGGAAGCTGGGCGAGATCGTTCAAGGCTCCAACGCTTTACCAGAGGTTCATTCCGTACCAGACCATCGTGCTGCCAGCGTCGATCTTCGGCGCGGGTACGGCTCCGGAAACCGTCTTTATAGCAAGCGGCGGCAACCCGGATGTCACCTCGGAACGCGCGCACAGCTGGACAGCCGGTTTCGAATATCGTCCGCCGTCAGTGCCGGGTTTGCTCGTATCGGCCACCTGGTATGACATTCGCTATCGCGACCGGGTGGTTCGCCCGATTGCGGGATCGGTTGTCGCCGGTTTTCGCGATCCGGGTTATGCAAGCCTGATCGATTTCTCGCCCGATCCCGCAATCTTTTCCGGGCTGATCGACAATTCTTTGTTCGGCCTCGAAAATTTTTCCGGCTCGCCTTATGATCCGGCCAATGTCGTAGCCTTCATCGACAACCGCAATCGCAATGTCGCCGTCTGGGCAGTCGAAGGGATCGATGCGCGGATTTCGTGGGACCACGACCTCGGCAATCAGCGCAGACTGGGTCTGGAAGTCGCTGGCAGCTGGCTCGACA
This sequence comes from Croceicoccus naphthovorans, assembly GCF_001028705.1. Classification (NCBI taxonomy): domain Bacteria; kingdom Pseudomonadati; phylum Pseudomonadota; class Alphaproteobacteria; order Sphingomonadales; family Erythrobacteraceae; genus Croceicoccus; species Croceicoccus naphthovorans. The sequence continues at coordinate 3,530,149 of NZ_CP011770.1, read as the reverse complement.
GCAACCAGCGCCTGAATTCCGACCTACCGCAGGTTCAGCTCGCCGGGACGATTTTTAATCCGCCGCAATACCGCGCACGCGGCGTGGCCCGCTTCGAAGCCGGCACTTTCAAGGCCAATGCGGCAGTCAATTATATAGGAGCACTGGAAGATCCACGTTTCGGCGTGGCGGAACGTCTGTCGCCAAGCGCCACACTCGATCTTGGCGTGAGCTACGATGTGATCGGTGGCGAAGGACGCAACCCCGGACTCACACTGTCGCTGACCGTGCAAAACGTGTTCGATGACGAACCCGAGATCATTGGACAGACGGGCCCGACCGATACGCCTTTTGATTCGACGAACTACTCCCCGATCGGACGGTTTGTCGCATTCGGAATCCGGAGGCACTGGTGATGTCGCTGGCACTCGCTGCAGCGCTGTCCCAATCCATCGTTCCGCACGTGGACCTGCCGCCGCCGCAAGAGGATCCGTGTGCAGGTTTCGAAGAGGCGGAGGGTCTATCGGGCATTGGCCAGCGGGCCTTTACGCTCGATGACCAGGTCAGGATGGCGGACATCGGACGCGCCAATCCGGTCGGCGCTGCGCGGGCCATCGGCGTAGCGCCCGACGGCGAGCACATCGCTTTCGTCGTAAAACGCGCAAATCCGGAAGCCAACGTCTACTGCCAGAGGCTTATGATTGCGGCGATGGACGGAAGCGGTGCCGCCGTCGAGGTCGACCGGGGCGGCGAATTCATCCGCGATGATTTCCGATTGCGCGACTTTCCCGCGATTATGGCCGGATGGGACAGGCCCAACCCGCCCCGCTGGTCTTCGGACGGCTCCCGGATCGGCTATCTCAAGAGGTTGAACGGTTCGACCCAGGTATGGCTGGTCGATCCTGACCGAACGGTACCACCGCGACAGGCAACCGCCCTTCCCGATAATGTCGATAGTTTCGCATGGACGAACGACGGAACTGCACTGATAGTCGCGACGCGTCCCGGCATACGCATCCAGTCAGAGGCTATCGCACGCGAAGCGGCCGAAGGATTTTTGTTCGACGAGCGTTTCTCGCCGCAATTCGCCGATCGGCCAATCCCGACCGGACAGCTTGAAACGCACTATAGCTACGTGTCGCTGGCGGATGGCGAAGTGTGGGTCGCGAGTTCGGAAGAAGCGCGCCTGCTCTCGGGCGAAGCGCCAGAGGGCCTCCCGGCTAGAGCCCGCGCCTATGCCGAGAATGACTCGGGGATTGCGGCCTGGCTCGAGCCGAGCGAGCCCACTCGGCTGATCAGCCCCACCAGGCTTGTCGTCGGGTGGCCTGACGGCAATCAGATAGTCTGCGAACAAAAAGCTTGCGAAGGGATCCGCGAGCTGTGGTGGTCGAGCGATGGAACCGCGCTACTCGCCCTCCAAGCGACGGGCTGGGCAAACAGTCAGACGGCCATTTTGCGATGGGAGCTTGGCGAGGCGCAGCCGCGCCAGATCCTGCTTACCGAAGATGCGTTGGTCGGATGCACAGTGGCCGGCGGCGAATTGCTGTGCGGCCGCGAAGGGTTCGGTCAGCCTCGCCGTCTGGTTGCAATCGATGTCGTCACCGGAGCAGACCGGCTCATACACGATCCCAATCCACGGCTTGAAGAAAGGACCTTCGGGACCGTTGAGCGCCTCAGGTTCCGCAACGCCTTCGGGGCCGAAAGCTATGCGGATCTTGTCCTGCCACCGGACCACCAGGCCGGGCAACGTCATCCCCTGATCGTCGTGCAATATACAAGTGTAGGGTTCCTGCGCGGCGGTACCGGGGACGAGGTCCCCATCCATCCGCTTGCCAACCGCGGTTTCGCCGTGCTCAGTTTCGATCGCCCGGACTTCTCTGCCGCGGCGCTTGGCGCGACCACCGAAGAGGAACTGACCCGCGCCAACCGCGCAGACTGGATTGACCGTCGCCGAGTCCAATCCTCGCTCGAGACTGCGATCTCGCTCGCCATCGATACCGGTTCGGTCGATCGCGCACGGATGGGCATCAGCGGCTTCAGCGATGGCGGATCGACCGTCCAGTGGGCGTTGATCAATTCGGACCTCTTCCAGGTCGCGTCGATGGGCTCATGCTGCGAAGACATGTATTCTTACCCACTCGCCGCGGGTCCGCGCTTTACAGATTTCGTACGCGCGATGGGATACCGCCATTTCGAGCCTGGCACCGAAGAGTTCTGGAAACCGATGTCGCTCATTCTCAATGTCGATGATGTCGATGTGCCGATCCTGATTCAGACCGGCGACAGCGAATATGAAGCGGGCCTCGATGTCTTCGAGACCTACTCGTACCGCGGCAGACCGATCGAACTCTACGTCCTGGAAGACGAGACCCACATCAAGTGGCAGCCCGCACACCGTCAGGCAATCTACCGGCGATCGGTGGAATGGTTCGAATTTTGGTTGATGAAGCGGATGGACTGCGACCCGGCAAAGGTCGGGCAATATGCACGGTGGCTTGCAATGGATGGCGCGCCCGCCCGAAAGGACCTACGATGCTCGGATGGTCGCAGCTCGCTCCCATGAGCGCGACCAGTTCTCGGCCTCGACGAGGTCGAGCAGGCGGTAAACCAGCGATCCGCGCCGCGATGTTTCGAGCGTGAAAGCCTGCTCGACAGCTGCGCGATCAATCACACCTTGTTCCGCCAGTTGGCCATCGAGAAGCAGATCACGAAGCACGGCGCGATGACGGTCGAAGGCACTTCGAATGAAACTGTCGGGTCCCGCCTTGGACGTGCGATCGAGAACGCTGCGAGGAAGCAGGTCCGCGAAGGCGGCGCGGGCGAGCGCACGGTTCTGACCGCCTGTCACCCAGGTCCAGGTGGGGACGCCGAGGCAGAATTCGAGCAGGGGCTGGCTCATCAGCGGAGAGAAGCGCGCTGGCCCGGGACCGAAGCCGTGTACATGATGCTGCGCGCGCATGATCAGCGCGAAGTGATCGTGTTTGCCTGGGTGGCGCCAGGTCGACAGGCGATGCCACGGCGTCAACGGTACGGGTGAGTCCTCCAAGATGGCCGCATCGGCAAGCAATCGGCTGTCTGGCGCCCAATTCTGTTTCGAATGGCCTCCCATCAGACGCTTGCCGGTCGCGCGCAGCATGGTCGGAACATCGCAACCTGTGACACAGCACATGTCTGGCAGAGTTTCGAAAAGCGCCGCCCTTGGCCCCTCGTTCCGCAGCCGGTCTACGATCGGTGCTGCGGAATGGAGAAAACAGAAGAGATTATCACCGCCATTGCCATCTAGGACGGTGGCTTTTCCCAGCTCTGCAGAACCCGCGGCGAGCAGGGCGTCGACCGCCGTCAGAAACCCCTTTCGACCGGGCCGCGAACGACCCGCGGAGGCACATGCGGTGGGACGGTAACAGGTCGTATCATAAACCCGCCGTGTGAAATCCGCACCCAGATGCTCGGCAAGTAGCCGAGCATACTCGCTTTCGTCGCCGCTGCTGTCAGAGGTCGCCAGCGTGATGCATCCAAAATCACTGTGCCCGGCGGCTAGCGCGGCGCACAGAAAGGAAGAGTCGACCCCGCCAGAGGTTGCGACAGCCACGGGTCCGAACCGGTCTGTCCATGCTGCGCAAGTCCGGATTGCCAGCTCTCTCAGTTCTGCGGCAGCATCGCTGAATGAAGGTTCGGTTCCTCGCGGAAGATAATCGGCAGCGCGCCAGACGGGCAGCTCGGATTCCTGATCGCCGGCGGTCACCATGAGCGTACCCGGGGTGAGCTCCTCCACGCCCGCGAGGCACGCTTGCTTCTGCCGCAATTCCGGATAACGAAGGAACAACGCGAGCGCGCCCCAGTCGACCTTGAGGCGATCTCCGACAGCTTCTCCGACCAGACAGGCATCGGAAGAGAACACCACATGCGTCTGGCTCATTCCGCGGTAGACCGGAAACAGGCCAGAGGGATCGACCAGCAACGCAAGAGTGCGGCGCCCCGGATCAGGCAGGATCGCGACGTAGGCACCCCAATAATTCCGAACAAGCCGCTTGGCGGCGGCCTGGACGGACTCGGATTCAGGTAGCGGGACAGCGTCGACCGTTCGGGCGGTTTGTGCAGAGAAGACGCACCCGATCAGGTACCCGTGCGTTCCCAGACTGGCTTCGGGAGTGTCATCGCTGGTCCAGAATGAAGCATTGTCACCGCAAACATCGTCAGGACTTGCGCTTCTGCGAACGACCGGCGGGACGCCACGCCGACGCGGGACGGCAAGCACGAAGCGGCCCTGTTTCAAATTATCAGTATCGGCGTGTAGCGCCGAACTTCTTCCAAGCTGTCATTCAGCACAATGTCGCGATGCTGGACCCAGGCGTGGGCACCGAACGGCCGGTCCTTCACGCCAATAACAAGATGCGTGCGCAGTCTCAGCTTGGCGAGGCGTAATTTCAACGCGATCGAACGCGGGAGACAGCGGTCTGCGGCCGAACGCAGAAGGCGGGCTTGCTCGAAAGCACGTACTGTGGGACCCGACCGGGATTTGGTGGAATGGCCCTGCGTGCGTTGCTCGGTCAGGTGGCGAAGTTCAACGAGGACCGTCTGGAATGATGTCCGCGCAAGGCGATGTTCGATCCGGCGCTGCGACCAGACAGCTGCGGCCACATCGGCCAGCCGGAAAGGTCCTTCACCAATATCATGGGAAACACGCTGTGGGACGAGCCAGTCCGCAGGGCGCGGCAGTGGTGGCGGCTGATGCCAGGACACCGTGGCTTCGATGCCGAGCCTTTCGAGAAACACGTGCTGCACTCCGTCCGCCAACGCAAAATAGCGGTCCCGCGCGATGTCCAGAAAGATGAAACGTTCGCTCACCTTGCACCACGCGAGAGCCTCGGGATCCGGATTGACCATGAAGTTTGTACGAGGAGAAGGGGCGCGGCCAGGTCCGGCACGCGCCCCTCGCGAGGTTCAGTCGTCAGCCATGCCGGTGGCATAGGACAAACGACCGCCGCTCACATCGATGTCGAACAGGGCGTCGCCCTTGGTCTCCTCGGATGCGCTGCCGAGATCGATGATCTCTCTCTGGATTGTGTCGAGTTCCTTCATTGATCACTCCTCTGCTTTGATCGCGACTCCAATCGTCGCGGTCAGAGCATGAAGAGCATGGCCAGATGGGGCCAACTTATAATGGAATTATAAACAGATAGTCCGACAAATGAGGTGCGACCGGGTGATGGAAGCACTCGTTGGCAAGTGCATCGATGGTTTTAGCGAGGAGCCTGGACATGAGCATCGCCACCCGGTCGCGAGGAACCTGAATTCCCGATCCGACAGTAGAGCCGATCATGTACAGGAATACAGAGCAATTCTACCTATTGGCACATTTCTTTTCTAATACTGGTTAAGAGAAACCAGAAAAAGTCCGGACAGTCTCAGAACTTATCGACTTGATGATGCATGCGTTCTTCTGCGTGCCTTGGCGAAATCCCGGTCACTGGCGACGAAGCGCTCGATCATTGGTGGGATCAGAGCTGCGGGCTCGGGTGCACCCTCTGAAACGCCGCCATTGAGCACGACCCCATATTCGACCAGCCGGCGATGGAGCCGCGCAGGGATCTCTATCGTCAGCTTGACGGGCTTGCCATCGGTAATGTCGGAGAGCTTGAGCCGGGTCATGCTCCACCCTCCAGCACAATATCGCGCGTCACCAGAACGCGTACGGGAAAGCCGGGACGGATCGTCAGCGTCGGGCGTATATCAAGCTCGCGTGCAACGACCTGCTCGCCCGCGCGATTGATGCTGTCCTGGCTGCCGCGGCGAACAGCGCGCAGCAGGTCATCATCTCCGCCTGCGCCGAGTTCGCCGCCAATTCCGAGCAAAGTGGAAACGAGCGCCGCTTTGACGACACCGCCCCAATGGTAATCGACGCCGTCCTCCAGTCCAGCATAGCCCGAGGGATCGGCAACTGGCTGACGATCGAGCACAATCGAGCGACCATCAGGCAGGATAAGCCTGGTCCAGGCCAGCAGCACCCGGCGTTGGCCGAACCCGACATCGGACTCGTACTCACCGATGAGGCGCGCACCTTGCGGGATCAGAAGGTGCCGCCCGGTCAGGCTGTCATAGACATTCTCGGTCACCTGCGCGGTCACGAGGCCGGGCTGGTCCGACCGGATACCGGTGATCAGCGCTGCCGGAATGATCGACCCGGCCGAAAGCAGCGTCCCCGATGGCACCGCCTCAAGCCGCTGCATGGACACTGTCCGCGTGTCGGCGGGCCGTTCGAGAAAACTCGGCCGCGCGGTGGAGACCGATGGCTGAACTGGTGCTGGGGGTTGCGGCCCAGCAGCCGAAGCTGCCGGGCCGGGACTGGCAGCTTGTGTCCCGCCGCCGAAAAACAGGCTGCTGCCGCGCGCCGCCTCGCTTTCCTGTTCTAGGCGTTCGCGCTCAATCTCTTCAGGGCTCGGCGCCGCCCGCTGTGACGGTGTCGGAGACGGGGCGCCGACCGGTTGAAGCGCGGCAACAGCCCCGCGATCCTGCGCCTCGAGGATCGGTTGACCGAGATCGCCCGGTAGCGGTGGCCCTAACCTCGGAACCTGGGAATAGTCCGCCGGGGCAGTGGCAAGTCCGTCTGCCACAGCAATCCCCTCGGTGTTGACCAGCTCTTCGCCGCCGTCCTGCGAAGCCGGTTGCAGGGCGTAGAGCAGTATACCGCCAAGCACGGCCAGACCCGCGGCGCTGGCAATGCCGATAGCCTTGCGCGAGAGCCTGACCACGCGCGGTCCTTCCCCGCGCAATTGAACGATGCTTTCGGCATCGGGTGGCGGCTCGGTCTTGCCTTCCTCCTTCACGACCGCCCCCTCTTGCGGTTTTCAATCTTCACGCGGACCTGTCTGCGACCGGCACCGAGGCGCAGTTCGGCCTTGTGGAAGAGGCGGTCGACGATGAGATAGCGCCCGGAGACCCGGTAATTGACCAGCTCGGCTGCGCCACCGGCGCCAACCACGAAAAATGGCGGCATTTCGCCCCGGGCGATATCGGGTGGAAACTCGACCAAGGTCCGCTGTCCGTCGTCGAAGACCCGTAGCGGGCGCCAGTCAGGCTTGTCACCCGAGATGCGGTAATCGAAATTGAGCGCCTCAAGCGTGAAGCCGTCGGCGACCGGTGCGGCTCGCGCCGCTTGCTCTTCTTCGCGGCGCAGCGCGATCAGTTCGTCCGCCGGATAGGACCAACTGACCGAGGCCATATAGATGTCCGGATTGGCGCGCAGTTCGATATGATAGGTACGGCGGTCTGTATTGATGACCAGATTGGTGGCGATATCGGGCCGCGTCGGTTTGATGAGGATATGAACCCGCTGCGTCGCTCCCGAGCCGCTCAGCGTGTCGCCGATCATCCAGCGCACGGTATCACCTGCAGCAACCGGCCCGGGGCCGACCAGTGTTTCGCCCTCCTGCAAGGCGATGTCGGTCACCTGCCCGGGTTTGGCGTAGACCTGGAACAATGCACCTTCGCGATAGGCATAGCGCTGGATGGCATTGTCGAATCCTGCATTGTCCGGTTCGATCCTGGCAGCCTCGTTCGCCGCTCCCACATGCCCCTCGGGGTCAGAGGCGGGGGAGCGGCGCGCGGCAGTGGGGGAGGCCTGCCGCGAGGGGGTGGTGGCATTTGCAAGGGCCTGAGCAAGCAGGGATGCATCGGCGAGGTCGAAGGCGGTGATCGCCCGCGATGCGGCCTGGGCCTGCGGCGCAGGCGTCGCTGCTGCCGGCGATCCGGCAAAAAGCAGAACGCCGGCTGCGAGCAGCGCCGGACTGGAGAATGCAAGTAGGTTGGTCATCAGCCAAGCTCCTTTGACCAGTTGATCGAGGTGACGAAGATCCCGAGCGGATTGCTGGTGAGCGCATCGGGCGTTCTGGGAGGCTGGACGGCAATGCCGAGAATGGCGGTCCAGCGAGTGGTTTCGGCGAGCGCGCCGTCACGGTAGCGCCGCTCGACCCAGGCCACGCGGAAGCTGCGCGGCGAGGCACGGATCACGCTGGTGACATCGACCGCAACCTGTTCGCGGCCGATTGCCGCGAACGGGTCGTTGGCCCGCGCATAATCGTTGAGCGCCAAGGCGCCCTTGTCGCTGGCGAACTGGTAGGCTCTGAGCCAGTTCTCGCGCACCACAATTGGATCGTCGGGGATAGCGCGGACTTGCTCGATAAACCGCGCGAGGTGAAACGCGATCTGCGGATCTGTCGGTGCGAACTCCGCATTGGCGGGCGCGACGCTACGCGCTTCGCCCAGCTTGTCGACTTCGACCACCCAGGGCACGATGGCACCGCGCGCATTCTGCCACACGAGCCCGCCGGTCAGCGCTGCCGACAGGCCGAGCGCGCCGAAAAAAGCGTAGCGCCAGCTCTTTGCCTGGACGCGCGCGGAACCGATGCGCTCGTCCCAGACCTGCGCCGCGCGCTGGTAGGGCGTCTCAGCTTCAGGCGTTTTTGCGTACCGGATCGAAGGCCGTTTGAACATTGGAGGCTAATCCTTCTCTTTGGTGTCGATGGAAGCGCCTGCACCATGGCCATCACCGGAGCGCACGGTGTGCGCGGCAAGTGAGGCCGAATGCCCCAGGCTCTGTCTGTGCTTCATGGACCGCGCCCAGGCCGGCGGGCCGTTCGTCTGTTCCGGATCCGGTGACGAAGCACCGTGAGCGGGCACGATGCGGCCACCCATGTTCCCGACCGACGCACGCGCCCCGTCGCGGAAATTGCTCCTGGCGCTGTCTGCCGCTTTACGTAGCGGAGACATGACGGCACCGCCTGCTGCGCGGCCAACACCCGCCATGCCGCCTGCAACCGCGGCGCCGCCGCTCTTGCCCGCCGAACCGGTCGCATAGGCCATGGTCGCACCTCCTGCGGCGCGCGAGGTGCCTCGCGCGACGGAAGAGGCAGCACTGGCGACCGCGCCGCCCGCAAGCTTGGCACCGGCAACGCCGCCGACCGCAGCGCCGCCTGCCAGAAGCGCGGTGCCCGCGGCAGCGCCTGCACCGAGCTGCGGACCGCCCGCGACAATGCCATTGGCGATCCCCGGGCCGAAAATGCCGAGACCGAGCAGTGTGAGGCTGGCGAGCACGATGGCCAGCGCATCCTCGATGGTCGGCTCGCCGGGGATGGCGCCGGTGAATTCGGCGAAGAGCGTGGAACCGATGCCGATGATGACGGCGAGAACGAGCACCTTGATTCCCGACGAGACCACATTGCCGAGCACGCGTTCGGCGAGGAATGCGGTCTTGCCGAACAGGCCAAAGGGAATGAGGACGAAACCCGCCAAGGTCGTCAGTTTGAACTCGATCAGGGTGACGAACAGCTGGATGGAGAGAATGAAGAAGGCGATGATGACGATCGCCCAGGCGACCAGAAGAATGATGATCTGCAGAAAATTCTCGAAGAAGCCGACATAGCCCATCAGATCGGCAATCGATTCGAGGAGCGGCCAAGCGGCATCGATGCCAACCTGCGCCACCCTTCCCGGCTGCAACAGGTCGGCTGCGCCGAGCCCCGAGCCGCTCGCCTTCAGGCCTAGCCCGGCAAAGCTGTTGAACACGATATTGGCGAGCGCGCTCCAGTTGCCGATGATGTAGGCAAAGATGCCGACGAAGAGCGTCTTCTTGACGAGCCGGGCGATGATGTCGTCGTTCGCGCCCCAGCTCCAGAACAGGGCCGCCAACGTTACGTCGATCACGATCAGCGTGGTCGCGATGAAGGCGACCTCGCCAGAAAGCAGCCCGAAGCCGCTGTCGATATATTGCGAGAAGATCGCGAGGAAGCGATCGACAACACCGGTGCCGCCCATGTCAGTTCTCTCCTCTCGCTTCGCGGGAAAAGGACTCAGGCAGCGCCCTGTCGCCGATCCCGGAATAAGCCTCGGGGTGATCGACGCCGAAGAAGCGGCGGCGTTTTTCGGCCCAGGCCGCGAGGCAATCGGGCGAGGACAGCGCCAGTTCGCCCATTTGAGCGCAAGCCCTCAGCTGTGCTGGCAGCGGATCACCGTCGGGCACCCATATGCGCCGGTCAGCTTGCCGCACCGGCGCGGGCTCCTCGCGCAGCTGTACGATCGTGGTCGCGATGGCGAGACCGACGAACACAGCGGCACCGATGCGCGCGAGGAGCTTGGTGTCCATCGCGGATCAGTCCGATCCGCCGGGCAGATAGCGCGGACGAATAGCGAGAAACCGCCTCAGCTGCTCGCGCGCCTGTGCCTTGGCCGCCGCGCGTTCGGCGGCATCGAGCGCCTGCGCCCTGCCAGTAGCGGCGATCGTGGCGGTCAGGTCGGCCAGCTGGCGGGCCTGCAATGCCAGCAGCTGGTTGCCAGCCTGTGCTGCCTGCAAGGCGCCCGTGGCGGACTGGCTTGCGGAAGCGAGGCTGCCGAGCGCTTCGCGCGAACCTTCGATATTGGCAACCGTGCCCGCCTGGACCTTGAGGGCATCTTCGAAGGCCGCCACGCTGTTTTGCCAGCGCGCCTCGGCGCCGTCGACCATCGCCCGCTGCGAGGCACCGAGGGGAACGTTCTTGTAATGCTGTTCGAAAGCGCCCTCGATGGTGCGGACATCGTAGGCGATGCGCTGGGCTTCGTTCAGCAGTTGTTGGGTCTGCCGGATCTGGTCCTGCAGGGGCTGCACGATCGTCAGCGGCAGGCTCTGAAGGTTCTTCGCCTCGTTGATGAGCGACGTCGCCTGGTTCTGCAGCATGCGGATCTGGTTGTTGATCTGCTCAAGCGTGCGCGCGGCAGTCAGCACGTTCTGCGCGTAATTGGACGGATCGTAAACGATCCCGCCGAACTGGGCGTGTGCAGGCGTTGATACCAAGGCGCTCGTACTCGCCAAGGCGAGCGCAATGCCCATGGCCATGCTGCGGAAGATTTTTCGAGAGGTCACTTCAGGTCTCCTTCTGGTGGGTTTGGGGGGTCGGAAGAGTGCGCATCGCTGCCGAGCAATTCGGCGGCCCAGTGGAGGCCGCGATACCTCAGCCAGTGGGCGGCAAAGCCGCTCCGGCCATGCTCTTCGATGATACGGGACATGGCGAGCTGGTCACTCTTGGAAGAGGCGGCGGCAAAGGCGAGCGCCACTTCGCCAAGGCCGAGTTCGAAGAGGCGATTACCGCGAGAGGACTGACAGTAATAATCGCGCTTGGCCGTTGCCCGGCTGAGGATTTCAATCTGGCGGTCGTTCAGTCCGAAGCGGCGATAGATACCCAAAATCTGGGGTTCGACCGCCCGGTCGTTGGGCAGGAAGATTCGCGTCGGGCAGCTTTCGATAATCGCGGGCGCGATCGCCGAGGTCTCGATATCGGCAAGGCTTTGGGTGGCGAAAACGACGCTCGCATTCTTCTTGCGCAGGGTCTTGAGCCATTCGCGCAATTGCGCGGCAAAGGCCGGAGCGTCGAGCACCAGCCAGCCTTCATCGATAATGATGAGCGTCGGCGAGCCGTCGAGGCGCCCTTCGATCCTGTGGAACAGATAGGACAGTACGGCGGGCGCAGCCGCCGATCCGGTCAGCCCTTCGGTCTCGAACGCCTGGAAACTCGCTTCGCCCAGCCGTTCGCTTTCGGCATCGAGGAGCCGTCCGAACGGCCCGCCGACGCAGTAGGGAGCAAGCGCCTGCTTCAATGCCTGCGATTGCAAAAGGACAGCGAGCCCGGTGAGTGTGCGCTCAGCGACCGGCGCGCTCGCCAGCGAGCTCAGCGCCGACCACAGGTAATCCTTGGTTTCCGGATCAATTGCGACGCCCTCCGCAGTGAGGTAAGCGTGGCGTGGAGGCCGCGTTGTCAGCGTGATTTTCTTGCTTGAGCGGCTTTTCCGGCGGCGCGTCGTTTGGCGATGGCGCCGATCCTGAGCTTTGCGTCGCGTTCGTCTATCTCGTCAGGATTGAAGGCTTTGCCGTAGCAGCCCTGGTGCCACTCGGTGGCATCCTTGTGCTCGGGGTGCTTGGGATCGGTGACGGCTTCAAGGAAGGCTTCGAAGCCGGGCGTGCCGCCGCAGTCTTCGGGCGGAGCGCGGTGTTCGCCCTCAATATATCGCGGATATTTGGTTCCTGCTTCGCCATCCCTGACCGCTTCGACGGTGACGATGTGCTCCCAGCTGTCGCCCATGTCGTAAGTGTAGAGGAACTGACGGACATCGCGGTCGAGCAGCGCCTTGAGTCTGGTGTTTTTGGCCGCGAACAGGCGATCGTCGGGCCAGTCGGGATCGGTCACGCCGTAGCGCCTGTCGCCTGCCTCGAACTCCCAGAGATGATAGTCGAGCCAGCCCATTGCGCCCTGGATGACATCGTGGAGCATCTTGAGGTTGGCATCGACCGGAACATCGACCCGCCGCCAGATCGAGGGATCGGTATCGGCAAGCGCGATATGCAGGCGGGCAATGGTCTCGCTCATGCCGCCATGCTGACTGGCGTGACTTCGGCTGTCCAGTTCCATGGCATGAGTTCGTCCCAGCGCGAGGCCGGCCATCCGCTGGCGATCTTCTCGATCACATCGGCGATGTAGGCTTGCGACTCCAGACCATTGAGCTTGGCGGTCTCGATGACGGAATAGATCGCGGCCGCCCGTTCGCCGCCCGCCTTCGAACCGGCGAACAGCCAGTTCTTCCGACCAATGGCGATTGAACGCATGGCCCGTTCGGCGATGTTGTTGTCGATCTCGGCACCGCCCTCGTCGAGGAAGAGGGTGAGCGCCGTCCAGCGCTTGCGGCCATAGGCGAGCGCCTTGGCCATCGCCGACTTGGGCGACAGGCGGTGCAGGGCATCATGGATGGCTACGCGCAGGCTCTCGATCTGCGGCTTGCTTCGTTCCTGGCGACATCGCCGGCGGACGTCGGGCGGCCTACCGCGTATCTCTTCCTCGATCCGGTAAAGCCTGGCGATCCGTTCCAGCAGATCCGTGGTCAGCGGCGTCGGGCTGGTCTGGTGGTTCTCGAATATCTTGCGCCGGAAATGCGCCCAGCAGGCGACTTCCCTGATCCGACCGCCCGCATAGAGCTTGTCGTAACCGGCATAGGCGTCGGCCTGAAGAAGACCGGCAAAGTGCTTGAGCTCGGTCTGCGGATGGATGCCGCTGCGATCGGACGTGAACCGGTACCAGACCAGAGCCGGACCAGTGGCACCCGATGCGCGATCATCGATGACATAGGTCCACAGCCTTGCCTGCGCGGTCTTGCCCTTGCCCGGCACCAGCATCGGCACGGGCGTATCGTCGGTGTGTAGCTTGCCGGCCTTGAGGCCCTGTTCACGAATGCGGGCAACAATGGGATCGAGCAGCGCGGCTGCCTGTCCTGCCCAACCGGCCAGGGTCGAGCGGTCGATACTGACCCCTTGCGCCGCCATCATCTCGGCCTGGCGATAGAGCGGCAGGTGATGGTCGAACTTGTTCACGACCACATGGGCGAGCGTCGCGAAGCTGGCCTTGCCGCGCGCGACCGCTTTTACCGGGGCGGACGCCTGGACGATCTTCTCGCAGGACCGGCAGGAATACTTGGGCCGCACGGTGCGGATGACGCGCCACTTCACCGGCGCCACGTCGAGCATCTCGTCGCTGTCCTCGCCCAGCGGGCGCAGGGCGCCGCCGCAATCGGGGCAGGCGCAGCTTCCCGCTTCCGGTTCGATCCGGCGCTCGCTGCGGTGAAGATGACCGGGGAACTGACGGATCGGTGTCGCGCGCTGGTTGCCGGTTGCCGATGCCGTTGCGGCAACATCAGCAACAGCGGCTTCGCCTTCCAGTTCCTCAAGCGCCAGTTCGAGTTGCTCGATCTGGCGGCTGAGCTTCTCCGACGACTGGCCGAATGTCATCCGCTTAAGCTGGGCGAGCTGAAAACGCAGCGTCTCGATCAGCGTATCGCGGGCCGCCAGAGCCGCTTCCAGCTCGGCGATCCGGGCATCCTTGTCGATGGGGGAGGAGGCTTGATCCGACACCGTGATCCTTTAGCGAATCGGGTGGTCCAATGCCAGAAAAACCAACGGAATCCGTGAGCTTTTATCCCGCCAGAAGAGGCACAGTCGTCCGCTCGGGCCGACGCCAGTCGATGCCTTCCAGAAGCATCGAAAGCTGCGCCGAGGTGAGACTGACCTTGCCTGTCTTCGTCACCGGCCACACGAAACGCCCACGATCCATACGCTTCGAAAACAGGCACATGCCCTGACCATCGTACCACAGCAGCTTGACCAGATCACCGCGCTTGCCCCGAAAGGCGAACAGCGCCCCGCAATGCGGGTTCTCGTGCAGCACTTGCTGCGCCAATACTGCCAGACCGTTAAAGCCCTTACGCATGTCGGTCACACCGCAGGCAAGATAAATGCGTGTCGAAGGAGGCAACGGGATCATTGAGACAGCACGCTGATCACCCGCGCCAGCGCATCGGCATCGACTGCAGTGTCCACCGTCAGCTTCACGCCCGAAGGCAGTTCGATCCCGATCTCGCCACCCGCTCGGGCGGGAGATGAAACAGCCGGAAGCAAGGGCTCCGATATCTCAACCTCGGCAAAAGCCGGCAATGCCGTCCGCCTCGTTCCCGTCAACTCACCAGACATCGCCAGGCGCCGCCAGGTGTAGAGTTGCCCGCTGCCGACTTCATGCCGTTCACAGGCCGACCGAACCGAGCCATCCGGTCCGAAGGCGTCCCGCAAAATCGCCAGCTTCTGCTCCACCGTCCAGCGCCGACGGCCCGACACGCGCCCTACGATCTCGACGCGACCAGTCATACGAGTGCTCATATGACCAGTCGTATGACTGCTCGTTCCGTCATCGTCGATATCGTCCATCGGCACCGCTCCACAAGAGAGCGGTAATCAGCCTATCCCAACGCCATCATGCAAGGCGGCCTTCACACCACGCTTACGCAGTGAGGATCGCCTGGAGCCATTCCGAGGCCCAGTTGCGCTGTGCCGGCTCATCGATCCGCGCCAGCGGTTGCAGCAGGACTGCCTCGTCGCTGTCCTCGGAAAGACTCGATCCCAGATCCTGCCAATCGCCGCCGCAGGCGAGCGCCGCCGCACGGATCGAGCCGCCGAAATCGAAAGCGAAAATTTGCGACCCGGCATAGCGGCGAAACTGCATCGCCATCATCGCCAGCAAGACCGATTTGCCCGCCCCGGTCGGACCGACGACGAGGCCATGTCCGACATCGCCGACATGAAGCGAAAACCGGAAGGGGGTCGAGCCTTCGGTCTTGGCGTAAAGCAGCGGCGGCGCGTCAAAATGCGCATCGTGTTCCGGTCCGGCCCAGACAGCCGAAAGCGGCATCATATGCGCAAGGTTCAGCGTCGAGATCGGGGGCTGGCGAACATTGGCGTAGACATGGCCGGGCAGCGATCCGAGCCAGGCCTCGATCGCATTCATGCCTTCGGTCACACAGGTAAAGTCGCGGCCCTGGATGACCTTCTCGACCAGCCGCAGCTTCTCGGCGGCAAGCGCCGGTTCCTCGGCCCACACCGTAACGGTCGCGGTGACCAGCGCGAGCCCGACATGGTCGGCGCCCAGCTCCTGTAGAGCGGCATCGGCATCCTCGGCCTTGTTGGCTGCATCGCTGTCGACCAGCACCGAAGCCTCGTTGGTCATCACTTCCTTGAGGATCGCGGCGACCGATTTGCGCTTGGCGAACCACTGGCGGCGGATTTTCGAAAGCAGCTTCGTCGCGTCGCTCTTGTCGAGCATGATCGCCCGCGTCGCCCAGCGATAGGCGAAGCCCTGCGCATTGAGTTCATCGAGCAGCCCGGGGAATGTCGCGCTCGGAAAGCCGATCACGGTCAGTGTCCGCAGATGGGCCGCACCCAGGCGCGGTTCGAGACCGCCGGTCAGCGGCTCGTCGGCAAGCAGCGCATCGAGATGCATCGGGGTTTCGGGAACGCGTACATCGTGCAGTCGCGTCGAGATGCAGCTGTGAAGATAGCTCAGGGTCTCGCCATCATCGAGCCATTGGACCTCGGGAAAGAACCCTTCGAACAGGCGCAGCAGCCGGTCGGTCCGATCGGCGAAGCCCTCGAGAAGCTCGCGCGGATCCACGCCTTTCTCGGCTTTGCCTTCGTAGAGCCAGCTTTCAGCCCGCGCGGCATCCTCGGCAGGCGGCATCCATAAGAAGGTCAGAAAATAGCGGCTCTCGAAATGCGCGCCTTCTTCTGCGAACTGCGCGGCGCGCTCTCGTTCGACCAGTGCCGAGGCCGGATCGGGAAAGGCGCAGGCGGGATAATCCAGTGCCGGACGACGCACAGCCTCGACGAAGATCGACCAGCCCGAACCGAGCCGGCGTAGCGCGCTGTTCAACCGCGCCGTCGTTGAAACCAGTTCGGCAGGGGTCGCGCTGTCGAGATCCGGCCCGCGAAAGCGGGCCGTCCGCTGGAAGCTGCCGTCCTTGTTGAGCACGACGCCGGGTGCGACGAGCGCCGCCCATGGCAGGAAGTCCGCAAGCCGGTCGGCCTTGTTTCGATATTCGCGCAAGCTCAGCATGGCTCAGACCTGCAGATGCGCGGGGAACCGCAGATGCCGCCGTGCGACATCGACGAATTGCGGATCGTGCCGGGCGGCCCAGACCGCGACCATGTGGCCGAGCGCGAAAAACGCGGCGCCTGCGATCCACAGCTGCAGACCCAGTCCGATTGCGCCCGCCAATGTCGCATTGGCGATAGCAAGTCCGCGCGGCGCACCGCCGAGCAGGATATGCTCGGTCAGGGCCCGGTGAACAGGGACCGCAAAGCCGTTCGGCAGAGAAGCTTCGCTGCTATCCATCAGACCAGCGCTCCGCCGCCGAAGGAGAAAAACGAAAGGAAGAAGGAGGACGCGGCAAAGGCGATCGAAAGCCCGAAGACGATCTGGATCAGGCGCCGGAAACCGCCCGATGTATCCCCGAAAGCAAGCGCCAGCCCGGTGGCGATGATGATGATCACCGCGACGATCTTGGCGACCGGGCCCTGGATTGATTCGAGGATCGCCTGGAGCGGCGCTTCCCACGGCATCGAAGAGCCAGCGGCGTGGGCGGGCGCCGCAAATGCCAGCGCAAAGAGGCTGGCAACGATCAAAGCTGACAGGCGCGGGTGCGGGTGCGGCAAGATATGGGTCACGAATGGTCTCCTGCTGTGGATGGAAGGGGTGCGAGGACGTATTCGCCTGCGGCATCGAGCCCGCGCACCTCGGCGAGTTCGGCAAGGCGCCGCCCGGTGCCGTCGCGCACAAGCACGGCGATGATATCGATGGTTTCGGCGATCAGCGCGCGCGGCACGGTGACCACACTTTCCTGGATAAGCTGTTCGAGCCGCCGCAGCGTGCCAAGCGCCGAACCAGCGTGAAGCGTGCCGACCCCGCCTGGATGACCGGTGCCCCACGCTTTCAGCAGATCAAGTGCTTCTGCACCGCGCACCTCGCCAATGGGAATGCGATCGGGCCGCAGGCGCAGCGCGGACCGGACAAGATCGGACAAGGTCGCAACGCCGTCCTTGGTCCGCAGCGACACCAGATTGGGCGCTGCGCATTGCAGCTCCAGCGTATCCTCGATCAGGACGACACGGTCGGACGTGGATGCGACCTCGGCGAGCAACGCATTGGTGAGCGTCGTCTTGCCGGTCGAGGTGCCGCCGACGACCAGAATGTTCTTTCTCGCAGCGACCGCACCGGCAAGCGCTTCAGCCTGCCATTTGCTCATGATCCCGGTCGTCACGTAATCGGCCAGCGCGAACACCGCGATAGCTGGTTTGCGGATGGCGAAGCTCGGGGCGGCAACCACCGGGGGCAGCAGGCCTTCGAAGCGCTCGCCGCCTTCCGGCAGCTCGGCGGACACACGCGGTGCGCTTGCATGAACCTCGGCGCCGACATGATGGGCGACCAGCCGGATGATGCGCTCACCATCGGCTGCACTCATCAGACATTCGGTCGCCGCGAGACCCTCGCCCAATCGGTCGACCCAGAGACGCCCATCGGGGTTGAGCATGACTTCGATGACATCGGGCTCGTCGAGCCAGCGAGCGATGTCGGCACCAAGCGCAGTGCGCAGCATGCGCGCGCCGCGCGATGAGACTTCGGATCGAAGGGGGATGACGCTCATGGACTGCCTCGGATGCGGCAACCGACCATCGGCTGCGTTCGCGAGGCAGATCAAAAAGACATTACTTTGCCCTCAGGCAATAGCGATCTGCAATGAGGGTAGAAGAGCGAAGAATAAGAAAGAAAGGAAAAGGCCAAATCGGAAGGTCGCCGCCGTCCAAGCTCGAACGCCGCGCGATCGCGGTTGCTTTGCCTGGCCAGTTTTGGTCTTATCGGTGCACCGATTTCAATGAAGGTTGTTCCTTGCGCAGACCCGGCCCCGCCTATCTCGATTTCATGGCCTCAACTCCGGTCGATCCCTCGGTCATCGATGCGATGACGGACGCGATGAGCCATGACTGTGGCAATCCGCATTCGGATCATGCGCATGGCCTGGAAGCCTCGAAAATTGTCGAACGATCGCGCGAAGCGCTTGCGGCGCTGCTCGGTGCCGGGGAGGACGAAATCCTCTTCACCAGCGGAGCAACCGAGGCGAACAACCTCGCCATCAAAGGTGTTATGAGCTCAGCCGAACGACGCGGAAACCATCTGGTGGTGTCATCGATCGAGCACAAATGCGTGCTGGAGGCCGCCCGTTCGCTCGTGAAAACCGGGATCGAGGTCACCGAAGTCAAACCGGGGGCAGATGGCCGCGTTCGCGCAGAAGCCATCGCGCAGGCCCTGAGGCCCGACACGGCGCTCGTATCGGTCATGCACGCCAACAACGAAACCGGCGTCATTCAACCCGTGCGCGAGATTGCCGAAATCTGTCATCGCCAAGGTGTCCTGTTTCACACAGATGCGGCGCAGACCGTCGGAAAGATCGATGTCGACTTCAACCATACCAGTGCCGATCTGCTGAGTTTCTCCGGTCACAAGTTCTACGGTCCAAAAGGCATCGGCGGCCTTGTCGTGTCGCGCGCCGCGCGGTTACGGCTCGTTCCGCAGCTTGATGGCGGTGGACAGCAGCCTCTCGGACGCAGCGGTACAGTGCCGGTTCCGCTTTGCGCCGGGCTTGCAGCGGCGGCGCGGCTTTACGAGCGCCACGGCCAGTCGGCACGCACACATATTCAATCATTACAAAGACTTTTCGAAGATCGGGTCACCAGGAAGGGATGTCCTTTCACTATCAATCCGCATGCCGAGCGCATCCCGGGTTGCACAAGCCTCAGGGCCGAGGGAGTGAATGCGGAAGACATCCTCTTGCATGCCCGCGGCGAACTATCGGCATCAACAGGCTCAGCCTGCAATTCAGGCAGCATCGAGCCGTCTTACGTCCTGTTGGCGCAAGGGCTTTCCTTTGACGAGGCTTCGTCGTCCATTCGCATCGGGATTGGCCGAACCACTTCCGAGGCCGATATCGACCGTGCCGTCAGTGCGCTCTTGGCTGCGCACGAGAAAGCCTACCGAGCAGCGGCCTGAAGCGTAAATTTCCAAGCAGGGCCCGCATCGAGGTTGCCAACTGGGGGAAATCCCCAGTAGGAACAAATCATGCTCAGAGGACCCCTTGGACAGCCCGGCGTCAAGACGCGCTTCGCGGGACATGAAACCTTTCCGCTGAGGCGGCTGTGGCTACGCAAGGCTTACGATGCGGTCTGCGAGGATGCGGAGGCTCCGGCCCCCAATACCTTTGACAAGGACGAAGGGATCATCCGGTTCGGGGTCGGCAAGAATATGGTTGCGGCGATCAAGCATTGGGCGCTCGCGTGCCGAATCATTGAAGAAGACCCGGAGAGGGGTGTCGGTGCCTTGAAGGCAACGCCCTTTGGCGATCTCATCTTTGACCGCGATTCAGGTCTCGATCCGTTCATGGAAAGCCTCGCGACCACATGGCTGCTCCATTGGCAGATCGCCAGCAATTTCGAGCGCGCTACGACGTGGTATTATGCGTTCAACCATCTGAATGCACATGGGTTCGACCGCGACGGCATTGCCGAGCCGATCCGGCTGCTGTGTGCCCAACTCGACCGGTCGCGGGCCTCCTCCACAACGATCAAGCGCGACGTGGAATGCTTTATCAGATCCTATGTCGCCAAGGTCGGCGCGGGCGCGGTTGACGATCAGGTGGAAACCGTACTTGGCGAACTTGGCCTTATGCGCGAAGTGTCATCGCGATCGTTCGCTTTCCGCCATGGGCCCAAGCCCGGCTTGCCCGACGGTATCTTCCTTTTTGCGCTTGCAGATTTCTGGGCGAGGCGTGCGCCCGAGCAAGCAACGCTCGCCATCGATACGCTGGTATACGAGCCCGGATCGCCGGGGCGGATCTTCAAGCTAGACGAGGATGCGCTGATCGACCGGCTTGTCGATATCGAAAGGGTCGCCAAGGGCGCCTTTCTGTGGACCGACAGCGCAGGTGTGCGCGCGATTGCCAGGCGGGGAGAAGGCCTGCCTGATCCGGCCTCCTTCATCGCCAGCGCCTATCCGCACACCAAGGCGCTCGCGGCATGACGCAGGCCTATCTCTCAGACCATGTTTCGGTCGCCCCGCGCTACCAAAGATCGATCAGGATCGATGCCGATTTTGGCCAGGCCGATCCCCTCTCCGGTTATGTACTTCAAGGATCAGCGCGCGATGCGTTGACCACCACGCTCCGCCTCGCGACAAACGGACAGGGCGCGTTCACCTGGACGGGCCCTTACGGCGGCGGCAAGTCGAGCCTCGCGCTTGCGCTTGCCTCCTATTCGCTCGGGCGCGGGCCCGCCTACAGGGAAGCGAAGCAACTGCTTGGCGATGTGCCCGAAGTGGCCGACGTTTTCGGGCGTGCGCCCAAGGACTGGCTCTGCGTGCCCGTGAGCGGTCGGCGGGGCAACCCGGTGGGGGACCTGCGCGAGGCGCTCGCATCAGCAATCGCTGGCGCCCCGGGCCACGCTCGGACCAAGCGGTCCAGGATGGAAGCCGCTGACGGGCGCGATATCGTCGAGCGGCTGCAACGCGAGGTTGAAGCGCGTCCCAAGGGCGGGGTTCTCGTCATTGTCGACGAACTGGGCAAATATCTGGAAGGTGCTGCCGATCACGCCATCGACATCCATTTCTTCCAGGATCTCGCAGAGGCGGCCAATCGCAGCGAGGGAAGACTTATCGTTGTGGGCGTGCTGCACCAGGCTTTCGAGCGCTATGCCGATCGCCTCGGACAGAGCGTCCAGGACGAATGGCGCAAGGTTCAGGGCCGCTTTGCGGATGTCCCGATCATTACGGCGGTCGACGAGGTGATCGAATTGATCGGGCGTGCCGTCACGACAGAGCGTTCGCACCCTCAGTCGCATCCAATTGCCGCTATTGTTGCCAGCGAGATTGCCGAACGGCGACCAGGTGTGCCCAAGGATCTTGCGGAGAGGCTCGACGATTGCTGGCCTCTCAACCCTGCGGCGGCAGCGCTGCTTGGACCGATCACCCGGCGGCGCTTCAGCCAGAACGAACGCAGCCTGTTCGGTTTTCTTGCCTCAGCGGAACCCAGCGGCTTCACCGAATTTCTTCAGCGCACGACGCTCGCCTCAGGAAAAACCTTCGGACCGGCAGAACTTTGGGATTATCTGCAGGTCAATCTGGAGCCCGCGATCATGGCTTCGCCCGACGGCCATCGCTGGGCACAGGCCGCAGAAGCGATAGCGAGGGCGGGCCGCGACGGCACCCACCTGCGCTTGCAGATCGCGAAGACCGTGGCGGTCATCGATCTGTTCAGCAATGGATCGGGTCTGGCAGCCTCATCCCGGACGATTGCGGCAAGCCTCGGTCATTCCGATGCGGACGTCGAAGAGCAGCTTGCCGATCTCGTGAAGATTTCGGCGCTGGTCTACCGTCGCCATCTCGGCGCCTATGCAATCTATGCCGGCAGCGATTTCGACATTGAGGGCGAAATCGAGGCCCGCATCGCCGAACGCGGGCGGCTCGAGATAGCGTCGCTGAACGATCTCGCCTCGCTGCAGCCGATTCTGGCCAAGCGGCATTACGCCGAATATGGCACGCCGCGCTGGTTCGACGCACAAATCGGCGAACTGGCGCCGCAAGGGCTTGGTCCGAAAGACGTTCGGGTTAGCGCCGGGGCTGCTGGCAAGTTCCTGCTGCTTCTGCCTGGGATCGACGTCGATCCCGGCCAAGCGGAGGCGAGTCTGATCGAAGTCTCGCGCACGGAGCATCGGCACGGTCTGCCCGTAATTGTTGGTCTTGCATCGAACAGTGCGGACATTCGCAAAACAGCGATCGAGCTCGAAGCCGCGCGAGACGTGCGCAACGAAAGCCCCGAACTGGCCGGAGATGCAGCCGCCAGGCGCGAGATCGATGCCCGCATTGCCCATTTGTCCGCGCAGCTGGAAGGTCTCCTGAGAGAAGGTTTCGAGCGCGCGCACTGGTTCGACACTGGTAAGCCGCTCGATTTGCGGTCGCTTTCCTATGGCCTGTCGCAAGCAGCAAGCGATATCGCCCGGCGGACTTTCCGGCAGGCTCCGATCGTGCATTCCGAACTCATCAATCGTCGGCGGCCTTCGAGCAATTCCAATGCGGCGTTGCGAGCCCTGTTGCATGCTATTGTAGTGGGCCGCGGCGAGCAGCACTTCGGGATCAAGGGCTATCCGGCCGAGAAGGGCCTAGCGGTTACCGTTCTGGAACGCGCGGGTCTCTATGTCCGGCAAGGCGAGCGGTGGGACTTCGTTCCGCCCGGCGAAACCAGCACGTTCGCCCCTCTCTGGTCGCTAACCGATGGCCTGCTCGAAGCCGGCGAGCAGGTTGGTGTTGCCGACATCTACCGGGCTTGGGGCGAGCCGCCTTACGGCGTGCAGCAAGGCGTGATGCCCCTATTGCTCGTGACCTATCTTTTCTCGCGTCGTCACAGCACTGCGATCTATGCGAAAGAGGCCTTCCAGCCGGCAATATCCGATCTGGTCATGGATCTTCTGCTGCAGGACCCCGACCATATTGCGCTGAGATCGGTTCCGACCGATGCCGCGAATGCGGTCGCGCTGAAGGAGTTTGCAGCCGTCGCGAGCGAATTCGTCGAAGAGGCGCCGTCGGAGGAGCCGCTCGAGATAGCACAGGCGCTCGTGCAGTTTGCGTACAGCCTTCCCAACTGGTCGCGCAAGGCGCAAGCCACGCTCTCCAAGCAAGCAATCGATGTGCGTCGCTTGTTGCTAGATGCGGACGATCCCTACCAGCTCCTCTTCGTCGACATCCCCGAAGCGCTCGAGACTTCAGGCGAAGGCACCGCACCTGCGCTGCGCACGGTCCTGAGCGAACTCGATCACGCTTACCCAGACATGATCGAGGATCTGAAAACCCGGATGCTGGAGGGCCTGAAACACCGCGATGCAGGAAATCTCTCCGAGTTGGTGGAACGAGCCAAGCGAATAGCGGGTCACGGGGGAGACGACCTCAAGCTTCGAGGCTTCATCACGAGGCTGGCCGAGTTCGATGGGTCGACGGAAAGCATGGCGGAAATTTGCGGTCTCGTGATGGGTAAGCCGGTGACGACGTGGCACGATCTCGAGCCGAGTCGGGCGGCGATGCAGCTGTCGGAATACGCCTACCGGTTCCGCCGCGTGGAACTGTTCGGCGACAGCGACCAGCAACCGACCCAGACCGCGGTGATGGTGATGGCGGGTGTCGGGTCGACCGAACGAAGCGTCGTCCGCAGAGCACAGATTGCAACCGAGGCGCAGAAGCGCCTCGGGCCACTCCTCGACGAGATTGGCAAGACGCTCGACACCGCCCGGCTCGAGCCCGATATGGTGCTCGCTGTGATTGCGGAGCTCGCACAGCGTCATATCGAGGATGACGGCGAGCGCGATGTCACTGTGCCCATTAGCGCGGAGAAGGAAGCGTGACCGGCGAGGCGATGCATGTCCTGGGTCTGTCCGGCGGACGAGACAGCGCTGCCCTCGCGGTCTGGATGGGCGATCACCGTCCGGACATCGATGTGCGGTATTTCTTCACTGACACCGGCAAGGAGCTGCCCGAGGTGTACGATTATCTCGGCCGCCTTGAGGGCTTCCTTGGCAAGACCATTGAAATGCTCAATCCTGGTCGGGATTTCGATTTTTGGCTAGCCGAATACGGCCACTTCCTGCCTTCCCCGCGTACCCGCTGGTGCACGCGGCAGCTCAAGATTCAGCCGTTCCAGAAGTGGCTCAAACCGCATCTCGACGCAGGCGTGGAGGTGCATTCCTATGTCGCGATCCGGGCCGACGAGCCGAGCCGCTCGGGAATGATCGCAACCCACCCCAACATGCACGTCCATTTCCCATTGAGGGAGGCCGGCCTCGACAAGGCTTCGGTCATCGGCCTGCTGGAAAACTCCGGGCTTGGCCTACCGGATTACTATCGCTGGCGTTCTCGCAGCGGTTGCACATTCTGCTTTTACCAGCAGAAGATCGAATGGGTGCGGCTGATGCGCGAGCACCCGGACGCCTTCGAGGAAGCCAAGCGTTACGAGAAATCAGCCATCGAGCACGGTTCACCGTTCACCTGGACCCAGAACGAAAGTCTCGAAGAACTGGCGCGGCCGGAGCGGGTTGCCGAGATCGAGCGCAATCATGAAGAGCGCAAGGCACAGGCGCTCGCTCGCAGAATGCCAAATCCGCTGAGAGCACGGATCACCGATAGGACGTTGGAACAGATGCTTGCGGACGAGGACAGCGGCTGTCTCGTCTGTCACAAATGACGAAGCCTACAAATGTCGAGGCTCAAGTTTGCAATCTATGATGTCGACAAATCAACTTTCCTTGGTTCCGGGGGCATGCTTGAAATGCCAAAATTAGAATACTGTCATTTTACCATTTCCGTTCTATGTGCCCGTTATGTTTAAGGTTTCGGCCCGCACCGTTCTTGAGCTCGGTTCAGAGCTCATCAGCTCCGACGCGATCGCATTCTATGAGCTTATCAAGAACGGTGTTGACGCAGGGACGAAGGACGGCGTCACGATCAAATTCAAGGTTGTCCTCGCCCGCAGGGACTATCTCGAGTTGCGCCATACCGTGAACCGCCTGCGAAATATGCCCGACAATGGCAATCATGCGGAAGATGAGTTCGATTTCGAGGAAGCGCTTGCCGAACTGCTCGATGAAACCCGTGCCCGCCTCTTCAGCGATGCAGGCAAGCTTTACGATAGGGCGATCGAATTTCTCGAGAATATCGACGATCTCGACGAATACGATGCTGCGCTAGAAGAGATTGATGCGCTCAACCAGGTAACGGTTTCTGACACCGGGTCGGGCATGTCCTTGGAACAGCTCGAAACCGTGTTTCTGGTTCTCGGAACCAAATCGCGCAAAGAAGAAGTCGACACTGCGTTTGAAGACGGTGTCAGCGAAGCTCCGTATTTGGGCGAGAAAGGCATAGGCCGGCTCTCCGCAATGCGTCTTGGCGACCGGCTGACAGTTCGAACCGCCCGTGAAGAAGACGAGACCTTCAACATCTTGGACATCGATTGGACCGACTTCGAAGATCCGCAAAAGATGATCGAGGATGTCACGATCGAACCGCGCGTGGGCGGAGAGAAGCCGCAACCGGACTACAGCGGGACTGACATTCGCGTCCGCAGGCTAAAGGCCAATTGGGATCGCAACCGTGTTGAACGGCTTGCCGTTGATGATTTTTCGTTGCTTGCCAACCCGATTGGAAAGTCCAAACGCCACCGCATTGCCATTTTCTGGAACGGCGAGCGCATCAATTTTGCCCGGCTTGACAAAAATTTCCTTTCTCATGCCCACGCGACCCTCAAGGGTGAGTATAAGATCCGGGACGGCTCTCCCGAACTCACGCTGCGAATGGAGCTCGTCAATCTTGGGTTCGAGCATCCCGTCGAGCACCAGATCGAGACATTGAAATTCGACGATTTGCTCGCCGCACTGGTCGGCCTGCGTCAAAAACGCAGCCGGGAAAACAAGCGTGATGTAAACGCAGCCGCACTGACTGACGTCGGACCTTTCAATTTCGAACTCTATTGGTTCAATCGCGCAACGCTGCGAAAGGGCCGGAGTACAGGCGATTACCAGGCTTTGCGCAAATTGCTCGACCAATGGATGGGAGTGCGGCTCTATCGCGACGGATTCAGGGTCTATCCCTATGGTACCGAAGATGATGACTGGCTCGAACTCGATCGCACAGCTCTGCGCGCAAAGGGCTATGCGCTCAACCGGATTCAGTTTGTCGGACAGGTAGATATTGGCCGCTTCAGCAATCCGCATCTAATCGACCAAACCAACCGAGAGGGTTTGCGGCACACCCCAGAAGAAGCGGTTCTCAAAGAGGCGATACAGCTCGCTGTCGACAGGCTACGCGACGAAATGAAGCGCGTCGAAAACGCTTTCAAGAAAAACAAGCCGAGAGTGCCGACGGACCCGACCCGTACGAAAGCCCTCGAACAGCGGATGAAGAAAGCAATTCGCGCGCTCGCCCGATCGGCCGATGAAGACCAGCGAGAGATCGTCGCCGAGTTTGAAGAGATGCGTGAAGAATTTTCCCGGTATGCCGCAGAAGCGCGGGAGCGGATTCTCGAGCTCGAGCAGGATACCGATCAGATGGTCGCGATGGCCGGCGTAGGTCTGATGGTCGAGGTCGTTGCCCACGAATTGGCTCGATCCGCCGAGGATGCGCTCGACACGCTAAACAAGCTTCAGCGTAAAAACGTACCGGAAGAGGTACGAAGCAGGTTGGAAAGTCTGCGCGCGTCGATGAAAGCGATAAGCAAGCGGCTTCGTATTCTCGACCCGCTCAGCGTGAGTGGCCGACAACGCAAGGAGGCGTTCGAACTTGACGAGCTTGTCCGCGACCTCCTCAGTGCCCACGAAGCGCAGTTCGACCGACACCATGTCAAACTTGAAACGCATTTCCCCGATCGTCCGGTTGCGCTGAAAGCCGTCAAAGGCATGGTCGCACAGGTTATTGAAAACCTCGTTTCCAATTCTGTCTACTGGATGGATATTGAGCGCGAACGCAAACTGGGCTTCAAGCCGCTGCTCACGATAGCGGTGGAGGACAATCCACCGCGGGTACGGGTAACCGATAATGGGCCCGGTATATCGCCCGAATACGCCGAGCGGGTTTTCGACCTGTTTTTCTCGCTGAAGGACAAGAGCCGACGGCGCGGACTCGGGCTGTTCATTGCCCGCGAGGCAGCGGAGCACAATGGCGGCGCGCTTGTCATCGACACCGAAATTGTAAACAGCGAGGGACGATACACCACGTT
This sequence comes from Croceicoccus naphthovorans, assembly GCF_001028705.1. Lineage (NCBI taxonomy): Bacteria > Pseudomonadati > Pseudomonadota > Alphaproteobacteria > Sphingomonadales > Erythrobacteraceae > Croceicoccus > Croceicoccus naphthovorans. The sequence continues at coordinate 3,502,981 of NZ_CP011770.1, read as the reverse complement.
CGATTATCGCGTCATCGGGAGCGATGAATGACGGACAAGGAAATCATCGCCGCGGCGGGCATAAAGTCCGCGCTCATTGTCGATGATGGCTATGACCTAGTACCGCGCGCGAGCGAGCTTGCAGATGTAGACTGGGATATCTTTTTCGACGACGCCATTGGCGACGCGCTCGAGCGCTTGGAAGCCGTTTTCCCGGGCTTTGACCCCGATGAGAGAGCCGATCTTCGCGGTGATGACGCCTTCATTCAAGCGCTGTGGGAACACCGTGGAGTTCTTGACGATCTGGTTCGCGACCTGTTCGCCGACTATGTCGCGAAGAGCCTGCGAGACATCAAAGCTCTCGGTGAGATCGAAGAAATACTGACCGATCTCGGGATTGCGTTCACCAAAGCAGGACGCGACTTTGTCAAAGCTGCCGAGCAGGTGGACCTCATCATCATCGACCTTTTTCTTGGTGCCGCCCAGTCGGACGAAGACAGGCAAACGACTGTAGCCGGCCTGAAAAAAGTGATCGACGGCCGTGACGCCCCCCCCGCAGTTGTTCTGATGTCGCAGATCAGCCTCACAGAAGAGGCACCCGGGCTTCGCGACGAGGTCGAGCTCCACGCATCCGGTTTCCGCAGCATCCAGAAAAAGGTAATCAAGAAGGGCGCTCGAATGCGGCGCATCATCGCAACCTTGGCGACGCACCGTGAAGATAGTCTCTTGCTGGCGGAATTCACTAAGAAGTGGAAGACCGGCGCATCTGACGCGGTCGAACGTGCGGGACGAGAATTGCGAAGAATCGATATCGACGACCTGCATCATATCAAATCGCTGCTTTTATCAGCCGAAGGACTGCTGCCATCAAGCTATATGGTCAGCGTTCTCGACCGCGTCCTTCAATATGAAATCGAAGCCGACAAGGAAATCCTGTCCGGAGCCGAGGCGCTAGACAAAATAAGCGACAAGCCGGCTCCTTTGACGATCGCTAAGGGAAAGGACAGTTTCCGCCTCATCGAGCGGACGGTCTTCGCTAATCCCGAGCGGCGCAAGCGAGACAATGGCTCGGTCTGGCCACTCACATTTGGTGACATTCTCATGTCCCGGCTCCAGGGATCGGTCAGCAAGGCCAGCATTTTCAAAGGCGACCCAAACAGGGTGTTTTTCGTTGCCTCGCCGGAATGTGATCTGCTGCGTGGCAAAAACCTCCACGCAGCACTGCTTATCGGAGGTACCCTAGAACCGCTCGCTATGACGGAGCCACTTTTTGGCGAAGACAAGACGACGCCAATCATCACACGCGGGAAGAAGCGTTATCAGATCAGATGGGACTTCGGATTTCCAGCTACAATTACGCTCCAACGCGCGAAAAATCACTTGGCGTCGGACGGGTCTGCAAAGATTGCGGAAACTTTAAGGGACGTTAGCGCCCTCAATCTGCGGCAACAATATCTCGATCACATCGGACGCGTGGGAATGATGGCCCTGCCTCCTCGTACTTTCAACATAACCGTGCAATGCGCCTACCCGACAAAAAATGGCGACCTCGTCGTAATCAAGATCGGTAGCAAATCCGATCTGACAGGTGTGATGCATATCGATCAGCGCACCAAGACCGCACGCATCGCCTTCGACCAGACGCAGGAAGACGATTTTGCCGATGCGATCTTGGGTATCGACCTCGGTGATGTCGCCACCAATAGTCGATCCGAAATAGAGGCGCTCCAGCAGCAAACCCAGCTTCAGCAGTTGTTCCGCACAGGCTTCCAGAACCTAAAATATCCACTTAAACCCAGCCAAGCGGCCCAACTAATCGCTCCTTCCAGAAGTGTGGGCAACGATGCGAGCCAGAAAAATAAGCCGATTGGCAAGCTATTTGATGGCGAGAGCTCGCATCCTTCGGCCAGTGTGCTGCAGAATTCTGGTTTCGCTTTCACACTACTTTCCGAGCACGACTAGGCCTCTTTCAGAACTTCGCCCTGTGATGAGCGTCTCTCCTCGCGATCGAAAACAATATTCAGCTAGGTCCGAAGTAGGCGCGCAACGCAGACATCTGCTACAGTGCGATCGGACCCGACAGGCGAGCATCGATTAGGGGTTTATTTCATTACTGAGCTTTTTGAGACGGTCTGAGCATATCTCGTGCACGACCCGGCCAAGCTCCTCAACCTGCTCTCCGAGCCATTCGAGCTCTTCGCTGGTGATGCGGTAATGCTTTGAGTATCTAGCCTTGACGTACGCTTCCTTCAGCTTCTCAAAGCGCGCACGATCGCGGCGCGTGTCGCGCGGCCAGACATAGGTCAGGCGTGGGTCGATTCGCTCCGCCTGGGTGCGGAGAAAACCCAGATTATGCACATGCGGTGTATAGAACGTGCAGACCAACAGCACGCAATGGTATAGAAATTCGGCCGATTGATGCATGTCGAATGCTGCGGGTTTTAGGAATCCTCGCTCCCGGCCCACCTTTGATAGCTCATACCGTTGCATCGCTGTCGGGAACCACTCGTCGAAATACTCCTGCGCCATTGCCAGCGCCTCACCGGCAGTCTTGGGCTTCGGCGTGTGGAGCTCGGTGTCGTCGGATTGGTAAAGCGCGATCCCGTCCTTCGCGACATCCATGAAGAAATAGCGTCCGTGCGCGAGACCGTCGTTCACCTCCTGCAGCGTATGGACGATGAAATTGACCGGCGTCTTGAGCGATTTGGTCACGCCGTACTCGCGCATCAGCCGGTCATCGAGCTTCGACCAGTACTTGACCCGGTCGACCAGCCGCTTGTCGTTGACGATGATGAGCAGATCGTAGTCCGACTGGTAGCCCTTGGCCGTATGCGGCTCGTCGACCCAAGTTCCGCGGGCATAGCTGCCGTAGAGAATGACCTTGAGAATGCGACCGGCCTTCTTCCACTCGTGCTTCGCCAGCGCAAAGGCATCATCGAATTCTTCGAAGATCAGCTGCACCACGCGCTCAAGTTCCCGTTGCTTTTGCGGAGGCAGATGATCGAGTTCGGTGCGCATTACTGGACCTTTAGCAAGCACTTGGAATGGTTGCACCCTCGCATTCCTGCAGGTGCGCCGGCGCATGAAAGAAAGCGTTCCTCTGCTCTATTCATGTGTGTTTCCTGCCGGACTATCGAAGGTCTTTGTCAGGGCTACGCCGGAGGCTCAGGGCCGTCTCCGTCCGGATTTTCAATCTCACTCAGCCTTGGTTCCGAAGCCGCGCGAATGAGATCGTCAGCGAGATGCCTGCCCGTTTCCATGCGCCGCGCGAGCGCTTCGACGAAGAAGTCGAACCGCTTTTCTGCATCGGCACGCGCAGCGGCATTGGCTTCAAACGGCATGGCCGGGGTCACCGCCAGCCATCGCCTGAGGTAGAGCGCGAATGCCTCGTTCCCGACCTCGATATGATAGTCGAGCTTGCCGATCTGTCGGCTTATGCGATCAAGGCGTCGACTGAAGGCCGCTTCCATGCGTTCCGATCCATCGGGAGAGAGAAAAGAGCCGACGGCGGCCTCTACCACCGAAGCCTGGGAAACGCGCTTGCGACCCGCATAGTCTGCAAGCTGCCTGGAAAGGGCCGGCGGCAGGCGGAACGTATGCTTGATACGGTTGCCCTTGCTCATAGCTCGATCCCGTCGCCGGGATCGAGCGCAGCGCGCCGCGCATTGGCCTGCATCCGCTCGGCCATTCTGCGATTGCGGTTTGCCTGATCGTCGTCCGTTCGGTCGTCAAACTCAAATTCGTTGGGGATCTCGACTGGCGGCGGCGCCACATCTTCGTATTCCGGCAATTCAGGGGATTGGCGGATCCCGCCATCGGACTGGCGATCATCGACCTCGTACTCTTCAGACGCGGTCGGCGATTTCTCCAATTGCGAAGGCGCGGTCACATGTCTCCCGTGCCATTCGCTCTCGTCCGCTGCGAACTCCGGCTTTTCAACCGTCGGTGGACACTCCACCCGTTTGCTGAGCTGCGGATCGCGGTAGTAGCGCGCTTTCCTGGCACGGATCGGATGCACGCCTGCGAGCATCACGATTTCGTCGGTATCGGGAAGCTGCATGATCTCGCCCTGGGTCAGAAGAGCGCGCGCCGTCTCCGAGCGCGAGACCATCAAATGACCGAGCCACGGGGAGAGGCGGTGCCCGGCATAATTGCGCATTGCCCGGGTTTCGGTCGCAGTCCCGAGCGATTCCGAAACGCGCTTGGCAGTGCGCTCATCATTGGTCGCGAAGCACACCCGCACATGGCAATTGTCGAGAATGGCATTGTTCTGGCCGTATGCCTTCTCGATCTGGTTCAATGACTGGGCGATCAGAAAGGCTTTGATGCCGTAGCCCGCCATGAAGGCGAGCGCGCTTTCGAAGAAGTCGAGCCTGCCCAAGGCAGGGAACTCGTCGAGCATAAGGAGAAGCCGCTCGCGATCGGCACCTTCCTGCAGGTCCTCGGTCATTCGTCTTCCGAGCTGGTTGAGGATGAGCCGGATAAGCGGCTTGGTGCGGCTGATGTCTGATGGCGGGACGACGAGATAGAGTGTAACCGGTTGGCCCTGTGCCACTAGGTCCGCGATGCGCCATTCGCAATGCCGCGTGACCCTGGCGATGACCGGATCGCGGTACAGCCCGAGGAACGACATCGCGGTCGAGAGCACGCCCGAGCGTTCGTTCTCTGACTTGTTCAGCAGTTCTCTCGCCGCGCTCGCAACCACCGGATGGACGCCGTCTTCCCCCAGATGCGGCGTGCGCATCATTGCGGTCAGAGTCGCCTCGATCGATCGGCGCGGATCGGACAGGAAGTTCGCCACCCCGGCAAGCGTCTTGTCAGGCTCGGCATAAAGCACATGCAGAATGGCCCCGACGAGAAGCGCATGGCTGGTCTTCTCCCAGTGGTTGCGCCGTTCAAGCGAGCCTTCGGGATCGACCAGCACATCGGCGATGTTTTGCACGTCGCGCACCTCGTTGATGCCGCGGCGCACTTCCATCAGCGGGTTGTAGGCTGCCGACGCCTCATTGGTCGGATCGAACAGAAGCGTGCGACTGAACCGGGATCGGAAGCCTGCGGTCAGCTCCCAGTTCTCACCTTTGATATCGTGCACGATCGCAGAATGCGGCCAGGTCAGGAGCGTCGGGACGACAAGGCCGACCCCCTTGCCGCTGCGCGTTGGTGCGAAACAGAGCACATGTTCGGGTCCGTCGTGGCGAAGATAGAGATTGGCATGCTGGCCGATAATGACGCCCTTGCCTGCCAGAAGGCCCGCGCGTGAAATTTCGGAACGGGTCGCCCAGCGCGCCGAGCCATAGGTCGCGCTGTTCCTGATCTCTCGGGCGCGCCAGACCGACATGCCGATAGCGACCACGACCGACACGAGACCGCCCGATGCGGCGATCATTCCGCCGGTCTCGAAGATGCGCGGAGCATAGGCTTCGTAGCTGAACCACCACCAGAAGATGGCGTAAGGCGGATAGACAGGTGCTCCGAAAACACTGAACCACGGCGCGCCCAATTGTGCCTGATAGCCGAGCGCGTGCGCGGTCCATTGGGTACCCACCCAAACGCCTGCGAGCGTGAGGGCGAAGACGACGAGTATCTGACCCCACAATATCCGGGTTGCCGACAAAGCTGTCTCCTTTCGTGAAGGGCAGCACGGCGGCTTTGCATCGCATATTCAAGTCGGAAGCTGTGTGAGCGCAGGCTGGCGTAGCGAAAGCGGGAAGCGGCTAGATTGCTTCCCAACTATAGTCCGGATTGCCGGTCCAGGTCAGGCGGTACATCGCCCCTTGCGCGACCGATTGCACGACATTGGGCCACAAGGCCGCGATGCAGGTTCCGCCCGCATAGCGGACCGAAGAATAGATGATCCCGTTATGGCCGGCGGTGCGCGCCTGCGCCGCTAGAGCATTGCCGACAGGATAGCCTTTCGTTTTGTCCGGATCGAGTGCGGGGTGATCAGGCAGGCCGCGCAGATCGATAAAGACCCCCGCCATGCTGGCGATCATCTCGCCATATTCGACAACGGCATCGAAATCGCCGGCATCGGCGAGCGCCTGGGTCAGATGATGACCGACCTCGGCGATACAGGTCTCGACATCGAGCGCGGCATACCATGCGCCGCGGTTCGCGGGGTTGAAGCGATTGGGCTCGCGCGGCTTGGCATAGGCAAAGCTCGCATTGATAAATCTGGCATGCGGCACGCCGTGAACCAGTTCGTCGGCTGTCAGTTCGCCAAACCCGCGCTCTTCGGCGATCAGGCGCGAACTCGTCGCCCCCTCGATTTCAGCGAGCAGCGCAAGCTCGGCATCACTGTCGGCAAGTGGAGCCATGACCGCTTCGCGCAAGCGCGCGCTGGAAACGAGCCGGACAGTCCGCTCGAACGCTTCGCGGATCTGCGGCGGCTCGCCTGCCTCCTCAGAGCCCGCCACGAAGCGCGTCGATATATTGTCTGGTCTCCAGCATGCGCGGAATGCCGCCTTCGATCATCGCCCCGATGGGCGAGCGGCGATCAAACAACGGGGCCCTGTTTTCGAGCTTTGGCCAGCGATCGGCCATGTCGTTGGCGAACAGCAGATGCAGTCCCTTGAACAGACCGATCAGCGCCGACGCGCGGGTCAGCTGGTCCTGACCGAGCGAGCCTTCCCAGGTTCCGGCTTTCATCCGGTCCCAGGTGCTTTCGGACACGCCGAGCAGCGCAGCGCCCTCAGCGTTGCTCGCACCCCAGGCCCCAATGAGGCGCAGCACGGCCTTTACCGCAGCGCTGGTGAGGCGGCTGCGATCACCGTCGCTTGCAAAGGTCTGAAGCCCCGGGGGAGCTTCGGCATGCTGAATCGCTGCACTTACCATATCGCATCTCCTGATGCGTTTATAAGCATCATATGGTGCGTTTGTCAAGATTTCCGTTATGATGCCGGTGCTCCTCAAACCGCCGGACCGCGCGAGCGCGCAAAGTTCCAGTCGACACCGCCTCGCACATGGACCTTGCCAGCGACTTCTTTTCCAAGATGCCGCTCGAGGTCTTGCCTCCAGGGCACGAGCTGGAAACCCGCTCCGTCATCGATCATGGCGAAGCGACCCGACGCCAGCGAAATGCGCTCGCGGTAGATGCCGGAAATGTGATCCCCTTCCGTTACCGGATTTGCCAGACGACCATGACGCGCAGCCAGCGCTTTACCTGCCGCGTCCAGTTCCTGCTTGCGGAGCGTTCCGAGCAGGTTGCGCACCAAGGTCACGCTCCTACCATGTCGCTTCGCAAGACTTTGATCGACGAGCCATTCACGGCGCTCGTCAAGAGCCTTCCGGACTTCATTGCCGAAGCCGCCTCCCAGCGACGCGGCTCGTGCCGACAGCAGCTGCCGGTCGAGCCAGGTCGCCCCGCGCGCGTCAATCTGCCGCTCGAGCGGCAGGTCCGAACGCACCAGCAGGCTGCTGCGCCGTCGCCCGTTGCGGTCGGTCCATTCGCCTGTCTCGACGATGGCGCCGGGTGCTGCATCGCTTGTCTGGTCCAGATCGGGAAAACGCAGATAATGCGCACGCCCGTCCACTCCTTCGACGATCGCATAAGCCTCGCCTGTCAGCTCATCATGAAGACCGCGCTCGACCAACCTTCCGATGACCCGGCGGTTCTCGTCTTCTCCATGCAGCGCGAAGGATGCAAGGGCGCCTTGTGCGCCGCGTCCACGCATCGCCTTGTGCAAGGTCTTGATGATGTCGCCGCGCTCGCCCAGCGCGCGCAATGTCGGTTCGAGATCTGCGGCCAAGGTCCAGCGCGCCGCCCCGATCCGCTCGGCCAATCCCATGCGTTCGAGCGTTCGTGCGCGGCCGATAAGGAATGCGCGGTTGCTGCGGCGTGTCGCATCGACTTCGGGGGACAAATCGACCACGCCGAGATCGTCGCGTTGCTTTTGCAGCCGGCGGTCGAGTGAGGTCCAGCGCTCGGCATCGACCTCGCGGCGAAGCGCTAGCTGAATATCGCGCTCGCTGCGCGGCCCGAGTTCGATAGTGACGCGCTCCTGGGCACGGGCACGCATGCCTTCGCTGATATAAGAGCGATCGATCACCAGATCCCTGCCGTCCGAGGCAACTCCGCGGACCAGAACATGGACGTGCGGGTTATCGGTATTCCAGTGATCGACCGCTACCCAGTCGAGGCTGGTGTCGAGGTCGCTCGCCATATCTTCAAGCAGTTCGCGCGTGAAAGCGCGCAGGTCAGCCATCTCGCTCGCGTCTTCCGGCGACACGATGAAGCGGAAGTGATGCCGGTCGTCTTCGCAGCGCGCGGCGAAGGCATCGCCATCGACCTCATCCGACGAGGCATCGAACATCTGGGCATCCGATCCGTCACGGGTGACGCCGTCGCGTTCGAGATAGGCGATGTGGCGAGCGAGCGGTGCAGAGCGGAAGCGGCTGCCGCCATGACGAACGACGCGCGCCTTGATGATGACCCGCCGCTGGAAAGCATGGGGGCTGCCTCTGAACGCAGCATGTTTGCCGCGCCCCAAGTGACCGGTTCCGCCACCTGCCCGGCCTCGCCCGAGCGGTGTATAGCCTGACCGGCGTGAGGCCTGCAGCACGCGTCCCACCAGCGAACCGGCCTTGCGATAGGCGCGCGCATCGCTGTCTCTCGACCGGCCCGGCCTGATGTCGAATTCGTCGTCAGCCACAGACAAGAAAATCGGAAGACGGCGCTTTCAGCATTGAAAAGCCTAAGGATTGCGGTTCAAGCGCCTGCAGACTTACAGCAGAGACGGCGCGTAATTTCCCGCGAAACCAACCACCTGCAGCCCGACCGACGGCGCTGCTTTTATCTCGCCATCCCTCCCTTCCTTTGGTGCGCAAGCCTCCCGTCCTTCGCCCGCTTTCGCCAGGGAACGCATGGCTGCGCGAAGGTGCGAGGCTCGCTTTCATTGGGAGGAAGCCGTCGAGACGGGCGCGAATAGATCGTGCGCGGCTTGTTCCGGTCGCGCGAAGGGGTTCGCCGCGGGGCCGGGCATAGCCACCTCGTCCAACTCTTTTCGCGCTGCGCCGGGAGGCTGCAAGGCGCCAGCCGGAACATTCCTGGCTTGTAGAGGCGCCGCCGCAAACATGCGCTCGGACTGCAACAGCGGCGCAATCCGGGCGACATAGCGGCGCGTTTCGAGTGGCAGCGAACGCCGTCCGGCAAGCCAGTCTTCGTAGCGTCCCGGACCTGCATTGTATGCCGCGAGGAAACCTTGCGCGCCGTAGCGATCATACATTTCGCGCAGGTAAGACGTGCCGGCCAGAATGTTATCGCGCGGGTCGAACGGGTCTTGCCCGAGCGAGAACCGGGCGCGCTGCCGCGACCAGGTTCCGGGCATGAGCTGCATGAGACCCATCGCTCCTGCTCTGGAAACCGCCCGCACCCGGCCCGCACTTTCGGCGCGGATCACCGCGTAGATCCAGTGCTCGGGAATGCCGAATTGCTGAGATGCTTCGCTGACATGCGCTGCAATCTCGACGCGCTGGGAAGCTCGGACAAACTGCTCCGATTGCGCAAAAACCTGTGCCGGACTCGCCGCCCACATGGTGGCCAGGAGTCCCTGCAGAAGATACAGGCGGAGCACGGAATCAGCCCTTTGCCGGGCGGCGCGCGCCGCGCGACCATATAAGGACATGGTTCTGGTCGTCAGAACTGAACAGATTGGCGCGCAGGGGCCGAGGCAATACCGGATCGTCGATGACGAGCGTGACAAAACTGCCTGCCTTGTCGCCGACATGTTTCCAGCCTGCACCCACCTCGTAGGTTTCCTCGCCTTCACCTGCCATGATGCGATAGTCAGGGGCGTTCTCGGTGTCGCCGGGGTCGGCGGCCACCAGGGTCAGCGGTGCGTCGATGGTCAGGGTTTGCAGCCGCCCTTCAAAGCCGTCGGGTGTGGCTGCAAAAGTGCCGATACAGGTCATTGTGCGTCTCCATCATTTACGTTGGGAATGGGAAAGTCGGCGGGCGAGGCGAGCAGGACATAGTCCCCGTCGCCCGCTTCGTTGGTCCAGACGGGCCGCGCGCGCCCGATGACATCGGCGCGTGCGACCGGGCCGAAATAACGCCCGTCAAAGCTGCCGGGGGCGCGCCTGTTCATCACGAACAGTTCATCCGCAGCGATAGTCCGGCATCCTTTCCAGACGGGCAGTTCGCGTCCAAGGCTGTCGCGCCGACGCGCCGAGCCCGCAGGTGTCCCATTGATCTCGATGAGCAGGTCGCGCCGGCAGACCGTATCCCCGCCAAGCGCCGCAACCTCCTTGATGAGCGGAACGCCCGCAGGAAGATAGCCGCGCGAGGCGAGGTATTTCTGCAGCCTGAAAGCAGGATCGATCGCGACGCGGTCGCCCCTCTGGAGACCGGTCTTTCCGCCGATTGAGTACAGTCCAACCGGCACGCTGGCCGTCACGTTCCAGACCAAAAGTCGCGAGAGCGGGATTGCGATGCTGGCCAGTGTCGCTGCCGCGACCATGCCTGCCAGAAAGGCGGTGCGCCGCCTCATGATTGCAGCATTCGCCGCCGCAGCCAGTCGCGATGGCGCGCAGGGGAATAGGAACGTACTTGCATGCCCCCTGCCAGCCTGTTGTGGACATGATGCCAGTGGTCGGGAGCTACATCGCAGGGATCGATGCCAACGTCCTCGATCGCATCGATCAGCGCAAAGACCTGGCGAACCTTTGGCCAGCTTCGCACCGAGAGCAGGATTTGCGCACCGGGATCGACCTGCGGAATTGTGGTGAGTGGCTCGCTAATACCGACGGCGCGGGCGACCGTAAGTGCCGAGCGGACGGTCCCGTAATCGTTCGATACCCACCGAACCAGGGCAAAGACCTGTCCCGGAGCATAGCTTTCGATGCGCGTCCGGCGGTCGAGGATACGCCCGGCGACGGGCTTGCCGAACCGAAGCCAGTCTTCCTGGACGCCGCCGCGCCACACCAGCGTGACATGCGTGAGTGGCGGATCACCGGAACCTGCGTCGACCGGTTCCGGAGGCGGAAGCGAAGCGCGCGCTGCGCTTTTGCACAGGCGTGGCTGTGTTAGCAGGAATCTGGAAGATTCCTTGTTAGCATTGTTAAGGGCTTCGCGAGCGCTGCATTTCCGGCGAGTCGCGCAGGTTCCCGGTTCCCGATAGTCCGGGCATCGGGTTCCCGATCGTCCGAACGTCATGGTTCCCGATAGTCCGAACATCACACGTCCTTTTCCACAGGGGGCAGACCGATGCGGCGCCGCGCGGCCGCGAAGGGATCGACAGGCGTTGCAACGAACAGGAGCCGCTCGCGGCCGAACTGGTGCTCAAGAGCGAGGCTGTAGCCCGGGAGGGACTGGCGGCGAACGATGGCCCGCACTTCGAATGCGAAACGCTTCAATGGCGAGAGCGCACCCGACTTTGCATGCAGGTGCGAAATGTCGAAACTCCACCCGCCCTTCTGTTTGCCGCCGTGTTTGCGCACGATGCGATAGAGCCAGCGCTCGAGACCGCCGGTGAGCGCGAAATAGGCCGGGTCGATAGTCAGGACGAGCGCACGATCGAGCACGCCCTCGTAGAGCCAGTCTGGCACGATCATTTCGATGCCGAGCGCGCGCCCGTTGTCATCGAGCCGTTCGCGCCATTCGTTGATCCAGGAAAATCGTCGGCGCCGCCGCGCTCCGGCCTGCCGGATGGAGGTGGCAATGCTGGTCGACTGCAAGCGGTCGAGCGCTGCCTTCAGGCGCTCGTAGCCAGCTTTTCCCGTTCCTCGCCGGGTGAAGGTAAGGATTTCATGGGGCGTCGCCGCGATAAGGCGCGAGGTGGCTTTGCCGGCATCGCGCGCCTCGACGATCTGGCTCGCTACCCAGATCAGTACATCGGCGTCCCAGATGGTGGCCATGCCATGTTCGGCGGTCGCTTCGACCAGAATGGCGACCTCGCCCATGCGAAAGTCGATCGGCTTCACTCGCTTCGACTTGGCGAGGCTGAAGAAAGGCCAGGCCATCAGATCCTGCGCATCGCGCGCGGCGATGTCGCTGCCCGCGCCGACGAACAGGTCGAGCTGTCCGGCCTCGCCGTCCGATGTCTTCAAGGAGCGCATGGTACCGCCTCAGCGCCGGACCGGACCGGTGTAGCCGTCGATCCGCTTGGCAGGATGAACGACGCCCTTGCCCGGATCGCTGGTCGAATGGCGCAAGCCCTGCTCGGCCCAGGCATCGAGATCTTCGGGCCGGTAAACGATGCGGCCGCCGAGCTTGTGGTAGACCGGCCCTGTTCCATAGCATCTGTGCTTTTCGAGCGTGCGCGGCGAAAGCCCCAGATGCACCGCGGCATCTGGGGTGCGCAGGTAGCGGGGACGGACCGGATCGGGAACGGCGTGCATGGGGTTAGCTCCAAGAGGCTCGGGTGGCTGCGGCTAACTGCCGCTGATTGCGGAGGGTGATGGCGCATGCCCTGGCAATGGGGGGAGCGACACGATGCTGCGTTCGGATTTGTCGCCCCTACCGATCATGAGCTCGGCAGGATCGAGGAAGGGCGGCATCCGTGCAGGGCCCGACGCTCCTGCGCCGCCCGGCAGGCTTTCGGCTGCAATGCCGAAAGGTCCGAAAAAGATGCCGCACCTGCGATAGAGGCAGCGGCCAAGGGCCTGTGGGAAGCAAGGCAAGCGGGGCCTGTCGCGGCCGTAGCTTCCCGCTCGCCCGACCCGCTGCCGGTTCGCAAGTGCGTGCGGGGCCCCGGAACGCATAATGCCGCACCCTCAGGAGCGCATCGCCAGATGCGCGGGACAGAGTGCGTCCCCAGCCCCGCTCGACATATCCCGAAGGCCCGTGGGCCAGGCTGATATTCGGAGAAACGCCGGTTTCTTCTGGATCGACATCTTGACCCTAGCGCTCAGCTACGGAAACACGAGAAAAGGGCAGGAACCGCTGCTGGCCCCTGCCCTGCCGAATGTCTCAGAATTCGTCGAGCATTCCGCCATGGACGGTATGAACGACCCGGATCGCAAGATGCGGTGGCAACGCGTTGTAGTCGCCTTCGTCGACCGCGCGATATCCGAGTTCGTCATCCTCGATAACATGCTGGTCGAAGAAGCTGTGCAAGGCCCGTTGCTCAGCTGTTTCCAGAGCCTCGAAATAATTGCGCGAAGGCAGTGTGCATTTCGTGAAATAGGTCATGATAATCCTCCTGAAATCTGTCGCGAGACGACAGGAGGTTGGCCGATGGGCCCGGGCAGACCGGGTCACAGGATCGCCTGACAGGGCGACCGCGAAGCGGCGCAAGGGGGAAACGGTTTTGTCGGGTGCCGGATGCAATCCGGCGGCGGGCAAAATGGTGGGCCCCCTGCCGTCCTTGATGCGGGCGGCGCGGGACCATCATGCTGGAAATGCGGTAAGCCAGGCCAATCCAGTCCACCTCAAACGACCGTTTCAGATGATCGCTGCCATAAGGGGTCGGGCCCTCCGGGCAGCGCCTGGCTATTCCCCGGAGAAAAGACCGAGCGAAAGGACGTGTGTACAGCGAAAGAGGCCCTGCCGTTTCCGGCAGAGCCTCCTTTGGCTGGTTCGATGGCGCCGGATCAGTCGATCGGAGGAGCGTCCTGGTTGTCGCCGCCATTGGCCCGCGAGAGGAAATCGACCTTGTCGGCAAGGATCTCCGAACCATACCGCGTCACACCGTCCTGGTCTTCCCACTGGGTATAATGGATGCGGCCCTGGACCGAGACCAGCTGGCCTTTCGAGCAGTACTGACCGACGGTCTTGGCGAGGCCGTTGAAGCAGGTCACACGGTGGAATTCGCTGTCCTTGGCGGTGTAGCCGTTCTCGTCCTTGTAGGTCTTGCCGTCCTTGTCGCGTGCAGGACGATCGGTGACGACAGTGATCCCGGTAACGCTGGTTCCGCCCTTGGTTTCGCGGGTTTCCGGATCGCGGGCAATGCGGCCGGTGAAGATAACGAGATTGGTCATGATAAATTCTCCTTCAGCTTGCGAACCGGAAACCATTTCCGGCTTGCGAACGTCGATGAGAAGCAGGGCATGGGAGGACTGCACCGCGGGCCCGGCAGGGCCAAGGGAAACCGGTTCATGACGGGTGGTGCGGGCCGCCCGCAAGGCGGGCAACACGGCCGGAAAGGAACGGGTTGCGGTTCCTCAGCTGACCTGGTTCAGACAGGTTCGCTCAGGAAAGCCGGATTGGCTTACGGTCGGGCATGAAGGACGGTTGATGAGCCGGTCTATCCTTCGGCCCTTTCGTCTACGCGGGGCGATCTTCGAGACACAGGCATGTTTCCATCAACAGAGGTACTCGCAGAGCTCGAAGAGTCACGCCGCAAGATCCCCTTCGGCAACCTCCAGACGGTTCGCCCATGTCAACATGATCCAACCGAAGAGCAAATTCACAAGCACGCGAAAGGGGAAATACAGGAGAGCCGGAAGGGCAAAGATCCAATCGATGAGCGCATTCGGTGCAAGCGCGTAGCCAACCTCCTTGAGGAAATACAGAATTGGCAAATGCATGGAGATGTGGGTTTCAACGGTAACCCCGATGCCAATATTTGCATCCTTTGCGATCTCCCACGCTGCATATAGCGTAATCAATCCATCGATCATGCCGCCAATGGCGCCAGACCAAGCCAGCAAAATCAAAAACAATCTCAATTTCTTGCCCATTTCACTTCCGGTCACGCCGGCGCAATGAAAGCGGGCGCAGGCCCCATCTTGCCGTCACCGCGCATTGCTGCGCCCAAAATCCTGTTTGATTAACAAGGTTCTTCCGCTCGCTTCATCGCGCTGATTATCGATATCGAACCGGTGACTGTGTTGAATTTTCTGAGCTCCCGGACCTCGACGAAACCGGCTCTGGACATCAACGGGATGAGCACCCCATCCGCATTCGGCTGCGTATCTGCAATTCCATCCAGCTGCTGAATCGTTGCCCTGAAAAGCTTACGCATGATCCACGAGGTTTGCTCTCCATAGTCCGCAACGAACAGGCGACCGCCCGGTTCGAGCACGGAATGGATCTCGCTTAGAAGCCGCATCTTCTCGTCGAGGCGCACCTGATGGAGAACAAGGCAAAGCGTTGCGATACTCGGTGTAGGCCAGGCCGCGACCGCATCTGCGGACATCATCGCGCGCCTGAATTCGACGTCTATGCCCGCGCGCCGCGCTTTCGCGCGAGCGATCTCGATAGCATCGCCGTCCGGATCGATCCCCAAATAGGTGATCGCCGCATCGCCGGCGCTATGAGCAGCGAGAGACTGCCCGTTCCGGCTCCGACATCGAGTAGAACATCGTTGTCGTTCGGCGCGATGAGCCCGACAAGTGTCTTGCGCCATTTGGCCTCGCGGGTCGTGAGCCGGACACCAATGTCGTAAAGTGGCGTCAGGAAGCTGTAACCCGCAGGCGGCGTGTAGTTTGTCTGCTCGGCCATCACGCTTGCCCTTCGTTTCGTACCGGGCCAGTCTCGGGTGAGGGCTGCCGCGTTCTAAACGGTTCGGTTAGCTGAGCCAGATACGTCTCGGGATAAGATTCCACACCAGCGAGGCCGACGGTTCCGGATCTTATATGCGCGCTCGAGACAAACTTGCCCGTGCCAAGAAGCAGGTCCCAAATGGTGAAAAAGAGGCCGAAATTGACATTGTGACGTGACCCCCAGCTTTCCCCCAGCTGGGATTAGAGCCGGACCGCGTTGTTGCGCATGAGCGCGGTTGAAGCAATGGGCTGCGTAGCGGAGCCCGTAGGGCGTAGCGAAGCTGGCCATTGCTTATCCAGTTTGGCGGCGAACGCCGCCGGGGTGTCGTAGTCGAGGGAAGAATGCGGCCTCTCCCGGTTGTAGTCCTCCACCCAGGCAGCGATCTCGACGCGGGCGTGAGCCATGCTGAGGAACAAAGTCTCATTGAGCAGTTCGTCCCGCATGCGGCCATTAAAGCTCTCGACGTAAGCGTTTTGCATTGGCCTTCCCGGTGCGATGTAATGCCACTCCACACCGATCTCCCCACACCATGCCAGCACCGCATTGCTGGTGAGCTCGGTGCCATTGTCGCTGACGATCATGCCGGGCTTGCCACGCTGCGCGATCAGCTCAGTCAGTTCGCGCACGACACGGCGCCCGGAGATCGACGTATCCGGCACCGCTGCCAGGCACTCCCTCGTCACATCATCGACCACGTTGAGCACCCGGAATCGTCTTCCCGAAGCCATCTGGTCGTGAACAAAGTCCAGGCTCCAGCGCTGGTTCGGCAGCGCCAGCACCGGAGCAGGTGCTCTCGTGCCCACAGCACGCCTGCGACTGCGTCGTCGTCTGACCGCCAACCCTTCCTCACGGTAGAGCCTCTGGGTCTTCTTCCGGTTGATCATGATCCCCTCCCGGCGCAGCAGGATGTGCAGACGGCGATAGCCGAACCGCCGACGCTGGTTGGCCAGCTCGCGCAGCTTCTCACGCAGATCGGCGTCATCGTCCCGGGTGGAACGGTAACGCACGCTCTTGCGATCAGCATCGATGACACGGCACGCCCGCCGCTCGCTCATCCCGTGGCAGGCCTGGAGATGAGCGACAGCTTCCCGCTTGGCGGCGGGCGTCAGAACTTTTTTGCCAGAAGATCCTTCAACGCGGCCTGGTCCAACATGGCATCGGCGAGCAACCGCTTCAGCTTCGCGTTCTCGCTCTCGAGCTCCTTCAGTCGGCGGGCATCGGACACCTCCAGCCCGCCATACTTCGACTTCCAGTTGTAGATCGTCGCTTCCGACACTCCGTGTCGCCGGGCCAGGTCAGCGGTCTTCGCACCCGCCTCAGCCTCCTTCAGCACACCGATGATCTGCTCTTCGGAAAACCTCGTTCTCTTCATCTCGTCCGTCCTTCTGTAAGGGCCGGACTCTAATCCAAATTGGAGGAAAATCAGGGGGTCACGTCAATTGCCCTCGGTTTCGGAGGCGAGGTGATGGTGGCGGTGCACCGGTGCAACGGCCCAGAGATATCTAAGCAGCCCGATCCGCATATCGACATTGGAGTGCTGAAGTTGCAGCTGGATCACGACCGCAAACGTCCCGACAACGGCGACGTCGGTGGGGATACCCAAAAGCAACCATGGCAGAGCGCCGACTGAAATCTCGATCAACTGGTGGACGGGGTGTTTCAGAAGACCATTGAAACCGTACATCCGGCGGACGGAATGGTGGACCGCGTGGAACCGCCACAACAGCGCGTTTCGATGACTGGCATAATGCGTGAGCGTAATGCCAACATCGAGAATGATGATAGCGAGCACAACCTGCGTCCAGAACGGCCATGCATCCGGCCAAACCGAAGGCCACGGAACGAAGCTCGCGATAATGGGCAACAAGAGAACCAAGATGAGGATCGACCCTTCGTTCACGAACGCATGAGCTATATCTCGCCGCGAGTCGCCATGGCTCGAGTTCCAGCGATCATCGAACGGCGCGATACGCTCTGCGAGCAGGGACACTGCAACCGAACCGAAAAACAGAGGGATCAACCAGCCCCGTGACACACCATTCGATATGATCAATGTGGCGCTGCCTAGAAAAACCAGGAAATACAAAGGTGCGTACAGGGATCGAAAAATTGCCATGCAGAACTCCATCAGGTCTGATGGTGAGTTACGCTGGCTAAGCGTGCGCAGTATTGAATGTTTCGCTGAGATCATCAGCGAAATGTCGTTATCTTGAGCCTTGCGAGGCCGCGCGACGGTGTCACACCAAACCACTCAACAAGGCGGCGCGTAAAATGCGCCTGGTCGGAAAACCCTCCGGCCGCCGCTGCTTCGGCCAGATTGTGCGAGAGATCGAAGGCCTCGATCGCTTTTTGGACTTGGAGCCACTGCAAAAGCTTGGTCGTCGGCACTCCAAAATCACGAACAGAGATTTCGCGCAAACGGGTTGTCGAAATTCCCAAGATGCGCGCCAACTCGGCCGGGGAAGTACCAGGGTCCAGATTATCGAGAATTGGCCCAAGCCGGTGATCAATCCGCGTTACGGCTCCTTTGCGCAGAAAGGTTTCAATCCAAAGTTGAGCATCCTGACTAGATCGGATGGCTGCCAAAGAGTTCGATTCAACCGCCGTCAGCGTCATTAAGCCGGTAAGCCGGTCGAGGTCGCGTACCCCGCGGAAGGTTGGATCGACATACAGCGAGCGGAGGGCGGCCCCCGATGGCTGTAGGCTATGCTCGAATCCCGCCGGCACCAGTACTGCGGCACCTTCTGCGAGATCCATCGTAGCAGTGCCAATGACGCTGACTGTCCCTGCAAGCGCCAGACTCACTTGATGCGCCACGTGCCTGTGGGGCCGGTTGTCGCCAACCTGTGCATCCAGCAGAGCCCAGCCTACACCAAGCATTATCTCGCCGGTCCATTCGGTCTCGGTTTTCTTCAAAGCGGGAATACTCCTCTCGAACGGCTTGGCAATTTAGGCAGTATCCTCGGTCTGCGCAGGCTTCGGGTCGCCAAATTCGCTCGAACGCAGAACTCAGTGCCGTTCCAGCATTCGAATGCGCCAAGTGTATGGTCTGGCATACCAACACATCTAGCCATGACCTGCCGAGAAATTATTCGACGCAGAGAGTTCCAGTTTGGCTCAGGAACGAAAATGCCCAGCGCGCTCCACCAGCTGGTTCATCTGGGTTGCTGCGTGGATCGTCAGGGGATGCTGCGTGGCGTCCGGTCGCGGCGTGATAAGGTCGGCCATGGCAGCGACCTGCTCAAGCTGCGCATCGCTTGCCTTCGACAGCAGACTGAGCACAATGTTTTCAAGAGCGATCACCCGAATACGCAGCTGGGTCAGCTCGGTATCCGAAAGTGCGGGAATATCCTCTTCCTCGCAAGCAGCGGCGAGCGCTTCCTGGGGGCCGCATGGCAATGCTCCGCCTTCGTCTTCCCAGCGGGACAGCGCTGTGTCCTTCATTCTTCTAGTCACAACAAGTCCTCCTTCCAGAGACAGTGGTGTCCAAGCCCGCAAGGCACTGCAGCCTTTTCGCCAAAACGAGTCGAAACCAGCGCTCGAGACCCAGTGTACCAGAAAAGCGGAACCCCGCGCCTAGGGTTGGGTCAAGCGCGGGGTTCCTGAACGGCCCCGGGATACCTGCGACCCGCAGGGCTCGGGGGGAGACGGGGCCGCCATTCTATTGGTGAAGAGACGACAACCGGCCGGGAAACGGGCTCGGTTGTTCCCTTCACCTGAACGCTCGCCTTTCTTGAAAATCGATACATCGAGCGGGCATCGGCATGCCGGAACGTGTGATGAAAGCTTCGAGGCGGATTATGGGCATCACGAGACCCCTGTGACGGTCCATACTCTCTGAAACGGGACCATGCTCGCTCACATCCCGTCCATGTCGTGGTCCGACATCGATGGCATATCGTGACCCTCATGCGGATCGGGTGCCTGTGTTGGCTGGGCATCCGTCGGCGCGCGTGCGGTCGCAGGCGATGGCGCTCCCATCGGAGCGGTTGCCGGTCGGTCTGGTTGCCTCCCGGCAGGAGAAGCTTGAGCCGACCGGTTCGAATTGGCCTCTCTAGCGGCAGAAGCAGCGTTGTCTTTCTCGCCTTCGCCCGGGACCGTGCTCTTGGTCGGTGGAGCTGTATACAGCGGCAAGGCATCCGCTTCAGTTGTTGTATCCTGCGTCTGATCACAGGCGGCGAGCCCCATCGCCAGTGTCGCCGCAGCAAGAGGGGCGACAACCGCGCTCCAGTTCGATCTACGCATCATTCAATCCTTCAAAGCCAAGAGATACCAAGGTGGTCTGGGCCAGGCTCAAGTTCGCGGCCCAGAACTTCCTGAACAAGTCGAGAGCCGCCATGATCAAGATTGCGGTACGAAGCGGAGTCCGGCTATCGGAGGCCCGGCTCGCCAGATAGGCCATCGCCAGACCGAGCCCGGCGAACAGCATTCCATTCCAGCGATGAACCTGCGTGCGCTATCCCCGCCAAATCAGAGACCGATACGGTTTGAACCGAATATGATCGCAACGTTCGCCCGGACCACCACTTGCTAGTCGTCTTGCGCCAAGTCCTGACGGGCAGCCATCTGCTCCATCATATCGTGCATCATCATCATGCGCTGGTGACAGGCCGCCATCATATCGGCATTGCCGCCCTGCATCATGCCCGACATGTGCTCCTGCATTTTTGCACGATGTTCGGCCATCAGCCTCTGGCGTTCGGCAGGATCGCTTGTCGCGCGCGCCTGCTGCATAAGCGCGCGCATTTCATCCATCTTCGCGCGATGGGCCGTCATGGCCTCCGAATCCTGCATCATGTGGCCCGCCTGACCCTGCTGCTGTGCAGTAGCTTTCGCTCCGTGGTCGTGCTGTTGCTGGGCCAATGCCGGAGTGGCTGTCAGGCCGGTGGCGAGCGCGAAAGCAAGAACTGTGCGTCTCATTGTCGAATTCCCTTAGTCGGTTTTGCGGTGAATGCCATGTGCATTCATTGTCTATACGCAGCAGACGGCCCTTCCCCTCAAACAATTCGCAGAAGCGGTGGGGCGGGTAGGCCGTAGCACGGCCGGTTGCAGCGATGCTGTTTTTCGGCCACCCTTTTTGAGAGAGGTCGATAAAGTCGAATGGGGAATATCATGGTGCCAATAGAGCCGTCGGAGAAGCAGTCATGAGCACGGTCAATGAGGACGGCAGCTGGGATATTCCGGAGCCCGATCATGCCGAGCTGGTGCAAATGCGCATTCGCCTCATTACTCTCGAGAACATAGTTCTTGGCCTTTTGTCCGGGGCCAGCGATGAACAGATCGACCAGATCAGAAAGCGTGCGGACATGATCGAACCGCGCCCCGAGGCGAGCCGGCATCCGCTTACCGAACTGGCAGCAGGTGACATGCGGAAGTTTCTCGAACGCGCTGCTCGCATGGCCAAGGCGGAGGGCCGCGAAAACCATGACTGATCCAGGCTTTGGGGCAGCGAAGGCGCTATGCAGGAAATGGAAATCCGGCCGCTTGCTATTTGCTGGCGCAGACTATTCGGGCGTGCCTGCAGAATGACCAGAACCCATTGGCTGATCTTTTTTTGCGGGAGCCTGATCGCGTTCGTCTGGGAGATCTTCCAGATGCCGTTTTTCAAGCCGGGCAATCTCGAGACTTATGAGCAGACCATTCGCTGCGGCATCGCAAGCCTGGGCGATGGCGTGATCCTGCTCACAGCTTATAGCCTTGCTGCACTGCGCGGCGGGCATGCGTGGCCCTGGCAGTCAGACAAACTACCCTATGCGATCTATTTCGGCTTCGGGCTCGTCGTCGCAATCGCCGTCGAAATGATCGCCACATCGCTTCCGGCAAACAGTTTCCTGAGCTGGCGCTACAGCGAGTTGATGCCGCACGAGCCAGTGACGGGCCTGGCGCTGATACCAATCGCGATGTGGACGATCGTGCCCGCGCTAACCATCCTTCTCGTCCGCTTCGCGCACGTCGAGCCTGATTGACTTAGTAACGCGTTCAGGATGCGTGGGACAGGTCTAGTTTGTGCCTTCGGGCACATCCTCCACGGCGTCTGGATGCGCGCCCGACAGATATAGCTCGGGATCGCTGATGAACTGGTCGTGGCAGCGCGACGAACAGAAATAATGTTTCGCGCCCTCACGCGTCGCGATGTGCTCGGCTCCTTCGATCGCGACGCTCATGCCGCATACCGGGTTGATCGCAGTACCCTCGATCACGCTCTCGCCCTTGCTCATCGCCTGTCCTTCCTAGCTCTGCACGACTACGAACTGCCCCATCATGCCAGCATCCTCGTGTTCGAGAATGTGGCAGTGATACATGTAGGGCAGCCCTGGGTCAGTGTGTTCTTCAAAACGCAGGAGAAGGCGAACCTGCTCGCGCGGGTTGACGATAACGGTATCCTTCAAACCGGTTTCCAGTGGTGGGGGCGCTCGGCCATCGCGGTCGATCACACGAAACTGGACATTATGGATATGAAACGGATGGGTCATCATCGAAGGGTTGGCGATCTCCCAGATTTCCCATTGGCCGACCGGCACACGTTCGTTGATCACATTCATGTCCATCGCAGCACCGTTAATGGACATTCCGCCGCCCATCATGCCCATGTCGAGAACGAAACGCCGGGTTCGGACGGCTGACGACGGGTCGGTTGGCGCAAGCGATGCCAGTTGTGTCGGCACCCTGATGCGCTGGGCCGAACTTGCCGGCCTGATATCGAGGATTTGAAACACGTCTCCGGAAGCATCGTCGCTATTGCCGCGACCCATCATTCCGCGTCCGCCCATCATGCCCATGGCGATTTCGGGACTGCTGGCAAGAAGGCGAAGCGGGCGTCCTTCCGAGAGATCGATAATTACCTGCGCGCGCTCCCCCGGTGCGAGCCTGACCGAGCGGACGATGTGCGGACGATCGAGCAAGCCGCCATCGCTCGCGATCAGTTGCATCGAACGATCACCTTCGAGCGAGAAATCGTAGAAGCGGGCGTTCGATCCGTTGAGGATGCGCAGCCGTAATTGGCCTGTCTGTGCGTCGAACACGGCATTCTCAGTGCCGTTGACGAATATCCGGTTCCCGCGCATGCCCATCATCCGCGTGTGCATGCTCAGCGGGTACACCAACCGGCCGAACCCATCGATCACGCGGTCCTGCACGATCAGCGGAATGTCGTCGACGCCATAGTCGCTCGGCAAGTCGAGGCGCTCTTCCTCGTCATCGCGAACATAGATCGGCGCGGCGAGCCCGGCATAGACCTGCGGCCCGGCTTTGCGCTCCAAGTGCGAATGATACCAGTAGAGCGAGGCCCGCTGGCGAACTTCGAAAGAGGGGCTCCAGCGTTCACCGGGACGGATCAACTGATGCGGTCCGCCATCGGCTGCGGCAGGAAGTTCGAAACCATGCCAATGGACCGTAGCGCCTTCGGCCAGATTGTTGTCGATATGGAACTGCACCCGCTCGCCCCGGCGCATTTCCAGCGTCGGTCCCAGATAGGGTGCGTCGATGCCGATGGTGGACGAAGCAACACCGGGGACGAATTCCTTCTGGCCTGGTGTCAAAGACAGGCGGAAAACCCGCGTGCCCTGCTCTATCTCGCCACTCTGCAAGGGCGGTATAGCGAGCGGATTGGACCCTGGAGTGCTGTCCAGCATCGATGCGTCTTGCGCTTTGCATCCTGCAAGCGGGAACGCGGCAAAGCCTGCAGCAGCAAAGCCTGCGCTTTTGATCAGTCCTCGGCGGTCTACGGATAATGCATGGGTGATGCGGGGTGTCCGGATCATGCTCCTCCTGTTTCGCGATGGGCGGCGCCAGATTTGCCTGGCACCACCCGACCGATTTATTCCTTCGTGATCGACGTGATCACACTGCCTTCAGAACCAGTACGAAATTCAAAGGCAATGCCCTCACCGACGCTTACTTCGCTGCGCAGTTGCTCATCGGCTTCGAACGCCATGGTCATCGCCGGCCATTCGATTGCGGGGACCGGGCCGTGGTCGACGGTGATCGTACCCGCTTCGGCGTCGATGGCGGTGACGGTGCCTTGCGCACTCGCGGACTGCATTGCGTTGCCAGTGTCCGTCATTGGCATATCCTGGCCGTCCATCATCATTGCATCTTCAGCCATCGGCATGTCCTCCATCTCGGCAGTGTCCTGGCCAGAATCGCAGGCCGCCAGCGCCAGCGGCGCGGCCAATAGGGTTATGAGGGTTGTGGTTCGCATTCTTCTTCTCCTTGGGGTTGGGTTGGCCGTTCGGGCCGGGGGCGCCGCATCAACAAATATGCGGCGGGGATAACGAACATGGAAAGCAGCGGGGCGGTGATCATGCCGCCCACCATCGGTGCGGCGATGCGGCTCATGACTTCCGAACCTGCGCCGGTTCCAATCAGGATCGGGAAGAGACCGGCCAGAATAACGGCCACGGTCATCGCCTTGGGCCGGACGCGTAGGAGTGCGCCCTCCCTGATGGCTTCGCCCACACCGTCCGCATCGAGGGCACCACTGCGCCGGGCCAGCGCAGACTTGAGGTAGATCAGCATGATGACGCCGAACTCGGCAGACACACCGGCAAGCGCAATAAAACCCACCGATGTCGCAACAGACTGGTTGTAGCCCATCAGATAAAGCAGCCAGAAGCCGCCGGTCAGGGCGAAGGGCAGCGTGCCCATAACAAGTAGCGCTTCGTCGAAGCGGCGGAAGATCAGATAGAGCAAAACGAAAATGATGCCGAGCGTCGCGGGAACGACGACCTGCAACCGCTCATTGGCGCGGGTGAGATATTCAAACTGGCCCGCGTAAGAGATGCTCACACCGGCAGGCAGATCGACGCCGTCTGACACTGCCGCCTGAAGATCACTTACGACCGAAGTAAGATCGCGCCCGCGCGTATCGACATAGACCACGCTGATGAGACGGCCTTGCTCATTCTTGAGCATCGGCGGACCGTCGCTGATGCTCACCTGCGCTACGGTCCCAAGCGTGATTTGCTGGCCAGAGGGGGTTAGCAAAGGCAGCGCGCGCAGTTCTGCGAGGCTGTCGCGGCTCTCGCGCGGATAGCGCCCATTGATGGGATATCGCGCCAGTCCTTCGACCGTTCTGCCGATATTTGCCCCGCCGATCGCGCCTGACACAATCTGCTGAACATCGGCGATGTTCAATCCGAAACGCGCCGCAGCGACCCGGTCGATGTCCACGTCGACATAGCGGCCTCCCGAAAGACGCTCTGCCAAAGCGGAACTGACTCCGGGAACCTGCTTGGCAACGTTCTCGACCTGCAACGCCACGCGCTCGATCTCAGCAAGGTCCTCGCCGGATACTTTCACGCCGATCGGGCTCTTGATACCGGTCGCGAGCATGTCGATGCGGTTGCGGATCGGTGGCACCCAGACATTGGCGAGTCCCGGCACCTGCACTGCACGATCAAGCTCCTCGACGAGCTTCTCTGGCGTCATTCCCGGCCGCCACTCCTCGCGCGGCTTGAAGCGGATCGTTGTTTCGAACATCGTGAGCGGCGCAGGGTCGGTCGCTGTATCAGCCCGCCCCGCTTTCCCGAACACGGTATCGACTTCGGGCACGGATTTGATCAGGCGGTCGGTCCGCTGAAGCAATGCGGACGCTTCACCAGGAGACAGGCCAGGCAGAGCGCTCGGCATGTAGAGGAGATCGCCTTCGTCGAGCGGCGGCAGGAATTCCCCTCCCAGACGGGTGAACGGGACCAGCGTTGTCAGGAATACGAGGCCTGCCACGACGAGAGTGGTCTTGGGTCGGCTGAGCACCCAATCGAGACCGGGCCGGTAGGCCTTGGTCAGGACACGATTGAGGAGGTTGGTATCCTCCTTGGGTATCTTGCCGCGGATCAGCCAGCCCATGAGTACAGGAACCAGTGTCACCGACAGTATCGCTGCCGCCGCCATCGCATAGGTTTTGGTAAAGGCCAGCGGCGAAAAGAGCCGCCCTTCCTGGGCCTGCAAAGTAAAAACCGGGAGGAACGAGAGCGTGATGATGAGAAGGCTGAAGAAGAGCGCTGGCCCCACCTCTTTCGACGCCTCCGCAATCAGCTTCCAGCGCTCGCCGCTGGACATCTCCTCGTCGGGATGATCCGCTTCCCAATGCTCGATATGCTTGTGGGCGTTCTCGATCATAACGATGGCGGCGTCGACCATCGCGCCGATTGCGATGGCGATGCCGCCCAAGGACATGATGTTGGCATCGACTCCCTGAAAACGCATCACGATAAAGGCGGCCAGAACCCCTAGCGGGAGCGTGACGATGGCCACGAAAGCCGATCTCACGTGCCACAGGAATAACGCGCATACGATCGCAACGATGATGAATTCGGCGATGAGTTTGCCGGTCAGGTTTTCGATCGATGCGTCGATCAGCTTCGAACGATCATAGGTCGTGACAATCTCGACCCCTTCGGGAAGACTAGCTTGGAGCACGTCGAGCTTCTCTTCGACAGCCGCGATGGTTGCCCGCGCATCCTCGCCCTGTCTAAGCACGACAATACCTCCCGCGACCTCGCCTTCCCCATTGAGCTCGGCGATACCGCGCCTCATTTCGGGCCCAAGCTGGATCGTGGCGACATCGGACAAGGTGACGGGGATACCGTTACCGACCGATTTCAGCGGAATCTGCCTGAAGTCGTCGAGAGACGTGAGATAGCCTGATGCGCGGACCATAAACTCGGCCTCGCCCATTTCGACAACCGATCCTCCAGCTTCCTGATTGGAGGCCTGGATGGCACGCACGACATCGCTGTAAGTGACGCCAAGCGAAGCCATCCGGTAGGGTTCCAGCACGACCTGGTACTGCTTGACCATGCCGCCGACGCTGGCGACCTCGGCTATGCCCGGAATAGTCTGGAGCTCAAAACGCAGGAACCAGTCCTGAAGGCTCCGAAGGTCAGCGAGATCGCTGTTCCCCGTTCGGTCAACCAGCGCATATTCGTAAATCCAGCCAACGCCCGTCGCGTCCGGCCCGAGCGAGCTGGTCACTCCGTCGGGCAATTCGTTTTGCACCTGGTTGAGATATTCAAGCACGCGCGAGCGCGCCCAGTAGAGGTCGGTCCCATCCTCGAAGATCACATAGACGAAGCTGTCGCCGAACATCGAATAGCCGCGCACAGTTTCCGCGCCCGGCACCGAGAGCATCGTCGTTGCAAGCGGGTATGTGACCTGATCCTCAACGATGCGCGGAGCTTGCCCAGGATAGTTCGACCGCACCACGACCTGCACATCAGACAGATCGGGGATCGCATCGACAGGCGTTGCGCGCACCGCCCAGAAGCCAGCGAGCGTAACCGCGATGGCCGCCAGAATGATGAAAAACCGATTGGCGATCGATGCATCGATTATGCGCGCTATCATCGCTCGGTCTTCCTGATAGACTCGATGCGCGGACCGGTGTCGTGCTGCGAGAAGGTGAACTCGACAGTATCGCCCGGTTCAATACCGTCAACTAGAGCGGCGTCGGCGAGGGCGAAGGGCATGACCATGCTTGGCCATTCGAGGGCGGGAACCGGCGCGTGATTGAGAGTGATCGAAGCACCAGCGATTTTCGTCACTCTTCCCGTGGCGGTGTACGTCCTCATCTTTGCTGAGCCATCGGATGCCATGCTCATGGTTCCGTCGATCGACCTGATATCGATCCCGGCCAAACTCGCCTCGGAGTCGATCAGGAACTGCCCGGAAGTGACGACCTCTTCGCCTTCGGCAAGGCCTGCCAGGATCTCAGTCCTGCCATTCGCCTCGCGTCCGATTTCGACCTCGGCTGGAAGAAAGGCGCCTTCATCCTGCTTGAGCATCACAAGATTGCGGCGGCCGGTTCGAATGACCGCCTCCGACGGTACCAGCAAGGCTCGCCGTGTGTCGGGTGAAAGCGACACCTGCGCAAACATCCCTGGCTTCAACCTGCCGCGTGGGTTCGGCAGCTCAGCCCGGACGGTGATGGTTCGGCTCGCGGCATCGGCGCTAGGAAGGATGGCAACAATTCGTCCCGCAAATCGCTCATCAGGATACGCTGCCAGGGTCGCACTGATGGGTTGGCCCTGCCGGATATTTACGGCCTGGACTTCAGGAACCGAAGCTTCCAGCCATATCGGCGAGAAGCCTGTAATCTCCGCGAGTGTCTGGCCTTCCGTCACGGTCATGCCTGGACGCACCCCCAGCACTGTTACAGCGCCGCCCACCGGTGCGGTGACTGTAAACGTGTTCTGGACGCGGCGGGTGCGTTCGACCGACGCGATCATCGCATCGGTCATGCCGAGCAGGCGCATGCGCTGCCGCATCGCGTCTGCAAGTGCCTGATCGCCGGTATCGAGCACGGCAATGTACTCGCGCTGCGCGCCGCCCCAATCAGGGACCAAGATATCGACGATCGGAGCGCCGCGACGCACGACATCGTCCTGCGCAAGGCCATAGGTGCGTTGGACATAACCGCCCGCTCTTGGCTGGACGATGGCAACATCCCGGCTGTTGTATGCCAGGACACCCGTCACGGTGATTTCCGGCTCGAGAACTCCGAACTCGGCCGCTGCGGTGCGAATGCCGAAATTCTGGACAAGGCCCGGATCAATCCGGACGCCCGCTTCGGCGGCTTCTCCCGCGCATTTGGGTACCAGCATCATGTCCATGAAGGGCGACTTGCCAGGCTCGTCAAAGCGCTGTCCGGGAACCATCGGATCGTACCAGTAGAGCACCTCTTCGCACTCCGTCTCGGAGGAGCCCGACATCCCACCCTCGCCCTCATCTCCTACGAGCGAGAGCGCGTATCCAGCGCCGAGGCTGACAAGCGCGACGGCCGCGATGATTGCATAGGTTCGCTTTGAAGGGCCGGAGCTGTCGACTGTATCGCTCATGGCTGCTGCTCCCCGTAGGTCAAGCGAAGCATCTCGGCCCATTCCACGGTCGCGGCTTCGCGTTCAAAGATTTCAAGATCGAGCAAGGCCAGATCCGCCTTTGCTGCAATCACATCGATCAGGTCTGCGTTTCCGGCAGCAAAGCTCGCCGTTTCCAGTTCAACCCTTTGCCGGGCCAGCGGCAGCAATTCATCGCGGGCGCGTTCCCATTGGCGCTTCGCACTGCGCCATGAGGCGAGATCGGATTCGAATTGCACACGCAGCGCGCGCAAGCGATCATCGCGCTCTGCCTGCGCCGCAGCAGCTTCTGCCTCGGCGGCGCGAATGCGCGGCCTTTGACGTTGATCGGTGAAGATGGGCAGGGTAACCGATCCCATGACAGAGAATGCGTCTCCGAAGGCAGGGTCGCGTCGGCCATAGTTTACGCTCACTCCGAAGTCGGGGCGCAAGTCGGCGCGCGCGAGGTCGGCGTTCGCTTCTGCGCGTCCGGTGGCCGCATCGGCAAGACGGATGACGGGGTTAAGGTCCAGAGCTTGCTCGAGGCTGCCGCTGTCGACATTGGCTGCTGGCGCATCACCCGCGATGGTAGGACTGTCTGTTCGAACGTAGCTGGCCAGCATAGCGCGTGCAGCGTCGCGTTCGGCTTCTATTCGCGTGATCGCATCTTCGATGACCAGAAGCTCGCGGCGAATGGCGAGGCTTTCAGCAGGACGGGCCGATCCGGATGCAACAGCGCTGTTTGCCACCGGCTGTAGCCTGCGCAGATCGCTGAGAGCCGTATGGGCGAAGGCGAGCTTCTGTTCGGCATAGTACAAGTCGATCCAAGCCGCTGATGTGGCGATGTCGATCCGTTGCTGCGCAACCCCAAATCGCATTTGCGCGATGGCTACATCTGAGTTCGCCACACCTCGACGCGCTCGGCGCTTTGCAAGGTTTGGGATTGGTTGCTCAATGCCAACAGCAATCTGCGTTGGAAGCTGGCGATCAAACTCGATCGCCACAGGCCCGGTAATTGGCAGGTTTGCAATCCCGCCACGCAAGATAGGATCGGGCAGCTCATCTGCGGCATCCGAGACATCTCGCGTCCCATCGATACGCAATTGCGCGGCCTGGAGCAGCGGCTGATCCTCGCGCGCTGCCCGCAAGGCTTCTTCATAGCCAACCGGCTGCGCGAGTACGACCTGCGCCTGCATCAGCGCGGCGGCAAGGATACCGCCTATGGACCATTTCATGGGAATTTCTCACTCGATTTGCGTGCCGAGGTCCGGCGGCAATGGCGGTGCATTGCAGCGTCAAGACCACGCATTCAGAAGGCGCAATTCGCCTTCAGGTTATGCAATCAAGTCAGATTCGTGGAGGGGGGTAATCGGGCGCAGAAGCGCGACTGAGCAGAGGTGAAGTAATGTTCGACAAATACACAGGGCCGTCGGAAAACGGCTTAACAACATGCGAAGGCGCATCGCTCCCCACCCAAACGGGAGAAACCGCGTTGGTTGCAAGCAAACAATCAGCCGACATGCCTTCACACGGTGCGTCAGTATTGCCGTTATGGCTGTGCATTGGTTCATCGCCCTCAGAGTGGTGCATCATTTCAGCACAATCGGAAGCGAGCATCTTCTCCGATTGAGGCGTTGGCATGGCCTGCACGGGTGATTGGATCACGAAACCAATGCAAAGCATTGTCAGCAAAAAGGAACGCAATCGAGCCATCGTCGAGAGCCTAGAGACTTTGCGGCTTATCGACAAGGATGCATGTACCTGCGGACAGAGGCGCAACCATTGCCTTGGTGATATGCGATTTTCTAGCCTGAGCCGGTCTCGGCCGACAATCGACTGTATTACGACCAATGCACCCTGTGCGTGCCAAGCCTGAGACTTTGGAAGATCACGGCTCGCCGGCAGCGGAGCTTCGGGGAAATATGGGATTGAAAGAAACATGAACGCGGTGATCGTCTACGAGCTTTGCTGCTTCCAAGCGCCCATGGAGCCGAGATAGATGTCGAGGCGCTTGAAGCCCTGGCTCGCCAGCCAGCCTGCGGCAACGCTCGCCCGCATGCCGCTCGCGCACATCAGCGTGTAGTGTCGGTTGCGGTCGAGCTCTTTCCATCGCGTGTTGAGCTCGCCAACAT
Organism: Croceicoccus naphthovorans; assembly: GCF_001028705.1. Classification (NCBI taxonomy): domain Bacteria; kingdom Pseudomonadati; phylum Pseudomonadota; class Alphaproteobacteria; order Sphingomonadales; family Erythrobacteraceae; genus Croceicoccus; species Croceicoccus naphthovorans. The sequence continues at coordinate 3,472,613 of NZ_CP011770.1, read as the reverse complement.
AGATATGTTCTGAGCCGTCGATGCTTGCTTCCTGTCGTTCGTCCGCGTCGCGCACGTCGAGCAAAGTCCATTCACGGCTGTCCTGATTGAGCCTGCGCGCGATTTCCTCGGTGCCGATCATGGGAATGTTGCGCATCGCTTTGCCCTGAGCAGCGGCCGGAACCACGCCGACATAGCCGCCGACAACATTATCGAGACCGATGCGCACCAGATGGGCCGTGGCGTGGGCTAGCTGGTCTTCCTGGGAAGCGACGAGCGCGATCCTGTCGCCTTCACCGAGGAACCATCCGGCAAAGGCCGGTATCATTCCCACCGGAAGGCACATGGCACCCGGCAGATGGCCGGCAGCGTAGGCGAGCGGCTCGCGCACATCGACCAGGTGATCAGCGCCGCTCTTGCTAAGGTCTTCCAGCCCCAGACGCCTTGGCCGCATAATCCGCGGCGCGGCATCGGACCCTTCGAGGTTGAGCCGCTCCATCAGCCGGAAATAGGGCGGCTGGTAGTGGTGTTCTGCCACCTTCGCCTTGATGAACTCGTCGCGGTCGGAGATGCGCAGTCGCGGGTTGTTGCATCGCTCGTGGCCGATTGTCGAGAATTCCCGGTCCGCCATTCCCGACCCGCAGACCGAGCCCGCACCATGCGCCGGGTAGATAATCGCCTGATCGCCGAGGCCGCAAAGTTTCTGCAGGGAATCGAACAAAAGGCCCGCGACTTCTTCCTTGCGCTCGGGATAGAAGTCGGTGCGCCCGACATCGCCGACGAACAGCGCATCGCCGGTAAAGACGCCGACCGGTCCCTCGCAATATTCGCTGTCATGGATGACGAAAGCGAGATGATCGTCGGTGTGTCCAGGTGTTTCAAGCACCTCGATCCGCAATTGACCCAGCTCGAAACAATCGCCCTCGCGTGCGGTATTGGCAAAAACGATCTCGCCTGCCGCGTTGGGCCCGTGATAGACCGTGGCTCCTGTCAAATCGGCCAAAATCGGCGAGCCGCTGAGCAGATCCTCATTGCGATGGGTTTCGAAGATATGCGTGATCTCCAGCCCTTCGGCCCGGGCCTTTTCGACATAGACCTCGCAGTCCCGGCGCGGATCGATGACCGCCGCCTGCCCGCCCGAGCCGATGATATACGAGAGGTGCGAGAGACCGGGGGTTTTGATCTTCTCCAGAAACATACGACTTCCTTGTCTGTTGCTCAAAACTTGTAACGTGCGGGCCCGTCACAAGTCGAAAAATGATACGCCGTTTAATCGATACCGAGTTCGGCCTTGATGGCGGCAGGACTTTCGAACTGTTCGGCTTCGGGCCTGCCGATGGCAGGTTTTGCGTTGATCCAGATGTCTTCGCACACGAAGTCGAGGAGGCTTGCCGCGAGATCTGCATGACGGCATCGGAAACAGCCTTCTGCCAAGCGTTCGTCCGAAATGACGGCATCGCCGGTGTAAGGCTCATCCAGGAGCCAGCCCGGTCGTGCGGCCGTCCATTTGATGCCTTGGGCGTCGCTGAGCATCGCTTCCATGGCGCGCATCTGCTCGAGTATATTGAACAATGCAGGCTTGGCGGTGAGCTCAAACCACGCCGGAACGCTCGACTGATGTTCGACGAAGGCAGCGGAGATCACGGCAATGCGGTCGATCTTCGCTTGTGCCATCGCCCCGAGCAGGTTGCGCGTGCCATCGGAATAGAGCGGCGGTGGATCGATCGCATTGCCCGGACCGAAAGCGACACCGAGCGTCGAGATAACCGCGCGGCAGCCATCGAGATCGCCCGCGAAATCATCCGACAGCACATCGCATTCGATATATTCGAAGTCGCCCACCCGCTCGTCTGGCCCGGGCACGGTGTGTTCGAAGGCGCGGATCGGTATGTCCCGCGCAAGGGCACGCCGCAATAGCTCGGTGCCGGTCTTCCCGCCTGCACCGAAGACAGCGATGGGCCTCGTATCGGTCATCTGCTTGTTCCTGTTAAGACAGGTGTGGGCGACGAACGGAGGAGCTGCGGGCGCACGGGGTAGCCAACGGCCCGCCCATGCGCCCTGCCAGTATCAGGCTCCGCCTGCCGGACAGGTGGTATATCCCCAGAACCCGAACTCGTCCTTCATCCGGGGTCCGACGACGATCATCTCCTGCATTTGCAGACCCGCATCGCCTTCATCATCCAGCATGCGGGTCCTGATCCGAAGCTCGCCATTCGAATAGCTGCCGGGGCCATCGGCGGTGACGGGGATCAATTTGCCATTGATCTTGATCGCACCGCCCCCGTCGCCGTCATATACAAACGAGGGAAAGGCTACTTCGGTCAGACGAAACTGGCAGGCCTGTCCTGCGCCCAGAGCAGCAAGGTCCGCGTCATTCATAGTCCCGGGAAGCATGAGGCCCGGGTCAACATTTGCCAGTGCACTGGCCGCGTCCTCGATCGGCGCGGCAGTGGCAGGCGGGTCGAGCTGGGCTTCGCGGTCGTTGCCCGGAGCGGTGTTCGAATTGCAGGCGGCGAGCGGCAGCGCGATGAGCGCCGTTAAAGCTATCTTGTTCATGGCTGCATCTCCTCGGGCAGGCGTTCTTCGGTCCGAGGACCGTTCTGCTCGATATCGTCTATGAGATATTTCATCTCGGCGATCTCGCGGCGCTGGGCGACGATGATTGCCTTGGCGAGTTCGCGAACGCGCGGATCCTTGAGGCTGGCCCGTTCGCTGGTCATGATCGCGATCGAGTGGTGCGGGATCATCGCTGCCATATATTCGGTGTCGTCGACGGTGGTCTGGCTGCGTACCAGCCAAAGTGCGAGCGCGAACACAAAGGCGCCGACGCCCAGAATGATAAAATTCTTGGTCCGGTCCTTGTACATGCCCCACATGAAGAGGAGCATGACGACCATCATCATCGCGCCCATGACAAACATCATCCAGAAGCGCGTTTCACTCCAGAAGACATCGTCAATGGTGAAGGTGTTGGCATACATCAGGAAGAACATGATGACGGTCGAAGTCGATACCATGGCCATGAACCGCCAGTAGTTGCCGCCCCCTCCCTTGTCCGAGTGGGTCGTCTTTTCGGTCATGCTTCTTCTCCTTTGTGCATCATGGTCCAGAATAGCTGCGCCGAGCAGCTGATGAGAGCGAAGCCGGTGAGGGCCTCGACGCCGGCGAGAACCCGCAGGTGCTCGGTTGGGAAAATGTCCGCCAAACCAAGCGTCGTCACGTTGATCAGAGAAAAATAGAAATAGTCCATCGCGGTCATCGCGCCGGCCTGCCGGAAGCCGCCCAGACCCAGCTCCTCGCCGATCCAGAAGCCGGCGGCGAAGAACGCCGCTACGGTCAGATGCGAGAAAAGAACGAGCAGCGCGATGCCCAGCTTGTGCAGAAGGCTGCAGTTTTGCTCGAGCAGCGTATGGCCCGCATTCAGTATGACGAGGTGCGAGCCCACCGATATCAGGAACAGCGAGGTCGCCAGGATTAAACCGAGGATCATGTAAAGACCTTGAGACCCATCCAGAGCCCCATCCCCATCATGAACAGGTTCTCTGTCAGCGAGACGAAACCGAGCGGGACGTTGCTGCTACCTCCGACGCAAGCGCATTTGAGCTCACGCTTGTCGATGTAGACAGCCTTGAAGACGCTGACAGCGCCGACGGTGCCGATGAATAATGCCAGCGGGGCAGAAAGCCAGGTCAGTGCGCCCGCGGTCATGAGAATGCCGGCAGCGGCTTCGCCGAACGGATAGACGAAGCCATAGGGCACCCAGCGCCGTGCGAGTAGATCGTAGTTGAGGAACATGGTCGAGAAACTGCGCACGTCCTGAAGCTTCTGGACGGCGAGCAAGGTCATCGAGAGGCTGACGAACCACTCCGCGGCCCGAACGGTGAAGAGGTCGTCAAAAAACGCCCAGCTCAGCCCGAGCGCGAGCAGCAGCGCGACCGCGAAAATCGCAATGACAGGCTGATAGCTGGTTTCGCCTTCCTCGGGCTGCGAGCGGCTTTTGCCGAAGAACTCGCGGACATCGTCATAGCCGCCAATGCGCTTGCCTTCCATAAAGGTCTGCGGCGTGGTCTCGACGTCGTGCTTGTCCTTGAACGCGTCGGTTTCCTCCCTGCTGGTCAGGTGATGATCGTCGACCTCGAAGCCTTGCCGCTTGAGAAGATCGACCGTTTTGATGCCATAGGGACAGACATGATCCTCCATCACCATCCGGTAAACACTCGCAGTTTTCATGCCTTTACAGCCCCTTGTTCACACGCACAGCCTGGGGCTGCTTGTTCAATTCCAATGTTCGTTTCGCGTTTTCGTTTCATCGTTCTTCGAAAGAGAAACGATGTTTGTCGCAATCGCCGACATTCCTCCCGCGAATCTCTTTCTGCCGGTCGATCGCGCGGCCTGGTACGGACAAGATGGACAAACTTCCGGTATTCCGATTGCAGCCGAATGAATAAAGACGGGCGCGGCGGCGCGAAATTACGGCGCCGCCTCAAAAATATTTATCTGAGCTGCCAAACAGCCAATGTTGCGCTCAAGGACGGTCGTGATCGCCGCTCCCGCTCTCGACCTTGTTTTCAATAGAATCTGTGTTCGTCTCCCTGCGCTGGCCGGACAGAAATATCCATTCCGCCACGAACACGGCCGCGATTCCGATCACCGCATAGGCAACCACGGCCGGATCGCTCTTGAGTTTGGCGGCCGTAAATGCGGCGAGCACAACGGCGTCGGCCGCCAGCGCGGTGAGCAGGACGGAAGCGCGGGCGCCGATCTTTTTGCGAAGACTGCGAAACACGCCCCAATGGACGAGCATGTCCATGACAAGGTAGAAGAAGGCGCCGAGCGAGGCGATGCGGGAAAGGTCGAACAGGACCGCCAGTGTGCCGGCTATGACGACCGTATAGACCAGCATGTGGCTACGGATGCCGCCCTTCATTCCGAAATGGCTGTGGGGGATCATCTTCATCTCGGTCAGCATTGTCAGCATCCGCGAGACGGCGAACACGCTCGCAATGACCCCCGACGTAGTCGCCGAGATGGCAATCGCTACGGTGAAATAGAACCCGAGATCTCCCAATGCGGGGCGCGCTGCCGCGGCCAGGGAATAGTCACGCGCCTGAACGATCTCGCCGATGCTGAGACTGGAGCCAACGGCCAAGGCGACGAGCAGATAAACCACGATGCACACGGCAATCGAGATCATGATTGTGCGACCGACATTCTTGTGCGGATCGACGATTTCTCCGCCACTGTTGGTGATGGTTGTAAACCCCTTGAATGCAAGGATCGAGAAGGCCACCGAAGCGAGCAATGCTTCGCCGTTCGACAAGGAAGCAGGCTCGGTAAAGGCGCCTGCGAACAGTCCGCTGGCCCAGATCGCCGCAACTGCGAACACCGCTATCCCGCCAACCTTTATCGCCGACATAACGAGCGAAAACCCGCTTACCGATCTATTGCCCGCGGCGTTGACCAGATAGGCGAAAACGATGAGTCCCAGCGCCAAGCCCGATATCAGCAATGCGTTTTCTTCGAGCCCAAACGGACGCAGCGCATAGGTCGCGAAGGTTCGCGCCACCAGGCTCTCATTGATAACCATCGACATGGCCATCAGCACTGATGCGGAGGCCGCGACGACACCCGGACCATAGGCCTTTTGCAGGATCATCGCGATGCCACCCGACGATGGCCAGGCATTCGACATCTTGATGTAGCTGTATGATGCGAGCGCGGTGATGAGCGCGCCTGCGACGAAGGAGAGGGGGAAGAGAGGGCCGGCAAGCTCCGCGATCTGACCGGTGAGCGCAAAAATGCCGGCTCCGATCATGACTCCGGTCCCCATGGCAACGCCGCCAAGCAGGGTGATGCTGCCCTTGTTCAGGCTGTCTTCGTGCGCCGAATGGGTATCCATGCGGTTATCCTTTCTTTGGCTTGCATCGCAGATACATCTTCCGCCCGCGACCGCGCCTGCCGTAGCGTGCAGGCACTCGGGCAGAATTTAGGGATGGTGTCTGTCGATTGCTGGATGTTCACAGCTTCGCGCTACGAAGCCTGAGCGAGTTCAGGACCACCGATATGGAGGACGCACTCATCGCGAAGGCGGCGAACATCGGCCCAATCAGGATGCCGAAGAAAGGATACAGGACACCGGCCGCGACGGGCACGCCCGACGCGTTGTAGATCAGTGCGAAAAACAGATTTTGCCGAATATTGCGCATCGTAGCCCGGGCAAGCTTGCGGGCCCGGACGATCCCGTCGAGATTGCCTTTGACGAGCGTGATCCCCGCACTTTCGATCGCGACGTCCGCGCCGGTTCCCATCGCAATGCCGACATCGGCCTGGGCCAGCGCCGGAGCGTCATTGACCCCGTCGCCGGCCATCGCCACCTTTGCACCGCCTTCTTGCAATTCGCGGATGAGCCGCGCCTTGTCCTCGGGAAGCACGCCCGCGCGGATGTCGTCGATACCGAGCCGGGCGGCAACCGCCTGCGCAGTCCGTTCATTGTCGCCCGTCGCCATGATGATTGTAAGGCCGAGCTTGTGGAGGTCCGCGATGGCCGCTGGAGTGGTTTCCTTGACCGGGTCGGCAACGCTGATGAGGCCGGCAATTTTGCCCGCAACGATCACGAACATGACGGTTTCGCCTTCGTCGCGGCGCGCATTCGCCTTTTCGCTGAGCGCGGCACCTTCCAAACCAAGGTCTGTCAGGAGCGCGAGGTTGCCAAGCGCGACGCGTTTACCGGAGACCGTGCCCATGACGCCTTTGCCGGTTACGGCCTCGAACTCGCTGGCGGTTTCCATCGCGACGCCGCGTTCTTCGGCGCCGCGGACGATCGCTTCTGCGAGCGGGTGCTCAGAGCCGCGTTCGAGCGACGCCGCCAGGCTCAGCACCTCGATTTCATCGTGACCCTCCTCGGGCATGACCGCGACGAGCCGTGGGCGCCCCTCGGTCAGCGTACCCGTCTTGTCGACGATCAGCGTGTCGATTTTCTCGAACCGCTCGAGCGCTTCGGCATTCTTGATCAAAACGCCCGCTTGAGCCCCTCTTCCTGTCGCGGTCATGATCGACATCGGCGTCGCCAGACCGAGAGCGCAGGGGCAGGCGATGATCAGTACCGCAACTGCAGCAATGAGGGCATAGGCAAGCGCTGGTGCGGGGCCCCAGATCGCCCAGGCGATGAAGGCGAGCACGGCTATGCCGATAACCGCGGGGACGAACATGCCGGCCACCTTGTCGGCGTACTTCTGGATCGGCGCGCGCGAGCGCTGTGCGGCCGCAACCATTTCCACGATCTGCGCGAGCATGGTGTCTGATCCGACACGTTTCGCTTCGATCACCAGGCTGCCTGTTCCGTTGATCGTTGCCCCGGTCACGGCGTCGCCCTCGACCTTTTCGACCGGGACTGGTTCACCGGTGATCATGCTTTCGTCGATCGACGAGCGGCCTTTGAGCACTACACCGTCAACGGGCACCTTGTCGCCTGGGCGGACCCGCAATTGGTCGCCAACAGCCACGTGCTCAAGGGGGATTTCTTCTTCAGTGCCGTCTGCCCTGATGACGCGCGCGGTTTTGGCTGCAAGATCAAGGAGAGCGCGAATGGCCTTACCGGTGCCTTCACGCGCGCGCAGCTCCATGACTTGGCCGAGGAGCACAAGCGTGACGATTACGGCCGCAGCTTCGAAATAGACGCCGACATGCCCCTCCGGATCGCGAAAGCCGTCGGGGAAGATGTCCGGCGCCAGGACGGCGACGACACTGAATATCCATGCGGCGAGAACGCCCATGCCGATGAGCGAGAACATGTTGAGGTTCCAGGTGCGGAACGAATTCCAGCCTCGTTCGAGAAATGGCCATCCGCTCCACAACACGACCGGGGTGCCGAGCACCAGTTCAATCCACAAGGTGGTCCGCTCGCCGAATATTTCGCGCACGCCCGGCCAGCCCACATAGGGGCCCATCGTGAGAACAAGCAGCGGCAAGGTGAGGATGGCGCCGACCCAGAAACGCCTCGCGAAGTCGACGAGCTCCGGGTTCGGTCCGTCATCGACCATGGCCGCGGATTCGAGTTCGAGTCCCATGCCGCAGATCGGGCACGACCCCATCTTCGGCTGCCGGACCTGCGGGTGCATGGGGCACGTATAAACCGGTCCGTCATAACCAGCGGGAACGAGATCGTAGCGCCCATCATCGCCAGCAACGGCCTCGCCGTGGCCGCTATGGCTGCAATTAGAATGGTCCATCATAGTCTCCCTGGATCTGGCCAAAGGTGTGCCAACGTTCCGCCGACAAGGCCGAACCGAGCTGACAGGCGGCGTGCGCCACTGAAAGTGACAGCGTGAAACGGGGAACGAGGTCAACCCGACCTGCCGATTTATGGCAGAGGATCATTTCAAGCCTGCCGCGCATGCTGTTTCCCGCGCTGTGACAGGTGAGCGTGCGCTTCGCGCACATCCAACTCTCGTGTGCTGTTGCCGGCGCGGAGCATGAAGCGTGCCACACCATTGTCGAGAAAATAGATCGGCTCGAAGCTCTTTTCAGCGATGACCCGGCAAATGGTTCGGCCATCGAGATCATGAAAATAGCAATGAACCAAGGCGCAGGCATTACCGCCCAGGCCTGATCGTATCGCGTCCATCAGCACGCGCTCGAACCCGTCCCTATTGGGGTGTTTGAGAGTCTTCAGATCCGCTTCGATTCCCAAGATCTGTCCGTTATCGTCGATGCCGATGAGCAGCGTACCGCCATCATTGTTGAGAAATCCGGCAATCGTCCTGACCACGACCTGCTGAAGGCTGCGATTTGCGCGCTGCTGGCGCGTATCCCAGCGCAGCGATGATTTGAATTCCAGCTGCGCACCCTCGCCGCGAGCGATAAGCAGCGGCAACTCTTCGGCCAGTTGGTGCTCCAAAGTGCGGATTGTCTGGCGATCGGCCATCAGCCGCAGATGATAAAGACCAAAAGCCAGGCCGATTGCGCCGCCGATCACCGCGAAAACCAGGCTCATGGGCAGCATTTCGATTTCAAATGCCGCGCCCAGTCGATCGACCGCCAGGCCCAACTGCTCAGCAAATGGCACGCTCGCCGCTCCTGCCCCTCCGGACCCGTAAACGAGCGCCGTGAGCGGATGAAGGATTAAGACGCCCAGCACTGCCCCGATAACCGTATGCAGGGCCGGATCGCTTTTCTTGCTGAAAGACGAACCGGAAGAGGGAAAGCTGTACTTTGTCATGAGCTATACGGCCTGTGCGAAGTTCGCGGCAGGAGATAAAATCACACCGCCGGTTCTTCACCCGATCCTTTTCCTGAAATAGCGGACGAGCGGGACCCCGAGGATCGCAATATACCAGCCATAAAGGAAGCTGCCGATAGCCCCGGCGAAGAAGCCTGGCCAAGACAACCAATCGAAGCCCGGCAACAACGGTGCCCATGCTTCGTGCATATGGAAGGTCTCAGGGGCAATGAGGCCGAAGGCCACGCAGAGCAGATAGGAAATTAGGAGGAAGAAGCTGAGAGCCCAGCCCCAGGCAAGTATCGAGCCTTTCGTCGTCGAACCGGTCATCTTTGTCTCCGTCGTATACTATAGGGGGGTATAGTGTATTGCGAACTGCTTTGCAACTGTGTCAAAAGCAGTCAGGAATGAACTCGGCGTCTGGAGAGAACGGCATGAGCGATGATCAAAACCCCAAGTTCCGTGATGTCTTGACCCGAATGCGCAAGATCGAGGGGCAGGCGCGAGGAATATCGAGAATGATGGAAGAAGAGCGCTATTGCGTCGATATCCTGCAGCAGATCCTCGCGCTCGAAGCCGCCGCGCGCGCCGCCAGGACCAAAGTACTCGACATCCATACCAAGCACTGCATCGAACAGGCGCTCGCCTCGAACAACAAGACCGATCAATCAGAGAAAGTCGCAGAGCTTCTCGCTCTTATCGAACGCATGGCTCGTTAGGCGTCTGGCCCCGGATGGGGTTGTCGGCACCAGACGCCAAGATCAAGTCAGTCGTGCTTGTGTTCGGTCTGCGGCTTTTCAGCCTCGGCGGCCTTCTTCTCGCCATGGCCGGACTGGCCATGTTCCATTTTAGAATGGTCCATCTTGGAGTGGTCCATCATCTGGCATGACATTTTTCCGTCCTTATCCTTCATCATCATGCCCTGCATCTTCTTTCCGTCGTGCATCATCTCGCACATTTTGGGCTTTTCAGAAGGGGCCTCCTGAGCAAGGACCGGGCTTGCCGAGAAAGCAAGCGCGCCAGCGACGGTGAGGATCATTTTCATCATTATTCTCCAAAAGTTGGGGGCGTTTTCTTGCCCGTTCAGGGGTAACTTGCGAAAACCGTACGGCCGCCGGGCCCAAAGGCGATGACGTCATAGGGTTGCACACGGTTCTCGTATTCCATGCCAGGTGAGCCCAGCGGCATGCCGGGAACGGCAAGTCCGGAAACGCCTGCCGGGCGCTCGCGCAGCAATTTTGAGATTGCTTCTGCCGGGACGTGACCTTCGATGACATATCCCTCGATCACCATCGTATGGCACGACCACAGATCGGAAGGTACGCCCTTGTCGGCTTTCACCGAACCCATGTCAGTGGTGTCGACAGTCGCAACCTCGGCGTCCATGCCGTTCTCGAAATGGTTGGCCCATTTGAGGCAGCAGCCGCAGCCGGGATCGCGATACATCGTGTAGGTGGCCGCCTGGGCAACGTTCGAACAGGCGGCAATTACCAGGAGGGCTGTTGCGGCGAACGAGTTGCGAAAGCGCTTTCGCGCAAACGTGCGGGTCATGTATGGGGACCTTTCTTGTAGCCGTGCCAGAGCGATATCGCTCCGGTGGCGGTCGGGAAGACGTGAAGCCTTTCGGCGTCGGTGAAAATTTCGGCAAGCTGCCGCTCCAGGATACCGTCGGCATTGGGCTGCGTGTCTTCGACACCGTCGAGCTGCTGCACCGTGGCGCGGAAAAGCTTGCGCATAAGGGCGGAGTCCTGAGCCATATAGTCGGCAATCAGCACCATGCCTCCGGGCTGGAGCAGATCGTGCATCTGCTCCAGGATTGCCCGCTTTTCACCCAGCGGAACCTGATGAAAGACGAGGCTGCTGACGATCTTGTTCGGCTGCCATCGCGCGGTCAGGTCGAGGGTATCGAGAAAGCCATTGTGCCAACGGATCAGATCCGCCCCGGCGCCAAACTTGCGACGCGCGATGGCCAGTGCTGCCGGATCGGGCTCAACGCCGGCGAGACCCGCCTGCGGACAGCTGATCATGAGATCGCGAAGCAAGGTGCCGGTTCCGCACCCAACATCGATAAGATGATCGCCGGGCGCAAGATTGGCGGCGCGGACAACCGCGCGCCGCCATGTCCGCTCACGCGTAAACAAGGCGTTGGTGAGGTCATAGACCGGGGTCAGCCAGGCTTTGGCAAGGGCTGGCGTGAAGGCTCGGTCGCCTTGAGGAGCGGCTACCCGTCCCACCTACATGATGCCCATATGATTGGGCCCGTGCACCATCTCCCCGCCGAAATAGCCTTGTACGATGAGCGCCGCAGCGATCAGCGCCAGAAGCAGGCGCAGCGCGCCTCTCCCCTTTCCGCGCGCAGCAACCCACCAGGCGAGGAGGCTCAATATGGCAATCGTCGTGCCGTTCCAGCGGTGAATGGCGAGATTTTCCGACCGGTCCAGCAGTCGCCATCCACCCGCAAACCATCCGAGCAAAGCCGCAACGACCGCCCCGATCGCGCCGCCGGCTACGAGAAACCGGATCGTCGTCTCAAGCCCCAAGGTCGGGCGCACCATCAAGGCGAGTTCGGCGAGTGCGGCGACGAGGAGAAGCGCAATCGGGAAATGCGCCGCGACCGGATGAAGGCGCGACAGAAGGTCCTCTGCCGAGGTCAGGCGGTTTTCCGTGATTTTCTGCTGCATCATGTCTTCAGGCGACATGGACTGCTGCGCGTTCGGCCTGTCCATCTCTTCCCCGGGCGGCGCAAGCTCGCCGGCATGGGCGTCGTCCGGCATGGCCATACCCTCCTCCATCGCCAGCATTTCAGCGTCGGACATATTGTCCTGATGCCCTTCATGCGCGTGCAAGGGTGCCGAAAGCAGAAAGGCTGCGAAGAGGGCGGCGAGGCCAAGGCGGGTGAATATGCTCATATGCCTTGATACGCGCGAGAATATCATACCCCTCAAATATTTTTTTGAGGGCTTCGGCGGGCTGTGGCGTAAAGGAGTTACAATAGTTAGAGGTTGCCTATGTCAGATTATCCTTCCCTCGATGCTTCGCTCAAACAGCTGGCCGCGCATGATATTGTGCATGACCCGTCAGACTTCATGGATGGTGTCTGGCAGCGCGCCGGACAGCTTGGCGAGGTTGCCGATCGCCGCCGGCGTGCCGCGCTCTTTTGCAGCCTGTTCGTCATCGGCCTTGGAGCAGGCTTCGGCACGACCATCATGCCCTACAATCAGGGCTCAACTGCGAGTTCCGCCTATAATGATTTTGCGTCGAACGAGCACCTTTCTCCCGCCGCTCTCCTGCATGTCGGGAGCTAGACTTTGACGAACGGACGCCTCCTGCTTGCCGTTCTTCTTGCCGGGCTCGCGGGATGTTTGGGGGCGATCGCGGCTGATCGCTGGCTCAGCCACGAAGACAATGGCAGCCTGCACCAGTTCGTGCACGAGGAACTGGTTTTGACCGAAGACCAGAACGCGCGCCTCGAGACCCTGGAAGCCCGCTTCGCCGTCGAGCGTGCTGAACTTGAGTCATCGCTGCGCGCGGCAAATGCGAGGCTCGCTCGGGCGATGGCCGACGAGCACGAATATGGCCCCGAAGTGAGCGCGGCGATTGACGATGTGCATGGACGGATGGGCGAATTGCAGAAAGCCACGGTCCAACACGTCTTCGACATGCGCGAGACACTCGAGCCCGAGCAGCAGCGCCTGTTCGATCGGAAGGTCTCCGAGGCGCTCACCAGCAATTCGCGTAATTAGGCTTCCGTGACGCAGGCGCAAAGCCGGTCCGAGACCGCCCTGGTCGAAGATGCCCGCAGGGGCAGCAAGGCAGCATATGGGACGCTGGTCGAACCCCATATAGCGCGGCTTATTGCTTTGGCGACACGCATGCTTGCGTCTCCGCATCAGGCCGAAGACGCTGTTCAGGACGGGCTTGCTTCGGTCTGGGTCGCCCGGCACCGCCTCGACCCGGACCGTCCTGTTGGCCCTTTTTTGACAACAGTCGTGCTCAACAAATGCCGCGACAGGCTGCGCAAACGCAAAACGGCGCGCTTTTTCGGATTGGGCGCGGAATCTGAAACACTGGCGATTGTTGACGACAGCCCCGATCCGCAAGAGATCGCGATGCAGCGCCAGGAATTGCGAATGCTCCTGGAGCAAATCGAGCGTCTTCCGATCCGTCTTCGCGAAGCGCTCATATTGGTCAGTATCGACGGACGCAGCCAGGCGGAAGCCGCCGAACTTCTCGGCGTGTCGGAAAAGGCAATCGAGACCCGCATCTATCGTGCCCGGCAAAAATTGCGCGACCGCCTGGAAAATTTTTGAGGGGTAGAACCGGGCCCTTCGTAGTTGAGGGTGTATCGTTCATACAGGAGCTTTCGATGGTCGCGATCAATCGCCGTAAATTTCTGGGGTCTAGCGCAAGCGGGGTCGGAATGCTTGGCCTTGCCGGTGCAATGCCCGCGTGGGCACGCGGAGGTCTCGATGGCACGATCGCGCGCCGCGGGAGCGACGTTCTGTCCGGCGAACATCTTACAATGAGCGTCGCCGACACGACCTTCACCACTGGCTCGCGCCGCGGGCCGGGTGTTGCCGTGAATGGCACGATCCCAGGTCCCTTGGTGCGCCTCAAGGAAGGCCAGAACCTGACGGTCGACCTCCTCAATCGGAGTTCGCATGGCACTTCCATTCACTGGCACGGATTGCTCGTACCCTTCCTTATGGACGGTGTACCCGGGGTGAGCATGGCGGCTGTTGAGCCGGGCGATACCTATCGTTACCAGTTTCCCATCCGCCAGTCGGGCACCTATTGGTGGCACGCGCATACGCTGCAGGAGCCGCTTGGCCATTACGGCCCCCTGATCGTCGACCCGATCGAGCCCGAACCATATGAATACGACCGCGACTATGTTGTCATGCTGTCCGACTGGTCGACCATGAGTCCCTATTCGATCATGAAGAAACTCAAGGTCGCCGAGGGCTACTTCAACTATGGCAAAACCACCTGGACCGACGACTACGACATGAGCGGCGAAGAGCGCCGAATGTGGGCGCGCATGCGGATGATGCCGACCGACATCTCCGACGTGAGCGGCGCGACCTACACCTTCCTCATCAATGGTCACGGGCCGGAAGACGATCTCGAATACCTTTTCCAGCCGGGAGAGAGGGTCCGCCTGCGCTTTATCAACGGCGCCGCGATGACCTATTTCAATATCCGCATCCCTGGCCTGCCGATGACCGTGGTTCAGGCCGATGGCCAAAACGTACAGCCGGTCGAGACCGACGAGTTCCAGATCGGTGTTGCTGAAACCTACGACGTGATCGTCGAGCCGCGCGGCGAGGCCTATTCGCTCGTCGCCGAGGCGATTGATCGCTCGGGCATGGGCGTGGCGACACTTGCCAGTCGCCCCGGCGCCCGGACCAGCGTCCCGCCTCTGCGCAAACCGCCGCTTCTCACCATGACCGATATGGGCATGGCCGGGCACGGCGATAGCGCAGGCGCTGCTGGAGAGGGGCATGCGGGGCACGGTGCAGCTTCGGCCGGTGCCGCGGCGGGCATGGATCAAGGCGCGGGCAGCATGACCGGAATGGATCATGGTTCCAGCGGCGACGCAGAAATGGCTGGCATGGCGGGGATGGCCGGAATGTCGGGCATGAACATGCGCGACACATCACTGCTTCCACCCAATGTGAAAGTTGGTCCAGGGATCGACTCGGTTGCCATGAACCCTATCGACCGGATGGATTTTCCTGGCCTCGGGCTCGACGATGTGAGCCACCGCGTGCTCAACTACAACCAGCTCGTCGCCGCAAAGCCCAATACCGACAACCGGCGTCCGAGCCGGCTCAAGACGATCCATCTTACCGGCAACATGGAGCGGTATATGTGGTCGTTCGATGGGAAGAAGTTCGACGAGATCACCGAGCCGATTCAATTTGCTTATAACGAGCGCGTGCGCGTCAAGCTGATCAACAACACCATGATGGCGCATCCGATCCATTTGCACGGACACTTCTTCGAACTCGTGAACGGGGCTCCGGCCGACCGTCAGCCGCTCAAACATACGCTGACGGTCCAGCCAGGCGGCAGCGCGCAATTTGACCTCACCGCCAATGAACGGGGCGACTGGGCCTTTCACTGTCACCTCTTTTACCACATGCATAACGGAATGTTTCAGGTGGTGACTGTCCGACCGCTCGAGGGAGGAGAAGGCTAATGAAGCGCGCGACCATGATGATCGCCCTCCCCCTGCTGGCACTTCCGAGCGCAGTCTGGGCACAGCAGCATGATCACGGCACGCAGGCTGCCGAACCGCAGAGCCAGGCCGGGCAAGCTGCTCAAGACGACGAGGCTGCGAGCGAGGCGCACGATCACCATGCGCCGGATCAACCTCAGATGGATCACTCCCGGACGCAGCATCCTCAGGAGGAGGTTGAGAACCCGGAGGTTATGGATCATTCGAACATGGATCATGGGGCAGCCCAGCATGGCGCGATGCCCATGACCGGCAAGGAGGATGAGGGCGGCATGTCGCAAATGGATCATTCCGCGATGGGCCATGGAGCATCCGCCGACCATATGGCGATCCCGGAAGGCCCTCCCCCGCCTGAAGCGCTACAGGGCCCCGCCTTTGCCGCCGATGCCTTTGTCGGCGCAGAGGAAATGGCTGCGTCTCGGGCGGCCGTCACCAAGGAAGTGAGCGGAACGCCGGTATTCTGGTTTCAGGGTGACCGGCTCGAATACCGCCTGCGCGAGGGCGACGACGGCTATTTGTGGGACGTCCAGGGTTATTATGGCGGTGACTACAACAAGTTCTGGTTCAAATCCGAAGGCGAAGGCAGCTTCGGCGAGACCATTGAAAGCGCCGAAGTGCAGGCGCTTTGGAGCCGTGCCATTGCGCCTTTCTTCGATTTTCAGGCGGGCGTGCGGCAGGATTTTACTGGGCCTGAACGCACCCATGCGGTTGTGGGCATCCAAGGGCTCGTTCCCTATGAGTTCGAGGTCGATGCAGCAGCATTTCTGTCGAACAAGGGCGATCTTACCGCACGAATTGAAGGTGAAATCGATCAGTTCATCACACAGCGTCTGATCGTGCAGCCGCGCGCCGAAATCGCGCTGTCAGCACAGGACATTCCCGAACTCGGGATCGGCTCGGGGATCGATACGATCGAGGTCGGCATTCGCCTGCGCTACGAATTCGCGCGCGAATTCGCGCCCTATATCGGCATCGACCAGGAATGGAAGATCGGCAACAGCCGCGATTTCGCAAGGGCCGACGGCGAGGACCCCAGCGTAACGAACTACGTCGTCGGCGTGAGGTTCTGGTTTTAGGTCAAGGGAGAAGAAACTGACATGATGAACACTTTATTGCGAGTGCCGGTAGTTGCGCTAGCTATTGCTGCGGCGCCAGTGCCGGCTGCGGCGCAGGACATGGACCATTCCGGACATGGGACACATCATTCCGACAAGACAGGTTCGGCCAGCGAAGATGTGTCGGGCGCTGAAGATATTCTCGAGGCTTATCGCGCCGCATTGGTGTCGCGCGATGCCGAAGGCATGTCGGCCCTGTTCGCGGAAGCCTCCGCGATCTTCGAGAACGGCAAGTCCGAGGGGAGTTTCGCCAATTACATGGAGCACCATCTCGGACCCGAGCTCGATGCGATCACGAGCTTTACTTTCACCGACCCGACGCTGACGATGACCCGTAAGGGCCATATGGCCTATGGCTACGAAACCTACGGCTACCGGATCGAGCTCGAGGACGGGCGCGTGATCGAGCGTGACGGGGTCGCGACCTCGGTCCTTTCGCACGATGAATCGGGCTGGAAGATCGTGCAGTACCACTCCTCCTCGCGCGCGCCGCGGCGGCCCTGACCCGCTACGGAGCGGCGAGACAGTTGGCCTCGCGGTCCCTCAAACTGCGCTTGCATGTCTTTAGCAGCAAGCTCCACAAGTGGTTGGCGCTCCTGATCGGGGCGCAAGTTCTGCTGTGGATGGGCACCGGTGCCTTGATGTCCTTTCTCGATCTGGAGGAGGTACGCTCGGAGCATATCGTGTCCCGCGCTGCGCAAATATTGCCTGCCGGGGCCGAGTTACCCGAATGGCTGGAAAGGCAAGATGATGTGGTTTCGGTTGCCACACGTGCTCTCGACGGCAAGGTGGTGACCGAAGTGCGGCGAGCGGATGGCGGCGTCACGCTGCATGATCCGCATAGCGGACGCTTGTTGTCCCCCATTTCGGCCGCGACAGCGCGCGCGATCGCTCGCCGCGCCTGGATAGGCCCGGAGACTTCGGTCGCCGGCGCGCGGCTTGTCGGTCGCGACGTCGGGACCGAATTCAGGGGCCCCTTCCCGGCCTGGCAGATCACCTATGACGATCGCGACGCGACGCGCGTCTATATCGACGCCTCGAGCGGAACGGTCCTGTCAGCGCGAAGCGATACCTGGCGGCTCTTCGATTTCATCTGGGGCCTTCACATCATGGACTGGACACAGCGCGACCGCATCAACAGCTGGTGGCTTCTCCTGTTTGGTATCGCAGGTACGTTCATTGCCCTTTCGGGATTTGTTCTGCTGGCCAACAGGCTACCAAGGATCGGATGGCTTAGGGGGAAACGAAAGTCCGGTTCCTGACTCGCCGACACGGGTCGGATCATCCTGTTCAAGACGCCTCTCTCCTACGCGAGGTTCGCCTGGCCGGCACCATTGATGGATCTCTCGTGGCGATCGGATGCAGCATACCCCCCAGGGAATAAGGGCGATTTATTCCCCAAAAGGTATATTGCCATTTTATACCCTTGGCGGTATAGTGGAGCGTGGAGGTATGCTATGCGCCAGATCGTCAGGCTTCCCAGTCAACTCGGAGCCGTGATCCAGACCCATCGCCTCGGCAAGGGCCTGACCCAAACCGAGCTCGCCAGACTCGCCGGGACGCAGCAGAAAACCATCTCGGCAATAGAGAACGGAAGCGAAGGAACAAAGCTCGACACGCTCATCAGTGTCATCGCAGTCCTCGGCCTCGATCTTCAGATCGTGCCGCGTCAGCAGGACGGCGCCTCAATTGAGGACGTCTTCTAAATGGCGCGCAAAAAGACCCATGCGCCCCTCGATGTACTTATCAACGGCAGGCAGGTCGGCCGCCTCGAAAAGGCGGCGAGCGGTGCAATCAGTTTCCGGTATTCCGAAGAGTGGCTGGCCTGGGAGCACCGCTTCGCAGCGTCGCTCTCGCTGCCTCTGACCCCGGCGGCCTATCGTGGCGCTCCGGTCATCGCCGTGTTCGACAATCTTCTCCCGGACAGGGATGCAGTACGCCGCCGCGTAGCCGAGCGCATGGGCGCTCAGGGCACCGACTTCTACAGCCTACTCGAAGCCATCGGACGCGACTGCGTCGGTGCCATGCAGTTCCTGCCCGAAGGCGCAGATCAGGCGCAGAGTACCGACATCGAAAGCGAACCGGTCAGCGACACCGAAGTCGAGGCCCTTCTCGCCGATCTCGCACGGGCTCCACTTGGCGTCGATCGGAAACAGGAATTCAGGATCTCGGTTGCCGGCGCGCAGGAGAAGACGGCCCTGCTTCGAATCGATGGGAAATGGCACCGACCGGCCGGTGTGACCCCGACAACTCACATCCTGAAGCCGCAACTTGGACAGATACCCATCGCCGACGGGATGATCGACATGTCGAACAGCGTCGACAACGAGCACTATTGCATGACGCTGATGAAGGCGTTCGGCCTGTCGGTCGCAGCGACAGAGATCGCGACCGTCGGCCAGCGCCGAGTTCTCGTCGTCGAACGGTTCGACAGGCACTGGCGCAACGCCAAGCAAATCCTGCGTCTGCCGCAAGAGGACTGCTGCCAAGCACTCGGCTATCCGCCCACGCACAAATATCAGAGCGATGGCGGCCCGAACATGAAGGATATCTTCGGCCTGTTGCGCGGTGCTGACGATCCGCAAGCCGACGCAGCCGCCTTTTTCAAGAGCCAGATCCTCTTCTGGCTCATTGGTGCAACGGACGGGCACGCCAAGAATTTCAGTATCTTCCTGAAGCCCGGCGGACGCTACAGCCTGACCCCCTTCTACGATGTGCTCTCGGCCCAACCGGCCGTCGACTCCGACCAGATTGCGCAGAACAGGTTCCGGCTCGCGATGTCCGCAGGCACCAACCGTCACTACCGGCTGAACGAGGTGACCGGTCGGCATTTTGTCCAGTCGGGCAAGTCAGCGGGGCTTGGCAAAGGCCTCATGCGTGCAGCCATCAACGAACTGATGGACCGCGCACGTGATGCGCCGACGGTAGCGCGCGAAGCGATGCCGGTGGACTTCGCCGAACCTGTTCATGACTGCATAGCTGCGGCCCTGGCGACGCGTTTGCCCAGGCTTTCGAGCGCGCTTGAGGAGTTTTAGCTTTAGCATCCGCCAACGAAGTCATCGCCCGCCCTTTGCTGCAGCCCATCGCCACCTGATTTTTTCACGAAGAGCATCCCTTATGCGCGCCCGTCCCTCGCTCCTTTCGCTTTCGGCTGAACGTCACTCGATGACTTTATGGTCGTCAGCCATACGCCCGCGGTTGCAATTGCTGTGCCCATGATGATCAGGGGTGTAAGCCTTTCACCGAAGAAGGCAGCGCCGATCGTTAAACCGAAAACGGGCACCAGGAAGCTGAATACATTAGCCTTCGAGAGTTCGATTTTGCCGAGCGTATATTGCCACAGCCAGAATGCGAGGGCTGTACCTGGGATCGCCAACCCAAGCAGGCTCGCGATGAAAACCGGCGACCAGTCGATTTGGCCCTGATCTTCGGTAAGCAAAGCCAGAAACGCGAGCGGGACAGCGCCGATGAGGAGTTGAAGGCCCATGGCGATCGCTGCGTCGGCGCGCCCCGAGAGCTTCTTGATGGCGATGTTGCCCACGGCAACGCCGAAGGCCGCAAGCAGCACATATGCAAAGCCGGTTGAGAGCGCCAGCGGACCTTGGAGAATTCGCGGGCCAGCAATGATGAGGATTCCCGCAAAGCCGAGCCATAACCCGATCCAGCCCTTGGAAGACAGGCGCTCACGGAGAAAAAGAAAGGCAAGGCCTGCCGCGATGAGGGGTTGGCTGTTGGCGATGACGGTTGCAAGGCCGGGCGAAACGAACTCCGCAGCATGGAACATCCCGTAGTAACCCAGCCCCGTCATGCCGAGACCGGCAAGAATGATCCATCCCCAGATGCTTCCATCGCGCGGAAAGGGCTTTCTTAGAATGATACCGACCGCCAGTAACGTGGTGCCTGCAAGAACCGCGCGCAGCACGGCGAAGGTGAGATGGGGCGCGCTATCGAGACCGACCGTTATGAGCGGATAGCAGGACGCCCAAAGAAGCATCACAAAGATTGCGGAAAGACGCGCTGGCATAGTAGGTTAAGCGATAGCCTTCCATCCCGGTGCCCACAATGGTGGGATGCGCAGGTCCAGCGACGGGATACTCCTGCGCCTTGGCTACCACCTGATTGCTCGCCCCTTCGGACTAGCGATGCTTCTGTTACTTCGCGCTTTTTTGCCATCCTATGCAGCTACCGCTGCGTACGGTGTGCTGGGTCAAGCCCATTCTCAAGTGCGCGTTAGTGACCAGGAAATTTGAGGTGGTGCCGGAAATCTGGACAGGATGCTAAGCTAATCCCGACCTGAAGGAATGGTACGGGAATGAAGACGACAAGGAAGCGCTACAGCGCGGAGTTCAAGGCGAGGGTTGCGCTGGAGGCGATCCGGGGCGACCTGACGCTGGCGGAGCTGGGGGCGAAGCATGGTGTTCACCACACGATGATCGCATCGTGGAAGCGGCAGGCCATCGACGGGATGGCGAGCACCTTCTCCGGGGCTGGCGATGCGGCCAGGGTGGCCAGCGAGGCCGAAGTGGACAAGCTGCATGCGAAGATCGGCCAGTTGCTGGTGGAACGCGATTTTTTAGCGAAGGCCTCCGGTCGATGAGCGTGGCACGGAGGCGATCGATGATCGAACCTGCTCACCACCGCCTGTCGATCGCAGCACAATGCCGGCTACTGTCGATCAGCCGTTCGTCCTATTACTACGCGCCGGTGCCGGAAACGGACGAGACGTTGGCGCTGATGCGGGTGATCGACGCGACGTTCCTGGACTGCCCATGGTACGGCAGTCGCCAGATGGCGCGGCATCTGCGGCGCAATGGCTGGGATATTGGTCGACGCCGGGCGCGGCGGCTTATGGCGAAGATGGGGCTGACGCCGATCTACCAGCGACCGCGCACGAGCGATCCACACCCGCAGCACCGGATCTACCCGTATCTGCTGCGCAAGCTGGCGATCGAACGGCCGAACCATGTGTGGTGCGCCGATGTGACCTACATCCCCATGCGCCGGGGCTTCCTTTACCTGGTGGCGATCATGGACTGGGCCACCCGAAAGGTACTGGCCTGGCGGCTGTCGAACACGATGGATGTCGGCTTCTGCGTTGCGGCGCTGGATGAGGCGCTGGCCCGCTACGGCAGGCCGGAAATCTTCAACACGGATCAGGGCAGCCAGTTTACCAGCTACGCCTTCACCAGCATGCTGCGCGATGCAGAGGTCCGCATCAGCATGGATGGCCGGGGCCGGTGGATGGACAATGTCTTCATCGAACGTCTCTGGCGCTCCCTGAAGTACGAGTGCGTCTATCTCCACGCCTTCGAGACCGGCTCCGAGCTCCGGGCTGGCCTTGGCCGGTGGATCACCTATTACAACACCCAGCGTCCGCACTCGGGCCTTGCCGGGAGAACCCCGGTCGAGGCCTATCGGCGGATCGGGCAATCAGCTCATGGGGGGCATGCCCCCCATGAGCTGATGATCAAACAGGCGGCATAACGACAACCGGGATTAGCTTAACTCAGCCGCCAAACTGTCCAGGAAGGCGGGACCACCTCAATTTGCCTGAAAGAATCCCGCCGAAAATTGTTGAATTTCAAGTGGGATAGGCGGCGGCGCGCGACAACCGAGCGCCGCATCTTATAGAGAGCTTTTGTTCCGGATTGGCCCTGGATTTTGCTCATTGTTCCGGAATGGGGACCAAATAGCATTCACGAGCATGCAATCAACTCGGTCCGTGGTTGAGCAATTTCTCCGCGACCTCACCCACACGCGACGAACGAAATTCCCGCGCCTTTCGCGCCGCGAAATCTTGCGATAAGGGTCTGCAGAGGGGACCCGCGCGATGGCACTGAAGATTGTTGAGTTTTTTGGATTTCCACCACTCTCGCCACTTGCGTCAGGATACATTTCCGGAAAGCAATGCCCCTACACGGTTAGCCCCTGCATTAAGCCAAACCACGGCGCCTGCTCCGTTCGGCAGACGACAAGTGAACCAATAATCTGCTGTCCAAATCGTCTGTATGCGGAGAACTATCGCGTGCTTCGTGAAGTAGCCGCCGAAGTCTTCGGCCAGCAGATCGAACTCATTACCGCCGCTGAAGGAAGGGCAAGAAAAGGATCGGAGTCGCTGACCGGTTCTGAGGTCATTGCCTTTGGAAAAGGATGGGGAGGCGAACTCCCCCTTCCTCGCCCTAAACGAGCCGATGGGGCGAAGAGTGGCGCATATTACGTTGACTGGATATTGGCCCGCATCGATGCCGATGGCGAGCTCCAAGAATTTACCGCCGTGGAGGTTCAAACGATAGACACGACGGGCAATTATAGGGATCAATCAGACGCCTATTTTGCTGGAGAGACCTTCGATGGCTGGAGTAAGTCTGGCATGAATTGGGAGAATGTGAACAAGCGCATTCTTCCTCAGCTGATCTACAAGGGACATGTCCTGCGTCGAGAGGCGCGGTGCTCCAAAGGCCTGTTTTTCGTCTGCCCGGAGCAGGTCTATCAAAAGATCAGAGACAGATTGGGCAATAACCTGCACGAGTATCCAGTAGGTCCAGGTACCCTTTCTTTCAGGTCCTACCAACTTGGCGATGTAGATCCCTCAACGATGCAACGACCATTGGAGTTCAACGCCCAATTCACGACAACCGTGGATCAAGTCGCTACGGCATTTACGTCGCCAATGAATCTCCCCGACCAGAATGTCTATGCGTCTGCAATCAAGCTCGCTTTGGGGAGTTAAAGCGCACAAACTTGACGTGCGAACGGCGTCCGATTGATCGACTTCAGACTTGGAATCCCATCTCCCGGAGGAAACGCGAGGGGGCCTTCTGCCAACCAAATACCTTGTCGGAGTAGGTCAGAGTTAGGCTATCTTCGGTCCTAGTGATCGCCACGAAACAGTTTCGCCGCTCTTCCTGCATTTCGGGGCTTTCGGCCCCTTTCTTGACTGCTGCCCAGCTCGGAAGCTGGTCCTCGACCATGGCGATCAAATAGACATGCCCGAACTCCATTCCTTTCGAGGCATGAATCGTAAAACATGGCACTGCTTCCTTGGGCTGAGGCGGCGTTTTTGATCGGAGGTCAAGCTCCTGAAGGAGCATATGAAGCGTCACACTTTCCTTTCCAAACTGGGCCTCAATATCAGCGACCAGGGCCTCCCAAACTTTCTTCTCATCTTCGAACTCGGAGAAGTCGTTTGAGGAAGCGAGGAATGGTTGATCGGGCAAACCTGCGAACCATTCGAAGGTGGATGCGCAGAATGATCGAAAATCGAGCCGCTCGACCAATTGTGGCAATGCGGACACGAGATACTTCCGCGTGTGATCACTAAGCTCGTTGCGCTCAAGGGCCAAGTTAAGAAACGAACGAAGAGCGCTACCCTCGAATGCCTCGGCTGCAGAAGTCACACCAGCCGGGTCAATCTGCAGTCCTTCCAGTGCAAAAAAGGCTCTGGTCAGTCTACGAGTTTGCTCTCGATCATTTGAACTATTGGCCAGTCGCAGCGCAGCGTGGAGCCAGCGCAGCGGGGCGCTTACAAATTCATCTTTTCGGTTTGCCAAATAAGCGGTCACACCATTGTTGCCTAGGTGCTCGACCGCTCGCTCGAGCGTCTTTCGTGTCCGCGCAAGGACTACGCATCGTTCTCTCTCTGAAGCCGATTTCGCCGAAATGTCTTGAGCAACCCACGCGACCTCACTTTCAAAGTCTGGAAAATGATAAAGATTGAGTCCCTGATCTTCAGTCGCGGGCTTTTCGGCAAGAAGCTGATCCTTGTTTGCCGTTCGCGTGGAGTTGTTGGCGATAAGTTTGTTGGCGATATCGATGACCGCTGGTGGGCATCGATAATTCGTGGGGAGCTGAAGCACGGTCATCTCGAAATCGCGCTTCAAACCTTCAAGGCGCGCTGGGCTAGCCCCATTCCATTGGTAGATTATCTGGTCGTCATCCGCGACCACGAAGAGGTTTCTCGAGTCAGAAGCCACCAAACAAATGAGCAAGCTGTATTGCGCGAAATTGGTGTCTTGGAATTCGTCGACGCAAACGTAGCGATAGATGCGGCGGATTTGCTTCGCTACGGCTGCATGCGTCCTTAGCACTCGCACTGCTTCTGAAATCATCGAGGGGAAGTCGAGGCTGTTGGCCGCAATCAGCCTGTCCTTGTAAGCTCGATAAACAGCGCTCACCGACGCTCGTCGTTCCTCCGGCAGCGTCGCGACGATCTTCTCAACTCGCTCGTCACCAACATCGTTCTCAAGTAACCTGTTGATCAAAGGCAGTAGTCGTTCACCGCTGAATTCCGAGACCTCAAAAGATCGACCGGCATCTGCGATGGCTTCGTCTAACAATCCTATTCGCTCGCCGTCTTGAGTCAGGATCGTAAAGTCCGGTTTCAGGCCGAGCAGGTGGCCGTGTTGACGCAAAAGATCGCCTGCGAACGAATGGAAAGTGGTCAACAGGACGCGATTGCCAGAGCCAGGTGCCAGCTTTTCGATACGCGCGCGCATTTCGGCTGCTGCTTTATTCGTGAAGGTCAATCCTAGAACGCGATAATGATCATCCGGCGATTGTTGGATCATGCGCCCGATGCGTCTCGTTAGAACTGTCGTCTTACCTGAGCCGGGACCGGCGAGAACCAAGAGTGGTCCGTCCTGCCAAGAAACTGCTGCGGCTTGCCGCTCATTCAATGAACTGAGAAATTCGCTCATAGACCTTCCCTCCCTTTGGCCACGGCGAAATTGGCTAGGTCCACCAGGAATGGAGGTATCGACGCTGCGCCTTGTTGATCGAGGCGATCCACGACCTGAGTAGCGCGGACCGGCTTCCCCTTAGTGGGTTGATGTTTGTTTACCAGGTGCTGCCAATACTCTTGCGTACCCTGCGCATGTGGATTTGGATTGGCCGCAACCTTCTGAGGAGAAGCGCTGGCCTCAAAGATGTCGCCAAATCCATTCATGCAAAGATAGGTTTCCATATCCCAGGCTGGCAGTGTCCTGATGTGATCCTGCGCAGGCTTGCCACCAAGCAGCCCGACTGCGGTGTTTGCGTAGCCCTGACCCGCTGGATCTCCGTCTGAGACGCAAATCCAGTGAATTCCAAGGGCGTCAGCCAAACGAATATACGGTTCAATACCGAGCTCGGTAAACTTGAAGCAACCTACGCCGGCGGCGAAGAGATCAATACCTGCAACACGTGCTGCCTCCTGGATAATGACCTCATCGGTTTCACCCTCCACCAACAGCCACACCCGTGCAAAAAGTATGGAGCCACGGAGACGTCGAATCTGATGGTCCAAGCGACTCAATGTGGGCTCATCGATCATGCCGTCCTCAATCTTGAAGACGTCGATCTCATTTCCGACCCGTCGCAGACGCCGCAAGCTTTTCAATGGAACGGAAGCAAGCAAGTCTCCGGAATGGGTAGTGATGATTTTTTGCCCTCCCAACCGGGAGATCAGCTGACCGACCGCACGCACCGCCGATGGGTGCAGATGCGCTTCCGGCTCCTCTAGGGTCAAGATGGGGACAGCGTCCTCGCCATACTCACCAACCAGGCGAGCATCGAGAAATGCATCGAAAAGACAAATTACAGCCAAGCTCTGAGTTCCCTCACCGTGCTGCGCGAGGGGAAGGCGCGCACCTGATACCCCTGATGACGTGACCCCCTGATTTTCCTCCAATTTGGATTAGAGTCCGGCCCTTACAGAAGGACGGACGAGATGAAGAGAACGAGGTTTTCCGAAGAGCAGATCATCGGTGTGCTGAAGGAGGCTGAGGCGGGTGCGAAGACCGCTGACCTGGCCCGGCGACACGGAGTGTCGGAAGCGACGATCTACAACTGGAAGTCGAAGTATGGCGGGCTGGAGGTGTCCGATGCCCGCCGACTGAAGGAGCTCGAGAGCGAGAACGCGAAGCTGAAGCGGTTGCTCGCCGATGCCATGTTGGACCAGGCCGCGTTGAAGGATCTTCTGGCAAAAAAGTTCTGACGCCCGCCGCCAAGCGGGAAGCTGTCGCTCATCTCCAGGCCTGCCACGGGATGAGCGAGCGGCGGGCGTGCCGTGTCATCGATGCTGATCGCAAGAGCGTGCGTTACCGTTCCACCCGGGACGATGACGCCGATCTGCGTGAGAAGCTGCGCGAGCTGGCCAACCAGCGTCGGCGGTTCGGCTATCGCCGTCTGCACATCCTGCTGCGCCGGGAGGGGATCATGATCAACCGGAAGAAGACCCAGAGGCTCTACCGTGAGGAAGGGTTGGCGGTCAGACGACGACGCAGTCGCAGGCGTGCTGTGGGCACGAGAGCACCTGCTCCGGTGCTGGCGCTGCCGAACCAGCGCTGGAGCCTGGACTTTGTTCACGACCAGATGGCTTCGGGAAGACGATTCCGGGTGCTCAACGTGGTCGATGATGTGACGAGGGAGTGCCTGGCAGCGGTGCCGGATACGTCGATCTCCGGGCGCCGTGTCGTGCGCGAACTGACTGAGCTGATCGCGCAGCGTGGCAAGCCCGGCATGATCGTCAGCGACAATGGCACCGAGCTCACCAGCAATGCGGTGCTGGCATGGTGTGGGGAGATCGGTGTGGAGTGGCATTACATCGCACCGGGAAGGCCAATGCAAAACGCTTACGTCGAGAGCTTTAATGGCCGCATGCGGGACGAACTGCTCAATGAGACTTTGTTCCTCAGCATGGCTCACGCCCGCGTCGAGATCGCTGCCTGGGTGGAGGACTACAACCGGGAGAGGCCGCATTCTTCCCTCGACTACGACACCCCGGCGGCGTTCGCCGCCAAACTGGATAAGCAATGGCCAGCTTCGCTACGCCCTACGGGCTCCGCTACGCAGCCCATTGCTTCAACCGCGCTCATGCGCAACAACGCGGTCCGGCTCTAATCCCAGCTGGGGGAAAGCTGGGGGTCACGTCACTATATCAAGACCGCGCAATCATCTGCAAAGCCACTAAGGGCAGGATGGTAAAATTGGGCTTAACCATGCCCGAGCCGATGCATATCGGTGAACGCAGTGCCGAGGCAGAACATTGCGGCCAGCGCAAAAGCCATTAAAGGCGGGGCATGGACAAGATTATCATCGAAGGCGGCAAGCGGCTGGAAGGTTCGCTGCCCATTTCCGGCGCGAAGAATGCGGCGCTCACTCTGGTGCCCTGCGCACTGTTGACCGAAGAGCCGGTGACGCTGCGCAACCTGCCGCGTCTGGCCGACATCGACGGGTTCCAGCACCTGATGAACCAGTTCGGTGTTTCAACCACTATCGCAGGCAGCCGCCCCGAAGATTTCGGCCGGGTCATGACGCTGCAGACCCCGCGCCTGACGAATACGACCGCACCTTACGAACTGGTCCGCAAGATGCGCGCCTCGATCTTGGTGCTCGGCCCGTTGTTGGGCCGCGCGGGTGAGGCGACGGTGTCGCTGCCGGGCGGCTGCGCCATCGGCAACCGCCCGATCGACCTGCACCTCAAAGCGCTGGAAGCGTTCGGTGCGACCATCGAGATGACCAGCGGTTACGTCCGTGCCCATGCGCCCGACGGGGGCCTTCCGGGCGGCGACTTCTCGTTCCCGGTCGTTTCGGTCGGCGCGACGGAGAACGCGCTGATGGCGGCGGTTCTGGCCAATGGCACCAGCCGCCTGGACAACGCGGCGCGAGAGCCGGAGATCGTCGACCTGTGCAACCTGCTGGTCGCGATGGGGGCCGAGATTGAGGGGATCGGCGAATCGCTGATCACCGTGCACGGCGTAAAACGGTTGCACGGCGCGACCTATCGCGTGATGCCCGACCGGATCGAGGCCGGGTCCTATGCCTGCGCCGCCGCGATCACCGGCGGTGATGTCACGCTTACCGGCGCGAACATGAAAGACATGAGCGCGACCAACCACGCGCTGCGCAACGCGGGTGTGCATGTAGAGGAGGTCAAGGGCGGCATCCGCGTTTATCGCGACGGTCCGCTGAAGGCGGTGAACCTTTCGACCGCGCCCTTCCCCGGTTTCCCCACCGACATGCAGGCGCAGATGATGGCCCTGCTTGCCATGGCGGAGGGCACCAGCGTCCTGACCGAGACGATCTTCGAAAACCGCTACATGCACGTTCCCGAACTGAACCGCATGGGCGCGCATATCGAAACGCAGGGCCGCACCGCCATCGTCCACGGCGCGACCATGCTGAACGGCGCGGAAGTCATGGCCACCGACCTGCGCGCGTCGATGAGCCTGGTCATCGCGGGTCTGTGCGCAGAGGGCGAGACAGTGGTCCACCGGCTCTATCACCTTGATCGCGGGTACGAGCGTCTGGAAGAGAAGCTCTCGCTGGTAGGCGCGAATATCGAACGCGTCGGCGGGGACTAAGGCTTCTTCGAAACAAACCGGCCCCTTCGCGCGTTCTCTTTCCAAACGAAGGAGAAATTCGATGGGTCTCATCAAAATCGCAACGCTCGGCGCCCTTGGGTATGCCGGATATCGCTATTATCAGGGTCAGAAGCACGATGCCCCGGCGGCATTCGATGCCGATGGACCAAAGGCGACGCCGTCCAACGAAGTCACCCCGGTCCGCGACTCTGGCCCGGCCGCCATGCGCGACAAGCCGAAGACATGGTCGAAGACAGACGAGGGGCTGGACGAAAGCTTTCCAGCCAGCGACCCGGCTACGACGTACTGAATGACGAGAGGGGCGGTGAAAACCGCCCCTTTTTCACGACACGGCCTGAGAATACTTGATGACCTACAAGCGATTTTTCGCAATGATCGCCACGTCTACCGTGGTGATGTATGGCCTGATGTACCTCAACACCTACGAAGCCTCGCATATCTGGTTCAGCCAGACGCGGGCTTGGATGGCCCTTCTGATGGGTGCGGTGATGGCGGTAATCATGCTGGGCTTTATGTGGAAGATGTATGACCGTCCGCCGGTCAAATTCCTGATCATGGCGGCCAGCGTGATAATGTTCGCCGGTTCGCTTTGGCTGGTGCGCAGTCAGGAAACGGTTGGCGACGTCAGCTATATGAAGGCGATGATCCCGCACCATTCGATCGCGATCATGACCAGCCGCCGGGCACAAATTTCCGACCCACGCGTGCGCGAACTGGCGAACGATATCATCGATGCGCAAGTGCGCGAGATCGGAGAGATGGAAGACCTGATCGCCGACATAGAAGCGAACGGCGACGCGGCGGGCGAACCAGCACCTATCCGCTAGGCTTTTCTATGGCATGCGCGCCGTCACCAGCCAGACCCGAATTGCGCTTGCCAAACCCGGCGGCGTTTCGCTGACGATCCGGTCCGCATCGATCCGGGCGACAAGCGTGTTGATCGACACGCCCTCCTCTTCGGCCACCACCTTCAGCATTTCCCAGAAGACGGGCTCCAGGCTGATCGATGTCTTGTGCCCGGCGATCTCGACCGAGCGTTTTACCGGCGGGTGATAGGGTACGGTCACAGGTCTATCCGATACAGCAAGCTCGAAACGTCGGGATGAAGCAATGCACCTGCTTCGAACGGGCCGATACAGGCACCCCCGGCTTTCTCGATCGTCCTGCGAGAGGCGGTGTTATCCTCATCCACCGTCAGAAGCACATGGTCCAGCCCGATCTGCTGCGCCTCTGCCAGAATTGCGATCAGCGCCACCGTACCATGTCCCTTGCCCCGGTGCCATGCACAGACTGTATAGCCGATGTGCCCCGGTACTTTCGGTGGCAGCGCGCTGGTCCCGGCTTGCCAGCGCAAGTTGATCGCGCCGACGAAGGGGCCGCCATCAGCGCCATCGTGCCACATCCACCGCGTGATGCCCGGCAATCGCGCCTGTTGTGAGCCATCGGGCCGCACGAATGGCGGGCCCTTGCCCTCCGGATCATGCGTCAGCGCGATCAGCCCGTAAGGGTCTTCGTCCAGCTGACGCAGCTGCTCCAGCCGCACCTGCTCTGTGTTGTGCGGCAAAAATCCCCGCTGCAATGCGTCGCGATAGGCGGGCAGCATCGCGGATGTCGGGCGAACCAGCTTCATCGGGCCAGATCCTCGACAGTAATCGCCCAGCGTTCATGGTCGCGCCATTCCCCGCCGATTTTCAGATAGCGCGGACTATAGCCTTCCTTGCGGAACCCGCCCCGCGCGACCAACGCGATGGAGCGCGCGTTATCGGGCTGAATATTCGCCTCGATCCGGTGGAGGCCAAGCGTATCGAAAGCGTAGCGCACGGTCTGCCGCAAGGCCCGCGTCATCAACCCCCGCCGCGCGGTCTCGGCATAGCCGTGATAGCCCAGATAGGCGCTGCAGAAATTGCCGTGCGCAATCTGCGACAAGTTGAACACGCCGACTATCGCGCCGTCCGGCGTGCGGGCGATCATCGTCTCGTTCGTATCCTGCGAAACCACGCCAAGCCATTGCGCAAAACCCTCTGCATCGGTGCAGGGCGTCACAAAGGGTGCGTGATAGGCTCGGTTGGCACGATTGGCGGCAACGATCTCGCCTTCATCCGCCGCCCTCAGCGAACGCAGGTCGATAGCCTGCCCGGATGTTGCCATGTCGTCTTGCACGCAAATCCCTTTACCGGTCGCGGCGCGGTTGCACCCGGATGCCGTCTATCCTAGTCCGGCGAAAGCATGATTGCCCCGCCGACCTGATGGGCGCCAGCCCTTTCCTGCGCGATTACCCGCATCCCAACGCATCGGCCATGGCGCGCCTGCGCTGGATGGCGCGTTCCCCGCTGGCCACGCGGCGCGGGGAACAAGTGGTCGAGCGTATCGGCGCGAACCCGTGGCCGGACCTATGGCGCCAGGACATGACCGGGCGCAAAGTGCTGATCGTGGGTAGCGGGCCCAGCCTCGATCGCGTGGACAGCGCCTTTTTCGATGGGTTCGACACCGCGCTCTACATCAATTTCGCGTTCGGACGCGCGCAGCCCGGGCCGGTGCGCTATTTCTTCACGACCGATCTTGGCCCGGGGATAGAGTTCATCGCCCGTTTCGGCGATACCGCGTTTCGCGATGCGGGCGCAGCGCGGTGCCTCTATGCCCCGATCTTCTACGATCAGGCGGCGAATCTTACGCCCGAATTCCTGTCGCTGTTCACGGTAATCCGGCCAGAGCGGGTTGGCTGGCGGTTTCGCCACGGCACCTTGGCCGGGGTGAAATTGCCGCAGACGCTGGCCCGCTATCCGATCGTGCCGGACTTTGACCTCTATGACCTGCCCTCACCAGCATCCGCGCGCCTGCCTGTCGTGGAGACGACATCGGCGCTGTCGGCCGCTATCCTCGCCGGGATCATGGGCGCGAGAGAGATCGGCCTGATCGGATGCGACTTTTCCGCAGGACGCGCCGGATCGGTGGATACCCTGCAGAAAGCGGCTGGCGCGACGCAGTTTCGCGATGCGCGCAGCCGGTTCGAGGCGATTGCCGCGATGCTGGACCGTCACGGGATCGCGACCACCAACCATTCATGGTTGGTGTAATTCTGATCAGCTCCAGTCGATCGGCTCTAGCCCATGGTTGCGCAGAAATGCATTGGCCCTGCTGAACGGTTTCGACCCGAAGAACCCGCGATAGGCGGAAAGCGGGCTGGGGTGTGCGCTTTCGATTACGCAGTGCGGCGTGCCGGGGCCGAGTTCAGGCACGCGCTTCGCCTTGGTCTGCGCATGGCTGCCCCACAAAATGAAAACGCTGGGGCAATCGCGCCTTGCCACCGCCGCGACGCAGGCGTCGGTAATGGCGTCCCAGCCGCGTTTCTGGTGCGATCCGGCTTTGGCCGCCTCAACCGTCAATGCGTTGTTCAGCAGCAGCACGCCCTGCTCTGCCCAGTGGGTCAGGTCCCCGGTCAGCGGCGGGGCGGCGGAGCAATCGTCGGCCAATTCCTTGTAGATATTGCGCAAGCTTGGCGGCAATTTCACGCCCATCGGGACCGAAAACGCCAGCCCATGCGCCTGCCCCGGCCCGTGGTACGGGTCCTGCCCCAGAATTACGACCTTCACCGCATCCAGCGGCGTCAGTTCGAGCGCACGCAACCGTTGGCCTCGCGGGGGATAGACCTCTCGCCCCGCGTCTTCCTCTGCCCGCAGCCAGCCGTCCAGCTGCCGCGCTTCTTCGCTGGCCAGAACGGGGTTAAGGGCGGGCGCCCAGCTTTCGGGGATTGCTTCCTCGATCATGACACCGATCTAGACTTTCGGCCCGCGGGTCGCCAGCGGCCTCTTTCCCTCTTTCCCCAATCGGCCTAAGGGCTTTGCCATGGCAGTTTACCTCCACGAAGAAGACCTTCCCGAAGGCGTTCTCGCCCCCGGCCCGGTGGCCGTCGATACAGAGACCATGGGCCTCGTCACCCGGCGCGACCGGCTGTGTGTCGTGCAGATCAGCGACGGCAAGGGCGACGAACATCTCGTCCGCTTTGCCGCGGGCAGCCGTTACGATGCGCCGAACCTGAAGGCCGTGCTCGCCGATCCGGCGCGGGAAAAGTATTATCACTACGCCCGGTTCGATCTTGCCGCGATATATCACTACCTTGGCGTGATGGCCGGGCCGGTGTTCTGCACCAAGATCGCCAGCAAGCTGACCCGCACCTATACCGACCGTCACGGGCTCAAGAACCTCGTCACCGAACTGCTGGGCAAGGACATGAGCAAGCAGCAGCAGTCGAGCGACTGGGGCGCACCCACGCTTATCGACGCGCAAAAGGAATATGCGGCCAGCGACGTGCGATTCCTGCACGAAATGGTCGAAATCTTCCGCGTCCGCCTCGAACGCGAAGGCCGGACAGACATTGCGCAGGCCTGTTTCGATTTCCTGCCGACCCGCGCCTTGCTCGATCTGGCAGGGTGGGAAGACAAGGACGTGTTCAGCCACGAGGCATGATCGCCCGGCTACGGGAAACCGCATTGCCGCCAACAGTTGAGAGTGCATGACCGTTCAGGCCGACATCATCCGGGATCAGCGTCGCCACATGGCGGCCCCCGGCGGCGCGCACGATAAACTGGTGCGTACGCTCGTGCTCGGGCTGCCGGTGATCATCGGCGTCCTGTTCGCGCTGATGATCCTTGCGCCCTTGTCCTCGCGCGGAGAGATCAGCTTCCTGCTCGACCGCGACAAAGTTCAGGTCACGCCGAACCGCATTTCGGTGAACAAGGCGATGTATCGCGGGTCTGACGACGAAGGCCGCCCATTCTCGATCATGGCGGGCAACGCGGTGCAGCGCAGCCGCCAGTTGCGCCAGATAGAAATGGACGACCTGACCGCGCGCATCCTGCTGGGCGAAGGACCGGCGGAACTGACTGCCCGCAGCGGGGTCTATGACCTTGATGCGGAACAGGTCAGCGTGCCCGGATCGGTCAATTTCACCGCCGCCGATGGTTATCGCATGATCGCGCGCAACGTGTCGGTCAACCTGCCCGAACGCACGCTGG
Organism: Croceicoccus naphthovorans; assembly: GCF_001028705.1. Lineage (NCBI taxonomy): Bacteria > Pseudomonadati > Pseudomonadota > Alphaproteobacteria > Sphingomonadales > Erythrobacteraceae > Croceicoccus > Croceicoccus naphthovorans. The sequence continues at coordinate 3,438,684 of NZ_CP011770.1, read as the reverse complement.
TCGGCAGTGGCCGGGTCGAAGGGCGCATTCCGGCAGGCACGTTCAGTGCCGACCGGCTGGAGGCGGATTTGCAGGCCCGCACCATATCGCTTATCGGAAATGCCCGGCTGCGCATGCAGCCCGGTTCGCTCAGGATGCCCCGTTGATGTTCAAGACGCTGCTTCAGTCCCGCCCGTTTCGTTTCGGCATCGCCGGGTTCGCGATCACAGCCGCCGCCGTGCTGGGTCAGCAGCAGCTGGCCGCGCAGTCCATCGCCGGGTTCAATTCGAACCAGCCGGTCGACTATGCCGCCAACCGGATAGAGCTTCAGGACCGCGAAAACCGCGTCGTCCTGTCGGGCGATGTCGCGATCCGGCAGGGCGATCTGGCGCTGAACGCGGGCCGCACCATCGTGAACTATACCGACGCCGGATCGCTGAAGATCCAGCGCATCACCGCCACCGGCGGCGTGCGGGTTCAGCGCGGGAACGAGACCGCGAACGGCAATGTCGGCGTCTACGACTTCAACCGCCGCATCATCACGCTGGTCGGCGACGTGCGCCTGCGCCGGGGCAGCGACACGCTGAACGGCGGGCGGCTGGTTATCGATCTCAACACCGGGGTGTCCAGCGTCGACGGGCGCAGTTCGGGTTCGTCCTCGTCGATCGGCGGCGAAACGAGCAATGGCGGACGGGTCAGCGGCAGCTTCTCCGTGCCGGACAATTAAGAACGGACAACCGGGTCGCACTCTTGAAAATTCTGCTGGTCGATTACTCGGGACACCCGTTTCAGGTTCAGCTTTCGCGCGCGCTGGCGCGGCGCGGGCACAGCGTTCGCCACGTTTTTTCGGCCAGCTTTCAGACCCCGCATGGCCGCCTGTCGCGCGAAGACGGTGACCCGCCGACGTTCGAAATCGCTTCGGTCAGCACGAAACAAGCCTTTGCCAAGGCCAGCTTCGTCAAACGCCGCGCGCAAGAGATCGAGATCGGTCACGCGCTTGCCGATCAGGTCCGCGCCTTCGCACCCGATGTCGTCCTGTCCAGCAATGTCCCACTCGACGCGCAGCGCGGGTTGCAAAGGGCGACGCACGATGCGGGCGCGCGGTTCGTGTTCTGGTTGCAGGACATTTACAGCGAGGCGATTACCCGCGTCGTTACGCGCAAGTTCCCGGTGATCGGCCATTTGGTCGCCCGCATCTACGACCGGCTGGAATACCGCCTGCTCCGCCGGAGCGAGGGCGTAGTCGCGATCTCGCCCGACTTTCTGCCCATCCTTGCCGCACGCGGCGTCAGCCCATCGCGCACCCATGTCGTCGAAAACTGGGCACCGCTGGACGAATTGCCGATCTATCCGCGCGACAACGACTGGGCGGCAGCAAACATGCCCGCGGACGCGCTGCGCTTCGTCTATTCGGGCACCATCGGGTACAAGCACGATCCGATGCTGCTGCTGCAACTGGCAGAGGAACTGGGCGAGGGCGTGTCGGTGCTCGTCTTTTCGCAGGGCGAGGCCGCCGATGCCCTGGCGAGGGCCGCGGCGGACAAGGGCGTTGCCAACCTTTCGGTCCGCCCGTGGGTCCCGTTCGGGGACCTGCCAAGGATGCTGGGTGGGGCGGACGTGCTGGTCGCGATGATAGAGCCGGAGGCGGGGATTTATTCCGTGCCTTCGAAAATCCTGACCTACCTCGCCGCAGGCCGCCCGATCCTTGCATCCATGCCCAGCGCCAACCTTGCCGCCCGTAACATTACCGGCGCGGATGCCGGCATGGTGGTCGAACCCGGCGACCGGGCAGGAATGGTCGCCGCCGCGCGCGAACTTGCCGCATCGGCAGAGCGCCGCCGCGCGATGGGTGACAACGCCCGCCAGTATGCTAAGCGAACGTTCGACATCGACGCGATCGCCGATCGGTTCGAGACTATCCTTATGCCACAAGGCACTGAAAATCAGGAGTAAGCGATGAAATCCGCCCTCGTCCTCGGAGCCGGTGGCTTCATCGGCGGCCATCTCGTCAAGCGGCTGAAGCGCGAAGGTTTCTGGGTGCGCGGCGTGGACCTGAAGTTCCACGAATATGCCGAGACGGAGGCCGACGATTTCGTGATCGGCGACCTGCGCGACCAGGCCTTCTGCCGCACCGTGATCGATCGCCGGTTCGACGAAGTCTATCAGCTTGCCGCCGACATGGGCGGGGCCGGATACATCTTCACCGGCGAGCACGATGCCGACATCATGCACAATTCGGCATCCATCAACCTCAACGTCGCCGATATCGCGCACAAGCGAAATATCAACCGCGTGTTCTATTCCTCGTCCGCCTGCATGTACCCGGCGTACAACCAAGAGAACCCGAACGATCCGAACTGCCGCGAGGATTCGGCCTATCCCGCCGCGCCCGACAGCGAATACGGTTGGGAAAAGCTGTTCTCCGAACGATTGTTCCTTGCCTACAACCGCAACCACGGCATGGCGAACCGCGTCGCGCGCTATCACAACATATTCGGCCCCGAAGGCACATGGGACGGCGGCAAGGAAAAGGCCCCGGCGGCGATCTGCCGCAAGGTGGCGCGGGCGACCAGCGACGATACGATTGAAATCTGGGGCGACGGGCTTCAGACCCGCTCGTTCCTCTATATCGACGAATGCCTTGAAGGGACGCTGCGCCTGACCCGGTCGACGTTCGAAGGGCCGGTCAATATCGGATCGGACGAGATGGTAACGATCAACCAGCTGGTCGACACCGTGGCCGACATCGCGGGCAAGACGATCCACAAGGAACACATCCCCGGCCCCACCGGTGTGCGCGGGCGCAATTCCGAAAACAGCCTGATCGAGGAAAAGCTTGGCTGGCGGCCCAGCCAGACCCTGCGTCAGGGGCTGGAGCAGACCTATAGCTGGATTGAAACGCAGGTGCGGCGGAACACGCCTGCATCTGTTTAGCGGGCATCGGTCGGTGGCGATGGGCACGTTGCCCCCGACCGCGCCGACCGATCATTTGGCAAGTCGGGGCATCTGACGATGGCCGATGCATACGATCTGACGGGCAAGAGCGCCTATGTCGCGGGCCATGCGGGCATGGCGGGGCAAGCGATCGTGCGCGTTCTGGACCACGCCGGTTGCAGAGTTCTCACGGCCCCGCGTACGCTCGACTTGCGCGAACAGACGAAGGTTCGGGAATGGTTCGCGGACAATCGCCCGGAAGTCGTGATCATCGCCGCCGCCCGCGCGGGCGGAATCATGGCACATCGCGAGCGGCCTGCGGAATTCGCATACGACAATGTGATGATCGCCGCGAACCTGATCGATACCGCCGCCAGACATGCGGTCGAACGGCTGGTCTTCGTGGCATCGTCGGCGATCTATCCGCGCGGGGCGGCGCAGCCGATCAAGGAAAGCGCCTTTTTGCAGGGCGCGCCCGATCCCGGTCACCTCGGTTATGCCATCGCCAAGATCGCGGGCGCGACGCTGTGCGATACCTATCGCGCGCAATACGGCTGCGATTTCATGACGGCGGTGCCGACGAACCTCTATGGTCCGGGCGATCGATACGATCCGGTGAAAAGCCACGTCGTCCCCGCGCTGATCCGCAAGGCACATGAAGCCAAGATCGCCGGTAACGAAGCAATGACGATCTGGGGCACCGGCACGCCCCGTCGCGAACTGCTTTTCGTCGATGATTTCGCCGAGGCTTGCGCCCATCTGGTAAAGCACGGGCAAGGCGGCGGCCTGTTCAACGTCGGCACGGGGGAAGACATCGCGATCCGCGACCTTGCCGCATTGGTGGCGGAAACGGTCGGTTTCCGGGGCAAGATCGTAACAGACCCCGCAAAGCCCGACGGAGCGCAAGGCAAGCGGATCGACAGCACGCGATTGCGCGCAACCGGCTGGCGACCGAAAACCGATCTGCGTAGCGGGTTGGCGGCGACCTATCGCGATTTCCTGTCGCGCGGCGATGGCGGAGTGGCTGCATGATCGCGCGACTTTGGCGAAAACTCGCGGGTTCGCGATTGGTGCGGAACGTCGGCGCACTCGGCTATGGGCAGGTCACGCTGATGGTGGGCCAGCTCTTGGCCGTGCCGGTATTCGCCAGCGTCTGGGGGCTGGAGGTCTATGGCGCGTGGTTGCTGCTGTTCACTCTGCCATCCTACCTTTCGATGACCGACCTTGGCGTGACGGCTGCGGCATCGAATAAGATGATCATGGCCAACGCCACGGTCGAAGTGGCGCAGCGCGATGCGGTGAAACGCACCTTTGCGACCATGCGGCAAACCCAGTTCGCGGTCGGCGTCGCGCTCGTGCTTGGCGCGGCGCTGCTGCTCTACGTCGTCGCCCCCGGCGTGGTCGATTTCGCCCAGCCTGCGGCGGAGGGTTATGCGCGAGAGGCGACATTGGCCCTTGTCGCCTATGGCGCCGTTTCGTTGCAATTGAACGGACTGCGCGGGGGGCTGCGGGCCACCGACCGCTTCGCCGCCGCGACGCTGACGCAGTCGACATTGATCGCGGTCGAACTGATCATAGCGGTGGCCCTTGTGCTGTTGGGGTTCGGTATCCTGCCGGTGGCGTTGGGGTATCTGGTCGTCCGCTTGGCCGGGGTTCCGATCCTGAGCGGATTTCTGCGCCGCGCCGCACCATGGATGCTGGACCGTAACGCCCGTTTCAGCCTTTCCGAATTGCGCGGACTGGCCCGCCCCTCGCTGGCCGCGCTGGCATTGCCGCTGGGCACGGCCATGGCCTTGCAGATGATGACGGTGCTGGTCGGCGCGCGCGCCGGAATTGCCGCCGTGCCGATCTTTACCACCGTTCGCACCCTGACCCGGTTGCCGTTCCAGATTACCGGGCTTCTCTCAAACGCCGCCATGCCGCTTTTCGGCGTCGCGCACTCCGCCGCGCGGCGCGTGGATCAGGTTGCGCTGTTAATCCTGACAGTCGGCACCAACATCGCGGTTCTGGTCCCAACACTGGGCATTCTGGCGCTGATTGGGCCGGAAATCGTGATGCTATGGACGGCAGGCACGATCGATCCGCCACGCGATTTCGTGATCGCGATGGGGGTGACAATGGTGCTGAACGGGGTGTGGATGGGCATGGCGACGTTGCTGCTGTCGATCAACCGGCAGGAAGGCTACGCAATCCAGTTCATCGTCCTGTCCGCGCTGGCGCTGGCGATTGCATGGGTTCTGGTCGAGCCGCTCGGCCCGCTGGGCGCGGCGCTGGCGCTCAACGCGCTCGATGCCGTGATGGTCCTCATCCTGTTTCAACAGACGAAGCGAGCGGGATTCCTGCACCGGGACGATCTGCGGGCCGGTTTCGCGATGCTGCGGGACCGGGTGTGGGGCCTGATCCGCTAAAGCCCCAGCGAGGCAAGCTCCCCGGCGATATTATCGCGATAATGCGCAAAGCTGTACTGCCGCGCCTCACCCTGCGCGGCGGCGCGCCATGCGTTCAGCCGGTCGCGGTCCTCCACCATCGTCATCATCGCGCGGTGCACCGATTCCGTGGAAGGCTGCCCGATCTGCAGCCCCGTTTCGGGTGTCACCGCCTCTGCGCACCGGTCGCTCTGGATCAGGGCACAGCCCGAGGCCAGCGCCTCGTAAAGCGTGATGCCCGCGCCTTCGAACAGGCTGGGCAACAAAAACGCGTGGTGGTCGGCCATGATCGCGGGCACATCGGCGCGCGAAACGGTGGGAATATAGCGCACCCGGTCGGAATAGCGGGCAAAGACCCGCCGCGGCAGTTTCAGGTCGCCCACGATGGTCAGTTGTGCGGCGCTGGGCGGTATTTTCTCGATCGCCTCCAGCACGTACTGGATCCCCTTGCGCGGGATGACGAGGCCGACCCACAGGAACTTCACCGGCTCATCCCGGCCCACCGGTTTCGGCGGAGGCAGGTGTGCGAAAAGCGGCTCGTCATAGCAATAGTTCAGCACGCGGGTGCGGTCGCGGATCGTCGGGTCGTCCTCTGCCTGTTCGATCGTGCGCCGTGCAAACGGGCTGCCGACAAGGATGCGTCGCGCCAGCCGGTATTCGGCAGCGTCGCTATCGATGATTTCCTGCGGGATCGGGCGTTCGGCCGGCAGGAACCATTCGCCATAATCCTGCCGCACTGGCTCCATCATCCGGTTGTAGATACGAAAATCGCCATTCGTCCGGTCTAGGATGCAGGTTCGGCCGTGCTGTCGCGCCAATTCGAATGTGCTGCGCGAGGATCCGCTATAGCCCCAAAGCGCGAACCGTTCGGCGGAGGTGACCGCAGCGGCAAGATTGGCGACGAAGCGATCGTTGCCCCACATGTCGATCCGCTTGGCCAGGCGGCGCTGGCCCAGCCGCTTGGCAATGCGTTCGGCCCATTCTGCCCACCCAGCGGTGCGTACTTTCGCAGGGTTCAGGCCGGGATGCTGAAACCGGCGAAATTCCCGGTGCAATCGTTCGCCCAGCGCGCCGGGGGCATAGCGTTCCAGACGATAGGGAAACCGGTCGGGCTGATAAAAGATCGATGTCGCGTACCAGGCCAGCCGGTCCAGATCCTGTAACGCGGTTGCCGTCTGCCAGCTGTGCTGTGTGCCCGGGTGGAATACCGCTACGTCCATCGCCCGCGGCCTAATGCATGGCCGGGGACTTTGCACCCGCTTTGTGAACCTTGCGCGCGTTGCCTTCGCCGGGACGCTTGCCTAAGTGTCTGGCGTGCCGCGAATGCCACGCCTTGTCCCCCGCCGCCGTGGCAGCAGCGCACGCCTGCCCCGCGTGGCGCTGTTGTGGTCGCAATTCGGCCCCTATCACGTGGATCGCTGCAAGGCGGCGGCAGAGGCGCTGAAAGGACATGCCGACCTGCTCTGCGTGGAAATGGCGAGCGCGACGAAGACTTATGCGTGGGAACCTTCGGGGAAGATCGCCGAGGAACAGTGGGGTTTGGTCGTCAACGATGCGTCAGCGAGTGCTGGATCGCAAAGCTCACCGGGTGAAACAGCGAGCCAAAGGCAAAGCTGGCGAACACCGCCACGATGTCGCCCAGCATCAGCGCGAGATAACATTGCAGCCGCCGCTTCTCCAAAGCAGGGATCGCCGCAGCAGGCCGTGCATCCCCCTTCGCCGCGCGGCCATTGCGCGGTTCGGGAATGACGGGGGCGTTACCAACTTTTGCGGATGCCCGTTCGCGACGCGACTGCATATCCATGGGAAACTACGATATTCGAAAAATCTGAGCGATACGCCTGTTAGCGCAGCCTAGGCTGCAAGCCAACAAAAGCGCGCGCAGGCTAACGCAGGACCGCCAGGCAGGCAGCATCAAATGCTAACGCCGGGGTTGGGCGGCGCGCGCGATCTCTGCGCAGCCTGCCGCGAAAAGCAGCGGTGCGGCCTGACTGTCGGCCAGCAGCGCACGGTGCAGCTCGATCAGCTTCTCCCCCAACCGCGCCAGACGCGGCCCGCGCCACCTTTGCAGCTGTTGCGTTACGGCTGGTTGATCGCGAAAAAACAGGCGGCGCGACTGCACTTCGCCCGCGACGAAGCCCGCGACATCACCGCTTTGCCCCATTCGCGCTGCCAATTGCGCCAATTGGGCCACCCGCCGCTCCATCGCCAACACCGTACCGACAGGGTTGAGATTCAACTGGTGAAACCGCGACAGTTCGTGCGGCACTTTCGCCGCATCGCCCGACAGAACCGCATCGACCAGCGGCATCATGCCGTCGTCCTCGGTCTCCGCCGCGATGGCGTCGAGGTCTTGCGCGGTGACGTTGCGCGGGGCCTGCGGATCGGCGTCGAGATATAGAGCCAGCTTCGCGACTTCGGACGCGGCCATGCGCGTATCCAGACCAACCGAGCCGGCAATCCGCTGGGCCAGTTCGGTCCCCATGCGCAGGCCCGCCGCGTCGGCAAGGCGGCGGACTTCGCCGGTCACCGAGGCAAGATCGGGCGGGTAGAACATGGCAACCAGCGCATCGTCGCGCTTTTCGAGCAGCTTTGCGGAGCGGGACTTGTCGGTCGCGCCATTGGCGACGATTAGCACCGGCCAGCCCTGCGCAATCTCGGCCGGGTCGCTGTCGGTGAGGATTTTCAGCGCCTCCAGCGCTTCCTCGCCATTGGCGCGCACGACGATGTGCCGCCGGTCGCCGAACAGGGAAGTCGAGCGGGTTTCGTCGGCCAGCCGCACCGGATCGCGTTTCAGGTCGCCGCCGTCGATCTCAACCTTCTCGCCCGGATCGTCGAGCATGGCGATAACACGCGCCGCCGCGCCGTGGGCTCCCGCCTCGTCAGGGCCACAGAAGAAGAATATCTTCGCCTTGCGCGCCGCACCGGCGGCGGTCTGGGCGAAGTTGCGTTGGGTGGCCTTCATCCCGCCACCCGGCTCACATCACCGGCGCGGGGCCGTTGGCGCGCAGTTTCAACGCGACGTTGGTGACGATGCGTTCGGACACTTCGCGCGTCAGATTCTCGATCGCGGTCTGCTCTGCCGCGATGGTCGCATATTCACTGGAAACGACGTCGATACCGGCGTCCATGCCCGATGTCGTATCCAGCACGGTTTCGCCGGTGGTCAGGTCAACCAGCCGATAGCGCGCGCGCAAGGTGCGACGTTCACGCCCGATGGTATCGTCGCCCAGCAGGCCAAGGCCCTCAAGCTGGTCGTCGAGCCGCACGTCGAGCCGATACTGCGGCGAACCGCCGTCCGCGCCCAACCGCTCAATCAAGGCATCGCGCATCAGCCAGCCGAGCTGGCCCGAAATCGGCGACACCTCTATCGCGGCAAGCCCGGTCGCGACCCGTCCGTTACCGCCGCCCGCGTACATCGGCGACAGCCCGCAGGCAGAGAGCAGCAGCGCAAGAGGGAGGACGAGAAAACGCATCAGACGACGATGTTCACCAAACGGTCGGGCACCACGATCACCTTGCGGACCGGCGCCCCATCGATGTTACGCTGAACCTTCTCGCTGGCAAGCGCAAGCGCCTCCAGCTGATCCTTGCCGGTTCCCTTGGCGACGGTGATCGTATCGCGCAGCTTGCCCTTCACCTGCACGGCGATGGTAACTTCGTCCTCGACCAGCATCGCCTCGTCGTACCTGGGCCACGCGGCTTGCGCGATCAGGCCGGTAAATCCGGCGCGCGACCATGCCTCTTCGGACAAATGCGGCATCATCGGCGCGACCAGCAGGATCAGCGTGCGGATCGCCTCGCTGCGGCTGGCCGAGGGCGCGGCCTTTTCGGCAGCATTTGTCAATTCGTAGATGCGGGCGACGGCCTTGTTGAAACCCAACGCCTCGATATCGTCGGCCACGGCAGCGATTGTCTGGTGCATCTTACGCGCCAGAGCCTTGTCGTCACCTTGCGCATTGGCGTCGTACTGCCCGAACAGACGCCACAGGCGCTGGACGAAACGACCGCAGCCTTCGATGCCCGCTTCGCTCCACGGCAGATCGCGTTCGGGCGGGCTGTCGGAGAGCATGAACCAGCGCACCGCGTCCGCACCGTACTGAGCCACGATCTCGTCCGGGTCGACGACGTTCTTTTTCGACTTCGACATCTTGATGACGCGGCCGATCTCCACCGGCTGACCATCGTCTTTGAGCGTCGCGCCATTACCATCACGCAGGACTTCGGAAGGGCTGTAATAGACCGCGCGGCCATCGACCTTGCGTTCATAGGTCTCGTGCGTGACCATACCTTGCGTGAACAACTGGGCGAAGGGTTCCTTCACCTCAACCATGCCGCAATGGGCCAGCGCTCGGGTCCAGAACCGGGCGTAGAGCAAGTGCAGGATCGCGTGTTCGATCCCGCCGATGTACTGGTTGACCGGCAGCCACTTGGCGACTTCGGCGGCATCGAACGGCTTGTCGCCCGGCTGGCTGGCAAAGCGCAGGAAGTACCAGCTGGAATCGGCAAAGGTGTCGAGCGTGTCTGTCTCTCGCCGCGCCTTTGCGCCGCACTTCGGGCAATCGACATGTTTCCACGTAGGGTGACGGTCGAGCGGGTTGCCCGGCGTCTTGAAATCCACGTCGTCGGGAAGCGTGACCGGCAATTGATCCTCAGGGACCGGAACCACGCCGCAGGCATCGCAATGGATCATCGGGATTGGCGTGCCCCAATACCGCTGACGCGAAACGCCCCAGTCACGTAGGCGATACTGCGTCTTGGGAATGCCCCAACCGTCTTCGGCAGCGCGCGTGATAATCGCGGTCTTCGCATCCTCGACCGAAAGGCCGGAGAGGAAGTCGGAATTGACGACGATTCCCTCGCCCGCTTCGGCCTCGCCCTCGAACGGCTTGTCGGCATCGGCCTTGCTGGCCGCGACCACGCGCTTGATGGGAAGTCCGTACTTGGTGGCGAATTCGAAGTCGCGCTGGTCGTGGCCCGGCACGGCCATGATCGCGCCGGTGCCGTAATCCATCAGCACGAAGTTCGCTATCCAGACCGGCAAGTCCTCGCCCGTGAACGGGTGCGCAACTTTCAGCCCAGTATCGAAGCCCAGCTTCTCCGCCGTTTCCAGCTCGGCTGCGGTCGTGCCGCCTGCCTTGCACTTTTCGATGAAGGCCGCCGCCATGTGGTCGGTATCGGCCACTGCCTGCGCGATCGGGTGATCGGCGGCGACGGCGACGAAGCTTGCGCCGAAAATCGTGTCGGGCCGCGTGGTATAGACCTCGATGGTCTCGTCGAAGTTGCTGCCCTTGAAATGCGCCTGAAGGCCGGTCGACTTGCCGATCCAGTTTTCCTGCATCAGCCGGACTTTTTCGGGCCACTTGTCGAGCCCGCCCAGCCCTTCGAGCAATTCGTCGGCAAACTGCGTGATTTTTAGGAACCACTGGGAAAGCTTCCGCTTCTCCACCAGTGCGCCAGAGCGCCAGCCGCGCCCGTCGATCACCTGTTCGTTGGCCAGCACGGTCATGTCGACCGGGTCCCAGTTCACCGCGGATTCGCGGCGATAGACGAGGCCATGCCTGTAGAATTCGAGGAAGAGCGCCTGTTCGTGCCCATAATATTCGGCATCGCAGGTCGCGAACTCGCGGCTCCAGTCCAGCGCAAAGCCAAGGCGCTGCAACTGCGCCTTCATGTTGGCGATATTCTCGCGCGTCCAACCGCCGGGATGTACGCCCTTTTCCATCGCGGCATTTTCGGCCGGCATGCCGAACGCGTCCCAGCCCATCGGATGCAGCACTTCATGCCCGGTCATCGCCTTGAAGCGTGCCAGCACGTCGCCCATCGTGTAGTTGCGCACATGGCCGATGTGGATGCGCCCCGAAGGATAGGGGAACATCTCCAGCACATAGCTCTTCGGCTTGTCGCTCTCGGAATCGGCGCGGAAAGCCTCCGCCTCGTCCCACGCGCGTTGCCAGCGTCCGTCGGCGACCGACGGATCGAAGCGTTCTTCACTCATCGCAGTGCCCCGGTAACGCGGTTCAGCCGGTCAGCGCGTCGCGGCGCAGTTCGCGGGCGCGCGTAAGGATGATGTCTTCCAGCTTCTGGATCGTCGCGGCCTGAACCGGCGCGGCCACCCATGCGCCGCCCTGCGACACTTCGCGGCTGGCCGCAACGCGCAGCGCATCGGCGCGCAGGTCCTGGTCCAGGATCGCGACGCTGACCTTGATCCGCTCACCCGGATTGGCCGGATTGTTGTACCAGTCGGTCACGATCACGCCGCCGTTCGAATCGGCCTGCAGGATCGGCGCGAAGTCCAGCGTGTCGAGGCTGGCGCGCCAAAGGTAGGCGTTGACGCCGATCGTGGTGACCTGGCTGGCCGCAAGGTCGGCCTTGACCGCATCGTTGCTGCCGCCGCAGCCCGCAAGCAGCGCCAGTGCGCTTGCCGCCGCCAGCAGCCGGGCCGGTTTTGCGATGGTGCTTTCGAAGAAGGTGCCGGTCATCGATTCTCTTTTCCGTAAAAAGGCGTATTCAAATGGTCTTGTGCCGACAGGTCTGCCGGTGTGCGCGGCATGCTCTATCCCGCGCGAAGGCGGGCGGCAAGCGTCGAGCCGGAACAGCCCCCGAAACAGGACCATGCTTAATGCGACACGATGCCGAACCGCCTGCAACATGAGAGTCATAAACCCGCGCCATCCTTAACCGGCAATGTCCGAAAGGCGCGCCCTGTCGATTCCATGCAACATGTTGCGGCGAATCGCTTTTTCGCACGATTCGCTGCTTGGCATCGGGCGGGTGTTGAGGGTATAGAAACCAACCGAGCGGAAAATTCGCCCTGTCGTCTGGAACAGTGACGTCAAGAATGCGTATTTCCGCGTGAAAGGTCAGGAGGAAGTCGGCCAGATGGCTGGAGGGAAGACCAGGATGCAACGGCGCAAGGTGCGCGCAGGCTTCGGCTTGTGTGCCGGTGTCGCTTGCCTCGCGGCGCTGCCCTCGGCGCTTGCCGCCGTTTCCGGCGACACCCTTCGTATCGATAGCGGGCTGAGCCTTGCGGCTAGCGGTGATCTTGGCGCGTTCACGCCTGCCTCGGTCGATCCCAAGCTGCTCGACACGCTCCGCCGTGCAACCATCGCGCGCGGCGGAGACAGCAGCAGCCTGTTCCGCTTTACGCCCGCCGGTTCGCGGCAGAGCGGCAAGCGTTCGGTCACTCTGGCGGTTCGCGTCGATGCGGCTACGGCCAAATCGGTGAAGTCGCAGAAGGGCACCGATGGCATTCGCGGCATGGCCGGTGTCGACTCGGTCGCGTTCAACCTTGGCGTCGCGCGCGGCTATCAAAGCTTTACGCAGAACAACGCACCCGCCGTTCAGGCAGGTACGCGCTCGTTCACGCTGCCCAATGAAATCGGCGAAGACACTGCGCCCGACCTGCGCAGCTTTACGCCCGCCAAATCGGCCAGCAGCGGCAAAAGCCGGTTCAGCACTACGGTCGAGCTTGACGAGAATGCCCTGCCGGGCAGCGCGCCGCGCACGTTTGCCGATGGCGAAAAGTCGGTCGATGTCGGCGGTGCCTATCGCGTGGCGGGCAACCTGAAGGTGACGGCCGGTATCCGCTATTCATCCGATCGCGATCGCCTTGCCCCGCTGACCGATGGGCAGCAGGACAATCAGTCGGTTTACGTCGGCACCCGTTTCCGCTTCTGATCCGAAGCCTTGGTCGCGATTGTCGCGATCCTTTCACATCTCTCTGCCTTTACCGTCGCGCCGTGATCGCTGCGCATTGGACTTTTGTGCAAGTGCGAAAGATCTCATTGCATTATTGTGCAGTGCAGCATAATACGACCGCACAAGTGCTTTCGACGAAAGTCCGCTTGTAGAGGAAGGGGCGCGCCCATAACGTCGTGCCGAGGAGAGCAACTGAAAGGAAATACGCCAATGACAAGAGTTGCAGTCGTCACAGGGGGCAGCCGGGGCATCGGCGAGGGAATCAGCCTGGCCCTGCGCGACCTGGGTTTCACCGTTGCCGCCAACTATGCTGGCAATGACGAAAAGGCCCGCGCCTTCACAGAGCGGACGGGCATTCCGACCTATAAATTCGACGTGGGCGACCACGAAGCGACCATCGCCGGTTGCGCCAAGATCGCCGAAGATCTTGGCCCCATCGATGTCGTCGTCAACAACGCTGGCATCACCCGCGATGGCGTTCTGCACAAGATGAGCTGGGACGACTGGAACGAGGTGATGCGCGTCAACCTTGGCGGGTGTTTCAACATGGCCAAGGCCACGTTCCCCGGCATGCGCGAACGCAAGTGGGGCCGCATCGTCAACATCGGTTCGGTCAACGGCCAGGCCGGTCAGTACGGTCAGGTCAACTATGCCGCGGCCAAGTCGGGCATCCACGGCTTTACCAAAGCCTTGGCGCAGGAAGGCGCGAAGTACGGCGTGACCGTGAACGCGATCGCGCCGGGCTATATCGACACCGATATGGTTGCCGCCGTTCCCGAATCGGTTCTGGAGAAGATCATCCAGAAAATCCCGGTCGGCCGCCTTGGCCATGCCGACGAAATCGCCCGCGGCGTCGCCTTCTTCGCATCAGAGGAGGCGACCTTCGTCACCGGATCGACCCTGTCGATCAACGGCGGCCAGCATATGTATTGATCGGTTCGGGGCGGCAAACCGATCGCCGCCCCCTCCCGACTTACCCCATGTTCGCAGGCAATGTGCCGGGCCTTACGTGCGCAAACATGTGTGCGACGAAATCTGCCTTGCCCAGTTCCACGCCCTGCCCCCGCATGATCGCGTAGGCAGTGACGAGGTGAAAATAGAACTGCGGCAAGGCCCAGTCGCGAACGTACTGTTCCAACGTTACATCGAAAACAATGCCGATGGGCAGGCTATGCGCGACAGGCCGGTCCGGGGCATCGACCTTGGCCGGGTTCAGCAATTTTTCGACAACCGTGATCGTCTGCTCGATCCGCGCGAGGGCGCTATCGATCGTGCCTGGGGCATCACCAGCGTTCTGACCCTCTTTCAGCATTTCGCCGACGAGCGCGGGGAACTCCATCTCACGCAGCCGGTATGTCCCTTCCAAGGCCTGCGCACAGACAAAGCGGACTTGGGTCGCCAGCGGAAACATATCTGGCGCGATCCGGGAGACCAAAAGGTCTTGAGCGGCAGCATCCCCCAGCTGATCGCGCGCCTTGGTCAACCAGTTGGCGAGCAAATGCAGGTGTTGGACATAAGTCGCGGACAGGATCGAGGATGGCGTCATCCCGACCATGTCGGGCCGCAACGCCAGACTTGCAAGCAAAACAAAAGGGCGCGCCCCGCATCCGGAGCGCGCCCTTTGTCATTGCATAGTCGCGCCGATCAGCGCGGCAGTTCGGTCTCGCCCATCAGCGCCAGATCGACGCTGCGCGCAGCCTGACGGCCTTCGCGGATCGCCCAGACGACAAGGCTCTGCCCACGGCGCATGTCACCGCAGACCCAGACCTGCGCATCGCTGGTGCGATAGTCGTCGGTATTTGCCGCGACATTGCCGCGCGCGTCATACTCGAGGTTGGCCTTGTCGAGCATACCGGCCTTCTTCGGACCGACGAAGCCCATCGCAAGCAGGATCAGGTCGGCCTTCAGCGTGAATTCGCTGCCCGGCACTTCCTTCATCTCGCGGCCTTCCCATTCGAGGCGGACGCATTCGAGGCCGGTGACCTTCCCGTTCTCGCCCACGACCCGTTTGGTCAGGACAGAGAAGTCACGGTCGACACCCTCTTCGTGGCTGGACGAGGTGCGCAGCTTCAGCGGCCAGTTCGGCCACGTCATCGCCTTGTCCTCGCGCTCCGGCGGTTTGGGCATGATTTCCAGCTGCGTGACGCTGGCTGCGCCCTGACGGTTGCTGGTGCCGACGCAGTCCGAACCGGTATCGCCGCCGCCGATGACGATGACGTGCTTGCCCGTCGCGGTCAGCGTGCCGCGCGGGGCGGCGCGCTGTTCGTCATCGCCCGCGTTGCGCTTGTTCTGCTGCGTCAGGAATTCCATCGCAAGGCGCACGCCGCTCATTTCCGAACCCGGAATATCGAGCGTACGGGCATCTTCCGCGCCGCCCGACAGGACGACCGCGTCGAAGTTTTCCTTCAGCGTCTTGAGCGTGATCTCCACCCCGACCTCGGTGCTGGTGCGGAAGGTAACGCCTTCGGCCTCCATCTGTGCCGCGCGGCGGTTGATCAGATGCTTTTCCATCTTGAAGTCGGGAATGCCGTAACGCAGCAATCCGCCGACCCGGTCGTTCTTCTCGAACACCGTGACGGAGTGCCCCGCGCGCGCCAGCTGCTGCGCGCAGGCCATGCCCGCAGGTCCCGAACCGACGACGGCAACCGACTTTCCGGTCTTCTTTTCCGGCGGTTGCGGCTTGATCCAGTCGTTCTCCCACCCCTTGTCGACGATGGCGCATTCGATCGACTTGATGGTCACCGGTTCGTCGGTGATGTTGAGGGTGCACGCCGCTTCGCACGGGGCGGGGCAGATGCGGCCGGTGAACTCGGGGAAATTGTTGGTGGAGTGCAGCGTGATCAGCGCCTCCTTCCAGTCCCCCTCATAGGTCATGTGGTTCCAGTCCGGGATGATGTTGTTCACCGGACAGCCGTTGTGACAATAGGGAATGCCGCAATTCATGCACCGCGAGGCCTGCGAACGCAGCCCATCCTCGGTGTGGGGAATCACGAATTCCCGATAGTGCTGAAGGCGCTCCGCCGGGTCCGCATAAGTACGGTCGACGCGATCGAGTTCGAGAAAGCCGGTTTCCTTGCCCATCGTATCTGCCCCTTATTCCGCAGCTTCGCTCTGAGCGGCAAGACGCTCGGCTTCGAGGTTTTTCAGCGCGTTTTCGTAGTCGCGCGGCATCACCTTCACGAATTTCGTGACGGCATTGTCGAAATCGTCGAGCAGCGCCCGCGCCTTCGCACTGCCGGTGTGCAGGTGGTGCCGTTCGAGCAGGACCTTCAGGCGTTCCGCATCGTGGTAGAGCGGATCGCCCATGCCGAAGTCCTCGATCCCGCGACCGCGCTGAACCGGACGGCCGATGCCGTCGTCTTCGTCGCGGGCGTTGGCCACGGCGCGCAGGTCCACCATCGCCGTGTTGCAATGTTTATCGAACACGCCGTCGGGGTCGTAAACATAGGCGATGCCGCCGCTCATGCCAGCAGCGAAGTTACGGCCCGTGGGCCCCAGCACCAGTACGGTGCCGCCGGTCATATACTCACACCCGTGGTCGCCAATGCCTTCGACAACCGCGATCGCGCCAGAATTGCGGACGGCGAAACGTTCGCCTGCGACGCCGTTGAAATAGGCCTCGCCCGCAATCGCGCCGTACAGCACGGTGTTGCCAACGATGATGTTGTCGCCCGGTTCGCGCGGCGCGCCTTCGGGTGGACGGACGATGACGCGGCCGCCCGACAGGCCCTTGCCGACATAGTCGTTGCCGTCGCCGACAAGGTCCAGCGTGACGCCGTGCGCCAGCCATGCCGCGAACGACTGCCCCGCAACGCCGGTGAAGTTCACGCGGATCGTGTTGTCGGGCAGGCCGGCGTGGCCGTATTTCTTGGCGACTTCACCCGACAGCATCGTGCCGGTCGTGCGGTTCACGTTGCGAATCTCGCGGTCGATGCGGACGCTCTCGCCCTTTTCCAGCGCGGGTGCGCTGGCGGCGATCAGGTCGTTGTCGAGCGCGGCATCGAGGCCATGATCCTGCGTCTCGGTCCAGAACAGCTGCTTGCCTTCGGGCACTTCCACCTGGTGCAGCAGCTTCGACAGGTCGATGCCCTGGGCCTTCCAGTGGGTGATCGCCTTTTTCATGTCGATCCGGTCGACCCGGCCGATCATCTCGTCGAGCGTGGCAAAACCCATCTCGGCCATGATCTTGCGCAGCTCTTCGGCCACGAAGAAGAAGTAGTTGATCACGTGCTCCGGCTGACCGGTGAAGCGCTTGCGCAGCTCCGGGTTCTGCGTCGCGACGCCGACCGGGCAGGTATTCAGGTGGCACTTGCGCATCATGATGCAGCCTGCCGCGATCAGCGGGGCGGTGGCGAAGCCGAACTCGTCCGCGCCCAATAGAGCGCCGATGGCGACGTCGCGCCCGGTGCGCAGGCCGCCGTCGACCTGCACCGAAATGCGCGAACGCAGATCGTTGAGCAGCAGCGTCTGCTGCGTCTCGGCAAGGCCGATTTCCCAAGGAGAGCCGGCGTGCGTCAAGGACGTGAGCGGGGACGCGCCCGTGCCGCCTTCATAACCAGAGATCGTGACATGGTCCGCCCGCGCCTTCGAAACGCCCGCGGCGACCGTGCCGACGCCGACTTCAGAGACGAGCTTGACCGAGATGCGCGCTTGCCGGTTCACGTTCTTCAGGTCGTGGATCAGCTGTGCCAGATCCTCGATCGAGTAGATGTCGTGGTGCGGCGGGGGCGAAATCAGGCCTACGCCCGGCGTGGAGTGCCGCGTCTTGCCGATGATCTTGTCGACCTTGTGTCCGGGCAGCTGGCCACCCTCGCCGGGCTTTGCGCCCTGCGCCATCTTAATCTGGATGTCGTCGGCGTTGACGAGATACTCGGTGGTGACGCCGAAGCGGCCCGAAGCAACCTGCTTGATCGCCGAACGCATCGTGTCGCCGTTTTCGAGCGGCTTGAAACGGATCGGATCCTCACCCCCTTCACCGGTGTTCGACTTGCCGCCGATCCGGTTCATGGCCAGTGCCAGCGTCGTGTGCGCTTCCCAGCTGATCGAGCCATAGCTCATCGCGCCGGTCGCAAACCGCTTTACGATGCTTTCCGCCGATTCCACTTGATCGAGCGGCAGAGGCTCATCCGCCTTCTTCAGATCCATCAAGCCGCGGATCGTCAGCAGGCGTTCCGATTGCTCGTTGATGTCCTTCGCGTACTCCTCGTACGTGGCATAGTTGTTGCCGCGCACCGCGTGCTGAAGGTTGCTGATCGTCGCCGGGGTCCAGGCGTGGTCTTCGCCACGGATGCGATACTGATAAATACCGCCGACATCGAGCTGATTGCGGTAGATTTCCTCTTGGCCATAGGCCGCCTGGTGACGACGCACGGTTTCCTGCGCCACTTCGGCAAGGCCAACACCCTCGATCGTGGTCGCGGTGCCGGTGAAGTAGGCGTCGATGAACTTGGTCGACAGACCGACCGCGTCGAAGATCTGCGCGCCGCAATAGGACTGATAGGTCGAGATGCCCATCTTGGACATGACCTTCAGGATGCCCTTGCCGACCGCCTTGATGTAGTTCTTCTCGACCTCGTAAGCCTCCAGCGGGGCTTCCTTCTCGACGCGGATATGCTCCAGCGTCTCGAACGCGAGGTAGGGGTTCACGGCTTCCGCGCCGTAACCCGCCAGCACGCAGAAGTGGTGCACTTCGCGCGCTTCGCCGGTTTCGACGACAAGGCCGGTCTGCATACGCAGGCCCTGACGGATCAGATGCGCGTTGACCGCTGCCGTCGCCAGCAATGCGGGCATCGCAATGCGATCGGGGCCCTGCGCACGGTCGGAGAGGATCAGGATGTTCTTGTCCTGCAGCACCGCTTCGGTTGCGGACCAGCACATTTCCTTGATCGCCTGCTCCAGCCCGTCGGCCCCGGTGCTGGCATCCCAGGTGATGTCGATGGTGGCAGTGCGGAATGCACCGTCCAGCACTTCCTCTACCGAACGGATCTTGGCGAGATCGGCGTTGGTCAGGATCGGCTGGCTGATTTCCAGCCGCTTGTGCGTGCCGGCTTCCTTGCCCAGCAGGTTCGGACGCGGACCGATCATCGACAGCAGGCTCATCACCAGTTCTTCGCGGATCGGATCGATCGGCGGGTTGGTGACCTGAGCGAAGTTCTGCTTGAAATAGTCGTAGAGCAGGCGCGAACGCTTTGACAGGACGGCAATGGGCGTATCGGTGCCCATCGATCCGATCGGATCGTCGCCGTTGAACAGCATCGGCTCAAGGAACTTCGAAACGTCTTCCTGCGTGTAGCCGAATGCCTGCTGGCGATCGAGCAGTTCACCGACGGGAACGGGAACGTCCTCTGCATCCGGCTCCAGCGGGTCGAGATCTTCCAGCTTGTACTGCGAATGGTTCAGCCAGTCGGCATAGGGCTGCGCGGCGGCAAGCTCTGCCTTGACCTCCTCATCCTCGATGATGCGGCCCTGATCGAGGTCGATGACCAGCATCTTGCCCGGCTGCAGACGCCACTTGCGGGTGATCGAATCGTCGTCGAACGGCAATACGCCGCTTTCCGAAGCCATGCAGACAAGATCGTCGCTGGTCACGCAATAGCGCGCGGGGCGCAAACCGTTACGATCCAGCGTCGCGGCGATCTGGCGACCATCGGTAAAGGCGACGGCGGCGGGGCCGTCCCACGGCTCCATCAACGCGGCATGATATTCGTAGAACGCGCGGCGGGCCGGATCCATCTCGTGGTTCTTGGCCCAAGCCTCGGGGATGAGCATCATCATCGCGTGGCTGAGCGAATAGCCACCGGCAAGGAGCAGTTCGAGTGCGTTGTCGAGGCACGCGGTGTCCGACTGGCCATGCGGGATGATCGGCCACATCTTGTCGAGATCGGACCCCAACAGCGGCGATTCCATCGTGCGGCGGCGCGCGTTCATCCAGTTCACGTTGCCGCGAACCGTGTTGATTTCACCATTGTGGGCGATAAGCCGGAACGGCTGCGCCAGCTTCCAGCTGGGGAAGGTGTTGGTGCTGAACCGCTGGTGGACCAGCGCAAGCGCCGAGGTGCAGTCGGGATCACGCAGGTCGTCGTAGAAGCTGCCGACCTGGTTGGCGAGCAGCAAGCCCTTGTACACGATGGTCCGGCTCGAAAAACTCGGCATGTAAAGCTCGGTCAGGCCGGGCAGGTCATGCTTTTGCGCCAGCGATTCGAGCGGGTTCTGCACCTGCTTGCGGATGGCGAGGATCTTACGCTCGAACGCGTCCTGATCCTTGCACGGGCCGCCACGACCGATGATCGCCTGACGGATAACCGGCATTTCGGCGATGACCGTCTTGCCCAGCCCGTCCAGCGTGGTCGGCACGTCGCGCCAGCCGATCAGGTCCTGACCTTCCTTGGCGATAAACGTTTCAAACCGGTTCACGATGAATTCGCGCGCGGCATCGTCCTGCGGCAGGAAGCACATCGCCACCGCGTAATCGCCCGCGGGCGGCAGGGTCTTGCCGTTGGTATCGGCCCACTTGCGGAACAACGCATCGGGCATCTGGATCAGGATACCTGCCCCGTCGCCCAGCAACGGGTCAGCGCCCACCGCACCGCGATGGTCAAGGTTTTCCAGAATGGTCAGGCCCTGTTTAACAATCGCGTTGGATTTATCGCCTTTAATATGGGCGATGAAACCCACGCCACAGGCGTCATGTTCGTTGCGCGCATCGTAGAGGCCTTGAACCGGCGGAAAACCCATTGTCACCTATCCTGTCGGGGCCCGGACCCCAGTGTCCGGAAATAAATGGCGACTCACCCGCCGCGATCACGCAGCGAAATGGCGCACCGGACCCCCATGACGATACAAAGCAGTTTTTGCAACTGCACATAGCCGCAAAATGACATGCCCCAAGCCATGCCGAGAGCGGTCCCCACGTGAATTCAACGGCTTAGATGTGACGAACGCTTATCGCGATGAGTCGCTCAAACGCGCCAATTCGTCCAGTGCCTCGCGCAGGCGGAAATCCTGCGGCTTGCCCTGCGGCCTGATTCCCCCGCCGCCGGACGGCGCCAGCAGCGATGGCGGCATGCCCGCCTCACCCGGACGTGTAGCAGGGCCGCGCGCTGCATGGCTTTTGCCCAGACCGACATCGATCAGCGAGCCATAGCCCGCGCCATCGTCGTCGGCGTCTTCCTCTTCATCGCCCGCCCCATCGTACCAATCAGGCTGGGCCGAGGTCATGTCGAAGCCGGGCGCGGCGGTCGGTGCTGTGGCAACAGGTTCGGGGCGATAGGCAGGTTGCGGGGTCGGTATCGGCTCTGGCGCGTGTTCGGGCGTTGCGATCGCGTCCGGCTCAGGCCTCGGTTCGATCGCCGAAACGGAAGGCTCTGACTCCGCAGGTTCTGCTTCGACCGGCCAATCCGGCTCTGCCGGGTCCTCCCCCGCGCCACCGAACAGCGAGCGGGGCAGGTCGGGAGGCGAATCGCCCTCTTCCCAAGCCGCTGCGGGTTCGGCTGTTTGCTCTTTCGGCCCCGACCAAGAGGAGAACTCGGTTTCTTCGCCGGCGAACATACTCTCTGGCCATGCCTCGGCCTCTGGCGTCGGTTCGTCGTGGGCGTCCACCTTTCCCGCCGGTACCGTGCCATATATCGCGGTGTCACCCGGATAGCGCGGTCCTGGAAACGGCACTTCCTCTGGCCACTGCGCCACGGCGGCGTGCCATTCGGGGGTATTCTCGGCGTCGGGAACCGGCTCACTCCACGCGGCTTGCGCCAGTTCGGCAAGTGGCTCGGGCTCTGCCACGGTCTCGAAAGCAAGCGGCGCAGGCGGCTGCGGGGGATCGATGGGGCGAGTCTCTGCGGGTCGGGCCGCGCTTGGTTCGGGCATCGCGCGGGTAACCGGCGGCGGGGTTTCGTCCCACTCGTCAGACGCGCTGCCCGCGCTGTCGGGGCGCTCTCCACGCGGTTCGAAGAGGTGATCGTCGCCGCCATCCTTGCGCGGCGCTTCATGCGCGACCCCTGCGGGTTCGGGATATTCGCTGGCCGAAGGATGCTCCAGCCCCAGCTCGCGGAACGATACCGGCACCGGCTTTGTCGGCGCGGGGTTCGGGTCTTCGTACTGCGGCACGGCAGAGGACTGCGGCTTGGCCTCGCCCTCAACCAGATGGCGGCGCAGGCGCGGCACGGCGGCGGCGGCCTGACGCCGCGTGCCCGGCGGGGCCGAACGCGTGTTGAACGCGATGCCGGTAACCTTGGTCATCACCACATAGCCGAGAATGCCCGCAAAGCCGTGAAGCGCAATCCGCGCGGCCTGCACATTCACCTGCCCTTCCAGCCCTGCGGCCAAAAGCGCCTGATGCAGCTGCGCATCGGTCAGTAGAAAGCCCACGGCAACTCCGGCAAGCGCACCGGCAACACGCAGCATCAGGGCAAGGAATCCGAATAGGGCGTTCATGATACTTCTTTTGGCCTAGAGGACCAGAAGATGTCTTAAACAGGAACGGTAAACGCGGTGCTAACCGCGCGGCAGCGGTTTCGGAGTTATGCGATCAGGCGACGGCCTGAAGCCTGCCCCGCGCATGGCCCGCCATCCAGCCTTCGACGATGGGCGCGATGGTCGCCCGCCATTTCGACCCGTTGAAGATGCCATAGTGCCCGACTTTGGGGGCAAGATGGTAACGCTTCATCGCGTCCGGCAGGTTCGGGGTCAGGGTCAGCGCCGCCTTGGTCTGGCCCACGCCCGAGATATCGTCGCGCTCGCCCTCGATGCACAGGATCGCGGTGTCGGTGATCGCGCCAAGGTCGATGGTCTCGCCCCGGTGGGTCAAGAGCCCGCGCGGGAGGAGGTATTCCTTGAATACCGCGTTCACCGTCTGAAGGTAGAATTCCGCCGTCATGTCGCAGACGGCCAGATATTCGTCGTAGAAAATCTTCGTCGCCTCGGCGCTTTCGCCGTCGCCCACCACCAGATGTTTGAACATCGCATAGTGGCTCATCATGTGGTTGCCGAGGTTCATGCTCATGAACCCGGCCAGTTGCAGAAACCCCGGATAGACCCGGCGGCCCGCACCCGGATAATGCAGCGGCACGGTCTGGATCAGGTTCTGCTTGAACCACGCCATCGGGCGACCGGTCGCCATGTCGTTGACCTCGGTCGGCGCCTCGCGCGTGTCGATGGGGCCGCCCATCATGGTCAGCGTGACAGGGCGGCACGGATGCTTGTTCGCGGCCATGATGGCGGTGGCGGCAAAAGCGGGGACCGATGGCTGGCACACCGCCATGAGGTGCGCGCCGGGGCCGATGTGTTCGAGGAACTCGATAACGTAGTCGATATAGTCGTCGAGGTCGAACTTGCCTTCCGACATCGGCACCAGCTTCGCATCGGCCCAGTCGCTGATGTAAACGACGGCGTTCTCGACCATCCGCTCGACCGTACCGCGCAGCAGCGTGGCATAGTGCCCGCTCATCGGCGCAACGATCAGCAGGTGGGGCGCATCCTTGGGCAGGCCGGCATGGCTGAACCGCTTCAGGTTGCCGAATGGGCGGTGGAGCACGTCCGATTCGACAACTTCGTAATCCTTGCCATTGCAGGTGACGGAATCGATGCCGAACGCCGGTTTGCCGCGCGGGGCAGCGGCATGCGAAAACACTTCCAGAGCCGACGAAACCGCAGGGCCGAAACCGGTGTACCCCAAGGGATTGCGGGGGTTGCCCAACCACTCCGACACGACCGATGCCCCGGCGCTTGCCGACGACAACCAAGCCTTTTGCAGTTCGTACATTCCGTAAAGCATGCGTGCTCCTCCGCTTTCCCCGGCAATCTGAATATCGGCTCAGCTTCGCTTCGTTGCAATGCACAATCGAACTTTTTGCCAGTGCGAAACGATCTTGTTCGGGCAATTCACGGGTTTGCGCCACTGTCCGTTGGTAAGGCTTTGCCTTGCCGCGCGTTTGGTCTAGGGCGCGCGCCATGAACGCGAGGAAGCGCCGCCGAACGGAAGAAGCCGCCGGGACAGAACCGGCCGGACAGGCTTCGCGCAGCGTCGCACCGCTGCGCCTGATCGTACAGGCGGCGCGGTCCTATCCGTGGATCGTGGCGGCGGCGCTGGCCGCGCTGCTGATCACCTCTGCCGCAACGCTGGCGATCCCCTCGGGCTTCAAGCTGATCATCGACCGGGGCTTTACCGGCGGCGGCGAGATCGGGCGCTGGTTTCAGTACTTGCTGATGATCGTAGTCGTGCTGGCCATCGGCACGGCGCTACGGTTCTATTTCGTGTCGTGGCTGGGTGAGCGGGTGGTCGCCGATCTGCGCGTGCGGGTGAACCGCCACCTTCTGGACATGCCGCCCGCGTTTTTTGAGGAAAACAGCCCCGGCGAAATCGCCTCGCGCATGACGGCGGATACCGCGATCATCGAACAGACTGTCAGCAGCACCGTCTCCGTCGCCTTGCGCAATATCGTGACCGCGATCGGCGGCACGATCTATATGTTCATCCTCGCCCCGGGTCTCAGCATCTATCTGCTGCTGGCGATACCGGCGGTCATCCTGCCCATCCTGTGGTTCGGGCGGAAGGTTCGCGATCTGTCGAAATCGAGCCAGGACCGCATCGCAGATGTCGGCGCGATGACGGGGGAAGTGCTGGGCGCGATGCAGGTGGTGCAGGCGTTCAATCAGGAAGATCGCGAACGCGCCCGCTTTCGCAACGCGGTAGAGCGCAGCTTCGACACCGCCGCTCAGCGTATCCGCATGCGGTCGGTGCTGACCGGGATCGTCATCTTCCTGATCTTCGGCGCCATCACGCTGCTGTTGTGGAAGGGCGCCATCGAAGTTGCGGCGGGAAATATCACCGGTGGCACCATCGCGGCTTTCGTCATTACCGTCGGGCTGGTCGCCGGGGCGTTCGGGTCGCTGACAGAGGTCTATGGCAGTCTGCTTCGCGCCGCCGGGGCTGCGCAGCGGATGGGCGAATTGCTAGACGCGCGCCCATCCATCGCCCCGCCCGAACGCCCGCAGACCTTGCCCGTCCCGCCGCGCGGGGCCATCGCGTTCCAGAATGTGACCTTCCGCTATCCGGCACGCCCCGATCAGGCGGCCTTGCAGGATTTCTCGCTGACGATCGAGCCGGGCGAGACCATCGCCATCGTCGGCCCGTCGGGCGCGGGGAAGTCCACGCTGTTCCAGCTGGTCGCCCGCTTTCGCGATCCACAGGCGGGCAGCGTGCGGATCGACGGCGTGGAGCTCACCCGCGCCGATCCGGCCGCGATTCGCCAGCGCATCGCGCTGGTGCCGCAGGAATCGGTGCTGTTCGCGGCAGATGCACGCTACAATATCCAGTACGGCGCACCGCAGGCGACTGACGAGGCGATCTGGGAAGCTGCCCGCGCCGCCAATGCAGAGACGTTCCTGCGCGATCTGCCGCAAGGGCTGGACACTTTCATCGGCGAAGGCGGCGCACGCCTGTCGGGGGGGCAGCGCCAGCGGATCGCTATCGCCCGCGCCATCCTGCGCGATTCCCCCATCCTGCTGCTGGACGAAGCGACCAGTGCTTTGGATGCCGAGAGCGAGCGACTGGTGCAGTCCGCGCTCGACCATTTGATGCAGGGCCGGACCACCTTGGTCATCGCCCACCGGTTGGCCACCGTTCGGGCGGCTGACCGGATCGTGGTGATGGACGAAGGCCGCGTCGTAGAGATCGGCGATCACGATACGCTGAGCGCGGCGGGCGGGCTCTATGCACGGCTGGCGCGGTTGCAGTTCGACGAATCGCGGTTCGACGCGGCCAAAGGTCAGACGGGCGCAGAAGCCGCCTCTTGACCGCCGGACAGGCCCGGTTCATCGATAAAGTATCAATAGAAACCGATGAACGACATCGGCAGCGCGGACCGCTGCGGGTATCCAGACACATCGACTTTCGCTGAAACGGACTGACAGACCCTCATGCTCAACAAGACATTTGCCGCCGGCTGCTCGGCCATTGCCCTGATCATCGCCGCGCCCGCGCTGGCGCAGGATGCCGCCCCTGCCGCGCCGGTCGATCCCGATCCGATGACGTGGCCGGCGATGGGCTTCGACCCAGCCGATATCGACACCAGCATCAATCCGGGTGACGATTTCCACGAATACGTCAACGGCAAGTGGGACGCGGTCACCGTGATCCCGCCGCAGTTCTCTTCATACGGTGTCGTGACCGACCTTCGGCTCAAGGCAGAAAGTCAGGTCGAACAGATCATCACCGAGATGAGCGAAAGCGACGCCGCCAAGGGCACGATCGAGCAGAAGGTCGGCGACAGTTATGCCGCGTATGTCGACCGCGAAGCCATCGATGCGCGCGGCATGGCCCCGGCGCAGCCGCTGCTCGATGCAGTATGGGCGATCAACACCTATGACGATCTTGCCCGCTTTTTCGCAACGCCGGGCATGCCCGATCCGTTCTCGATCAGCGTCCATTCCGACCACATGGCGCCCAACGTCAACATCTTCAACATCTGGACCGGCGGCCTCGGCCTGCCCGACCGGGACAACTATCTCGTCGACAACGAGAAGAACCTTGAGATGCGCGCCAAGTACAAGGAATACCTGACCTTCATGCTGGGCAAGGCGGGCTACGAAGACCCTGCCGCCGCCGCCGATGCCGTCTATGCGCTGGAACGCCGCATGGCGGTAACCGACTGGGATCGCACCATCTCTGACGATCCGCGCATTCTCTACAACCCCACCAAGCGCACCGTGATCGACAGCTGGTCGAACAAGTTCCCGATGCAGACCTATTTCGACACGCTGGGCGTCGGCTCGCTCGACACCATGATCGTCGACGAAGTCCCGCTAGAACCGGGCGAGGCCGAGGAACTGGGCCTGACCCCTGCCGACGTGGCCAAGCTGGGCGGCGGTTTTCCCGCCTTCACGCAGCTGATCGGCAATACCGATCTTGCCACCTGGAAGGCATGGGCCGCGGCCAACATCATCGGCGGCTATTCGTCGGTCCTGCCGCAGGACATCGAGAAGGCCGCCTTCGACTTTTACGGCACCTATCTGTCAGGCGCGAAGATTCAGCGTCCGCGTGAAAAGCGCGGCATTTCGCTGATCAACAGCCGCTTTGGCGAAGGCGTCGGCAAGCTTTACGTCGAACGCAACTTCTCGCCCGAGGCGAAGGCCAAGATGGTCGAGCTGGTCGGCAATCTGAAGACCGCGATGGGCGCGCGTATCCAGAACCTCAGCTGGATGAGCGCGGACACCAAGACGCAGGCGCTGGACAAGCTGGGCAAGATCAACGTCAAGATCGGCTATCCCGACAAATGGGAGGATTACGACGGACTTGAAATCACCGCCAGCGATCCGCTCGCCAACTCGCTCGCCGCGGCCAAGTGGGGCTGGCAGGAACAGCTGGAAGACCTGAGCGAGCCGGTCGACCGGCTGAAGTGGGGGATGACACCGCAGACGGTGAACGCCTATTACAGCCCGCTCCTGAACGAGATCGTGTTCCCGGCGGCCTATCTGCAAGCGCCGAACTTCTCGCTTTCCGCCGATCCGGCGGTGAACTACGCGATCATCGGATCGACGATCGGACACGAGATCAGCCACGGGTTCGACGATTCGGGTTCACGCTATGACGGCGGTGGTGTGCTGCGCAACTGGTGGACCGAACAGGATCGCGCCGAGTTCGACAAGGCCGGCGCCAAGCTGATCGAGCAGTACAATGCGTTCTGCCCGCTGGACGATGGCAAGACCTGCATCAACGGCAAGCTGACGCTGGGCGAGAACATCGCCGACCTTGCGGGCCTGCGCATCGCCTATGACGCGTACAAAGTCAGCCTGAACGGCCAGGAAGCGCCGGTGATCGACGGGCTGACCGGCGACCAGCGCTTCTTCATCGCCTATGCGCTGGGCAATCGCGGTCTGTGGACCGAAGAGCTGACCCGCAACATCCTACAAACTGACCCGCACTCGCCCGACAAGGCGCGGACCAACGTGGTGCTGGCCAACTTCGACCCGTGGTACGAGGCGTTTGACGTCAAGCCGGGCGATGCGATGTACCTTGCCCCGGAAGATCGCGTCCACATGTGGTAACAGGGCTCATCCCGGCGCATTTCCCGTGATCCTTGCTTGACACGGGGCATGCGCCGGGCGACCCGTCGCGGCGCATGGAAAATCTCGCGCTGACTGCCGTCCTCCTCGGAATTGTCGAGGGGCTTACCGAATTCATCCCGGTCTCTTCGACCGGCCACCTCATCCTCGCATCCGCGCTGTTCGGCTATGATGCAGAGGAGTGGAAGGTGTTCAACGTCGTCATCCAGCTGGGCGCGATCCTGGCGGTTGTCGTGCAGTACTGGCGCACGTTCTGGGCGGCGGGCACCGGCATTTTCCAACGCCACCCCGAATCGATCCGCTTCGTCGTGAACCTGCTCGTCGCCTTCATGCCGGCGGCGATCATCGGCCTGCTGATGAAAGACTATATCGACATCATGCTGGGCAGCCCCAGCATCGTCGCATGGGCGCTGATCGCGGGCGGCATCGCCATTCTCGTCATCGAAAAAGTGGCCAAGGAAGGCCCGCCCAGCGGCATCGGTCAACTGCCGGTGAAACAGGCGCTGGGCGTCGGCTTTATTCAGTGCCTTGCGATGATCCCGGGCGTCAGCCGGTCTGGCGCGACGATCATGGGCGCGCTGGCGATGGGGATCGAACGGCGAACGGCTGCGGAATTCAGCTTCTTCCTCGCCATCCCCACGATGCTGGGCGCCAGCACACTGGAAATCTGGCAGTACCGCGACGAACTGGCGGGCGGTCACATGACGGTGGGCTGGGGCGAGATCGCGATCGGCTTCGTCGTCTCTTTCATCGTGGCGCTGATCGTAATCCGCGCCTTCGTCGCCTATGTCAGCAGGGCCGGTTTCGCACCTTTTGCATGGTATCGCATCGTTGCGGGCACCGCCGCCCTCATATGGCTGGGATTTGCGGCAAACAGCTGATTTCCTTGGGCTACCGGTGAATAGCCCGGAATTTTCTCACTCCATTCGTCGAGTTTTCCACACGGTCTGGAACCAATCCCGCGTCGTCCACGTTCCTTAAGCAAACGCTAATAAACAAAGGACCTGAACGATGGGTATCATTATTCTGATCATCGTCGGTGGCATCATCGGCTGGCTCGCCAGCATCGTCATGCGGACCGACGCGCAGCAGGGCATTTTGCTCAACGTCGTCGTCGGCATCGTCGGCGCACTGCTTGCTGGCCTCGTCGTCGGTGGCGACACCATCATGAACGGCTTCAGCCTCTCGGCTCTGCTGTTTTCTTTCCTTGGCGCCGTCGTCCTTCTGGCGATCGTCAACCTGTTTCGTCGCGGTTCGGTTCGCTAATAACCGATAAGCAATGAAAATCGGGGGCGGCAGCAATCCTGTCGCCCCTCCTTTACGTAAAGGGGAAACTTACCATGAAGAAGATTATTTCCGTTGCGGCCGCCGCCGCCCTTGGCCTGACCCTCGCCGCTTGCGACAGCCCGGCAGAGAACCAGATGGAAGACCAGGCCGAAGCCATCGATGAAGCAGCGGAAGCGACCGCTGACGCGATGGAAGACGCCGGTATGGAAGAGCAGGCCGACGCCGTCGAAGAACAGGGCGAAGAGACGAAGGACGCTATGGAAGAAGCGGCCGACGATATGGACGCCACGCCGCAATAAGCTTTGCCTGTTGCAAGTGGGAACGGCGCCGGAGCGATCCGGCGCCGTTTTCGTTTGGGTGCCTGTGACAAGACTGGCCCGCCAACGGGGCCGCACCGCTTGACTTGACGGCCCCTTTCGCGCAAAGGCCCCACCGCATTGCGGGCGCAGAGATGCGATTCCCGCTTTTCGCTTTTTAGATGAACCCGCGAGTTTGATCGTTCGCGAGGCAGGCCAAAAGCCAGCCGCGCGCACCAAGGAAGTATCAGGAAAACGCCATGGCGAAGCCCGCAACCGTCAAGATCCGGCTGGTATCGACCGCCGACACCGGCTTCTTCTACGTAACCAAGAAGAACCCCCGCAACATGACCGAGAAGATGGTCCAGCGGAAGTACGATCCCGTCGTGCGCAAGCATGTCGACTTCAAGGAAGCCAAGATCAAGTGATCTTGCGCGGCGGAGGTTCGCGCCTCCGCCTCGCGCGGCTCGATTTATCGTATCGGGCGCGCGATTTATCGGCGAATCCCGCAAACCTGCGGGAACGCCCCCGGTTCACGGCGGGTTAAATGCCCGACTGTTAGATAAACCGGGATGATTATGAACAAACTCACGAATCGCACCGCCCGCGCGCTTGGCGCCGGGTTGCTCGCCCTTGCCGCTCCAGCCGCGCTAGTTGCCCCCGTCGTTCCCGCGGCGGCCGCGCAATCCACCAAGATGGAGGAGGCGGTTAAGGCCCTGCGCGCCATCAGCACGATGCGCGCCAGCTTTACCCAGACCGACCGTAGCGGCCAGCAGGTTCGCGGCACGATGGCGCTAAAGCGCCCGGGCAAGATCCGCTTCGAGTACCAGAAGGACGTGCCCGTTCTCATCGTGTCCGACGGCAGCCGCCTGACGATGTTGGATTATGAAGTGAATCAAAAGCAGGTCTGGCCGATCAAGAACAGTCCGCTGGGCGCTCTACTTCAGCCCGATGGCGACATCAGCAAGTACGGTACCCTGATGCCGACCAACCACCCCGGCGTGACCAGCGTCCGCATTCGCGATCCCAAGCATCCCGAATACGGCACGATGACGATGATTTTCGAGCGTAAGGCCAGTGCCCCGGGCGGCATGCAGCTTGCCGGGTGGGTATCTGTCGATTCGCAAAACAAGATGACACGCATCGACCTTACCAATCAGCGTTATGGCATGGACATCGGCAACGGCACTTTCATGTTCAAGGACGTCCGTGCCCGCACCAAGCGTTGAGGTCATTCGTTCAGCTTCGCGTCGCTTCCTGACAGGTTTGGCGCGATTGAACGCCGGGCCGTGCGGCGGGGGCGACGAGTTGCGGTGAACCGTTGGTTACCGTTCATCTGCGCGACAGGCCCAACCGCTAAAAATGTTCAGACAAGATGCGCAGGTCCGGGTTTCCCCCCTGTTGCCCGGTTCCGATACGAACGCATCTTGCCGAGCGTGACGAACGCGAATGGAACCCTCGACCCATTGCCCCCGGGTCGGGGGTTTTCCATTTTCGGCGCCATTTCCGGCGGTAGTGGACTTTGGCCGCAGGGGCCTTATTGCGCATGGCCATGACCGGCAGCAATCTCAGCATCGCGACATGGAACATAAACTCGGTCCGCCTGCGGATCGACCAGGTGGCCAAGGTTCTGACCGAACAGGCCCCCGATGTGCTGTGCCTGCAAGAGATCAAGGTCGCCGAACACCTGTTTCCGCACGATGCGTTCGAAGCGCTGGGCTATGCCCACCGCGCGATCCACGGGCAAAAGGGCTATCACGGCGTCGCCACCGTCAGCAAAGTGCCCTTCACCGAATTCAGCCGCCACGACTGGCAAGACAATGGTGAGGCGCGTCACGTCGGCGTAGA
Organism: Croceicoccus naphthovorans; assembly: GCF_001028705.1. Classification (NCBI taxonomy): domain Bacteria; kingdom Pseudomonadati; phylum Pseudomonadota; class Alphaproteobacteria; order Sphingomonadales; family Erythrobacteraceae; genus Croceicoccus; species Croceicoccus naphthovorans. The sequence goes on along the minus strand of NZ_CP011770.1, from coordinate 3,407,156 downwards.
GCTGCACGGCAAGGGTCAGGGCATGATCCTTGAAAACGTCTATATCCCCGCCGGCGGCGACGTCGCAGACCGCGAGGTGAACCCGAAGTTTGGTCAGAAGCTGGATTTCCTTGAGCGCATGACCCGCTGGGCGGACAAGATCGACCGACCCACGCTGCTGGTCGGCGATTTCAATATCGCGCCGCTGGAATGCGACGTCTACGATCACAAGGCGCTGCTGAAGGTCGTAAGCCACACCCCGATCGAGGTGGAGACGCTTGGCAAGCTGGCCGATGCGCATGGCTGGGTCGATCTGGGCCGCAAGCACATCCCCGCGCCCGAACGCAACTACTCGTGGTGGTCATACCGCTCGTACTGGCGGCAGAAGGATCAGGGGCGCAGGCTCGATCACATGTGGGCGTCGCCCGATCTAGCAGCGCAATCGGTCTCACACCGCTTCGTCGAGGAAACGCGCAAGTGGGAGCAGCCTTCGGACCACGTACCGCTGATCACCGAGTTCGCCCTGTGAGGAAGCGGTGACCGAGAACGACATAGGTCGGGGGCCCCGCCGCGCCGCGCAGGTGATCGACGCGCTGCGCCACGGGTGGCCGATCCGCATCAGCGGGTCGGACGGGGCGCTGACGCTGCTCTGCGCGGAAACCGGGTATGAAAGCGGGCAGACCACCGCGCCGCGCCTTCTCCTTTCTGCAGCCCGCGCCGTGACGCTGAAGCTGGCCAACCAGCGCGATGCTGCCGTGCCCGATGCCCCGGCCCTGATCCGCGCGGCAGAACCGTTCACGTTGCCTCTGGCGCGCGGACTGGCCGATCCGTCGCAAGACCTGTTGCACCCGCTGGCCGGGCCGTTCCGCGCGCAACCGCTGGAAGCGAACGAGGCGGCGCAAGCGGCAATGACGCTGGCGCGATTGGCCGGGGTGCTGCCTTGCTTCCTCGTCGATCCCGATCCGGCGGAGAACGTCGTGGACTGCGACGTCGCCGACCTGGCCGCGTTTCAGGACCCGCACCGCCTGACGGTTCAAGCCCGCGCCCACCTGCCGACCGCCGCGGCCGAGGCGTGCGAGATTGTCGCCTTCCGCGCGCCGGACGATTTGCGCGAACATGTGGCGCTGATCGTGGGCGAACAGCGGTCCGAGGCCACGCCGCTGGTCCGCCTGCATTCGGAATGCCTGACCGGCGACGTGCTCACCAGCCTGAAGTGCGATTGCGGCCCGCAGCTCGATGCCGCGCTGGCGGCAATGGCGGAAGAGGCCGACAAGGGCGGCTATGGCGTCCTGCTCTACTTGCGACAGGAAGGGCGGGGGATCGGCCTGATCAACAAGCTGCGCGCCTATCGGTTGCAGGATCAGGGCTATGACACGGTCGATGCCAACAACCGGCTGGGCCTGCCGACAGAGGCACGCGATTTCCCGGTGGCGGCACGGATGCTGTCCCTCTTGGGCGTTCCGGCGATCCGGTTGATGACCAACAACCCTGAGAAAGTCGCGGCGTTGCAGGCCGTGGGCGTCAACGTCATCGAACGCGTGCCACACCAGTTGCCAGCCAACCCCCACAACGCCCGCTATCTCGACACCAAGCGCGACCGGACCGGGCACCTGCTCTAGCCCCGCGATTGGCGAGTCCCTTGCATTCGGCTCGCAAAGCCCGCACATTGCCCCTCGCGGGACCGGGCCCCTCTGGCGCGGCGTTGTTGGCAGCAGCCCAAGGGTCATTGCCGGAAAACGCCACGTGATGTCGGACCGCATCGGGTAAGACCGATGCCAGTCCGGGCTGTTCAAATAGCCCCGCAAGCCCAACTGGATCATCGCCCTCACCCGATCGAACGCCATTCGTTTCGAAAGGGAATATGATGTCCGACCGTTTCTTCCGCCTGCTTGAACGTCTGCAAAGGCTCGACGATCAGCTCCGCCGCGCCCAGCGCACCCGCCGCGATCGACTCGAAATCGCGCGCCTGGCCTTGCGCAAGGCCGCGCTGAAAAACCGGCTGCGGCGGCTGTCCAGCCACCCCCTGCCGATCCACGCCTGATTGGGAGAGCACCGATGGAATTTCTCTTCGCAGACTGGCTGGGCACGCCTGCTTGGTTCTGGCTCGCTTTCCTCGCCCTCGTCGCGGCGCTGACCGCGTTCGACCTCGGCATCCTCCACAAAGAGGATCGCGAGATGGGCATCGGCGAATCGCTGAAGCTGACGGCCTTCTACATCGGCATCGCAATGCTGTTCGGCGCATGGGTCTGGCACGCCAAGGGCGGCGAGGCCGGGATGCAGTACTACACCGGCTTCTTCATCGAAAAGGCGCTGTCGATCGACAACGTCTTCGTGATCAGCCTGATCTTCACCTTTTTCGCCATCCCGGCAAAGTACCAGTACCGCGCCCTGCTGTGGGGCATCATGGCGGTCATCGTGCTGCGCGGTCTGATGATCGCGGGCGGCGCTGCCTTGGTGCAGGAAGCCTACTGGGTACTGTATATCTTCGCCGCGTTCCTGGTGTTCACCGGCGTGAAGATGTTCTTCACCAGCGACCACGATCCCGACATCGGCAACAACCCGGCGGTCCGCTGGATCAGCCGCCACATGCGGGTGACGAAGGAACTGCACGGGCAGAAGTTCTTCGTGCGGGTGCCCGATGCCAACGGCAAGATCACTCGCGCGGCGACGCCGCTGCTATTGGCGCTGGTAGTCATCAATCTGGCCGATCTGGTGTTCGCGGTCGATTCGGTGCCCGCGATCTTCGCGATCACGACCGACACGTTCATCGTCTACACCTCGAACATCATGGCCATCCTCGGCCTGCGCGCGCTCTATTTCGCGCTGGCGGCAATGATCAACCGCTTCGCCTACCTGAAATATGCGCTGGCGTCGGTTCTGGTGTTTATCGGAGGCAAGATTTTCGTGGCGGACTTCCTGCTGGGCGGGGCCAAGTTCCCACCCGCGATCAGCCTTGGCGTGACCTTCGCGCTGATCGCAGGCGGCGTCGGCTATTCACTGTGGAAGACGCGGGGGGAGCCGCTGACCCCGGAAGCCTAGGACAGCCGCAGCGCGATGCCGAGCGCCAGCATTACCGCCGATCCAAGGACGATCATGCGGATAGTGGCGGTCGGCACGCGCCTGTTCTCGAAACCATGGCGGCGCAGCATGATGTGAAGCATCTCAGTCCTCCTGTTTCAGAGGGCGACCCCGGCGTGGTTGCTCGCTGACAGCGACCTTCACGCCGCGCTTGGCAAGGGCTTCGCGCAGCAGGAACTCGATCTCGGCGTTGACCGAGCGCAGGTCGCGCGCGGCCATGCGCTCGACCTCGGCATGAAGCGCCGGGTCGAGCCGCAAGGCAAATGATTTGCGTGATGGCGGCAAGGGTTTTGGCACGAAGGCCTGCTCCCGTTATCCGTTGTACAGTGTGCCGGCGTTCACGATCGGCTGCGTATCGCGTTCGCCGCACAGCACGACCATCAGGTTCGAGACCATTGCCGCCCGCCGCTCGTCGTCGAGATGAACGATGTTGTCCTCGGAGAGCTTGGCCAGCGCCATTTCCACCATCGAAACCGCACCCAGCACCAGCTTGGCCCTCGCGGCAATCACCGCCTCGGCCTGTTGGCGGCGCAGCATGGCCCCGGCGATTTCGGGCGCATAGGCAAGGTGGGTCAGCCCCGCCTCGTCCACGACGATTCCGGCGACCTTCAGCCGTTCGTTCAGCTCGGTCAGCAGTTCGCTATTCACCTGGTCGCTATCGCCGCGCAGCGTGACCTCGCCTTCCTCGATATCGTCATAGGGGTGGCGCGAACCGACGGTGCGCAGACCCGCCTCGATCTGGATGTTCACGAATTCGCGATAATCGTCGACATCGAACGTCGCCTGCGCCGTATCGCGCACGCGCCACACGACGTTGCAGGCGATCTCTATCGGATTGCCGCGCTTGTCGTTGATCTTGATCCGCTCGGAATGGATGTTGTTCGCCCGCGCGCTGACCTTCTTGCGCCCCATCCACGGCCAGACCCAGCGTAGCCCATGCTTGCGATCGGTGCCGCGATAGGACCCGAACAGGGTGATGACCGATGCCTGGTTGGGCTGCAGCATATAAAAGCCGGAACTGAGGAAGGCGAAGATCAGGCCCGCCGCGATCAGGATCACCGGTGATGGGTAGGCCGCGACCAGCACCTCGTAGGCGATCACCACCAGCATTGCCGCAATCGCCAGCAGCACCGGATAACCGCTGGTCGTGCTCGCACCCGATTCGGTGCTGGTATCCATTGACTTGAGTTCCATGAAATCCCCCTATACGATATAAATATGATACTACATTTATATCAATTCTGGGATTTGGGCAAGCGCGTCAGGAATGCTGTCGAATGACGGTCAGGAACTGCTCGCCATAGGCGTCGAGCTTCTTGCCCCCGATGCCTGGCAGATCGGCCAGCGCCTCGCGGCTTTGCGGGCGAAACCCGGCCATGTCGCGCAGGACCGAATCGTGGAAGATGACATAGGGCGGCACGCCGTTCTCCTTCGCCATGTCACGGCGCAATTCGCGAAGCGCATCGAACAACGGATCGCCCACGGGGTTGAGCGCCTGTCCTCCGGTCTTACGACCCCGCCCCCGTTCGCGCTTTGGCGGCAGGACGAGGTCTAGCGGCTGCTCACCCTTCAGATATGTCCGCGCCTCCGGCCCCAGCATCAGCCCGCCATGCTCGGTCGGCAACAATGCCCCGCGCACCAGCAGCGCACGTTGCACAGGTTTCAGCAGCGCCGCTTCCTCGCCTTCGACAATGCCAAAGACCGACAGCGTATCGTGTCCCTGCTGGCTGGCGCGGTCGCTATGCTGGCCCAGCAGCACGCTCTCGATATGGCCCGCCCCGTACATCTGCCGCGTGCGCGCCACGGCGGAGAGATACTTCTGCGCCACCACCGTCGCATCGACCGACTTCGGCGGTTCGAGGCAATTGTCGCAGTTGCCGCAGGTTTCGGGCGGGGTTTCGCCGAAATGTCGCAGCAGGATCGCGCGGCGACAGCCGGCAGTCTCGACCAGTGCGCCCAGCGCCGACAGCCGCGTGCGTTCGCCCTGCTGGCGCACCTCCTCCACCTCCTGCACCCGCATCCGCGCACGGGCGAAATCGTCCGCGCCCCAGAACAGGTGCGCCGTTGCCGGATCGCCGTCTCTGCCCGCGCGGCCGGTTTCCTGGTAATAGGCCTCAATCGATTTCGGCAGGCCCGCGTGGGCGACGAAGCGCACGTCGGGCTTGTCGATACCCATGCCAAAGGCGACGGTGGCGCAAATTACCATGTCCTCGCTGGCAACGAAGGCGGACTGGTTGGCCGCGCGCACCTCCGGCGGCAGACCTGCGTGATAGGCGCGCACCTCGCGCCTACCGTCAGAAAGCGCCTCGGCCAGCCGTTCGGTCGCGGCACGGGTCGGGGCATAGACGATGCCGGGACCGGGATTGGCCGCCAGCAACCGACGCAATTGCTGCGTCAGACCTTCACGCGGACGGATCGTATACCGGATGTTGGGCCGGTCGAACCCGGCGACGATCATGCCCTCTTCCGGAATGCCCAGCTGGTTCAGGATGTCAGACCGCGTATGTGCATCCGCCGTCGCGGTCAGCGCAAGGCGCGGCACGCCCGGAAACAGGTCCATCAGTGGGCGGAGCAGGCGATAGTCCGGGCGGAAATCGTGGCCCCATTCGGACACACAATGCGCCTCGTCTATCGCGAACAGTGCAATGCGACACTGGCCCAGCAATTCGCGGAAATGCGGCTGGCTGGCGCGTTCGGGCGCGACGTAGAGCAGGTCCAGCTCTCCCGCCCGCAGGCGCGCTACCGTCTCCGCACGGTTCTCGTCCGCGCTGGTCAGCGTCGCGGCGCGGATGCCGTTGGCCTCTGCGCTGCGCAACTGGTCGTGCATCAGCGCGATCAGCGGACTGATCACCACGCACGTCCCACCCACCATCGTTGCGGGCAACTGATAGGTCAGCGACTTGCCCGCGCCCGTAGGCATGACGGCCAATGTCGATTCGCCGCGCAAAACCCGGTCCACGACCTGCTGCTGCACGCCGCGAAAGGTGCGGAACCCGAACACCGCATGAAGCTGTTCCAGCAATGTCGCCTCGTCCGGCGCCGGGCCGAATGTCACCGGCTCGGGCACGAAGTCGGGATAATCGACCCGCTCGTACTCGGCATAGGGATCGAAGTTGGCGGGATAAGTCTGGTCGCTCGGCTCGGCCATGCACCCGCCTTGGCAGAGATCGGGGGCGCAAGAAAACCACTTGCGCCGTTCAGCCCCGGCAAAGCCGTGGATAGCGCCCGGAAAACCGCGATCGGACCGCCCTGATCGCAGATTGATCGCTTTTTAACCTGTCGTCCCTAGAAGTCAGCATTCTTGCGGCTGTCCGTTACAGAGATGAAGAGTTCCGTCATCGAAATGACTTCGCTTCGTCCGCGCTGACGACAGGCGTATCTGGCCCATGTCGAATCCGGTGTTCGGACGACGAAGGAAAGAGCGTTTCGATGTTCAAGCGGTTCTGGAAAGATGAAAGCGGCGGGTCGGCGGCGGAATACGCGCTGATCATTGCAGTCGTGGGGCCCGGCATCGGCGCGGCGGCACTGGTTCTGGGCGCGAACGTTTCGCACTCGGGCTCCAGCTTTTCCGAAGAACTCGATTCGACCAACGCGCTCGCCTCGCAAAGCGGGACGAGCAACGGTCAAGGCAATGGGGGCGGTCAGGGCGGGCCGAACGCCAATGATCCTTCGAATCCCGTTGATCCTGTCGACCCTGGCACAACCGATCCCAAACCGGTCAACTGCCCGTCGAAAAGCAAAAAGCCGGGCTGCCCCTGATTGGATAGACCTGAACGAAAACGGGGCGGAACGCATTGCGCGTTCCGCCCCGTTTTCGTTTGCGCGACCTACAAAGCGATCAGCACTTGGGGTGATGCCCGATGTCGCTGATGTCATAAACGTGCCCGTCGGCGACGGTCATTTGCAGGCACTGGTTCGACTGCGGGCGTGACCAGATCGTATAGGCGGTCGACCCCGACTTGAACCCATCGACATTGGCGAAACCGCGGCTGGTCAGCGTGCTGTCCGCCCCGGCTGCGCGGGCGCCCGTCAGATCCTTGAATTCAGCCTTTGCGCGATAGCCGCCGCTGCCGTGATGGTGCCCGGTGTTCGCCGTGCGCTGGTCGACACCCGCCGAATAGCCGGAGCTGTAAGCGTCCGACCGGCCCGAATTGTGATAAGCCACATTGTGCAGCCCATCGGTATAGCCGCGCTCGTACAACGCCTCGGCTTCGGCATCGTCGTCGTGCTTGTTATCGTCGTGGTGGTGCGACTTGTGGCTGACCAGCGCTGCCAGCAGGGCCGCACCCGCGACGGCGGCAACCGCCGTGCCAGCACCGCTGCCATGCTCACTATGCCCGCAATCCTGCGCGGTCACGTCGTTGATGGTCATCACGTGGCCGTCCATCACTTCGACCTGCACGCAATTGCGGCTGTCGTGGTGCCACCAGTTCGAATAGGCCGCGCCATAGCCGCCCTTGTGCCCATCGACATATTTCCAACCGCGCGACTGCAATTCGGATTCGGCGCCGGCGGCGCGGGCGCCGTTCAGGTCCTGCAACGAGGCAGCCTTTTTCGCGATTGCAGGCGTGGCGGCCAGGCCAATGGCGGCGGCGGTGGTCAGGACGGTTCCGGTAGTACGCAAAAAAGACATCGCTTCTGTCTCCCCCAAATTGGACAGCAAACGTTTCTGCCCTGCGCGCGATTCGCACAGGGTTCTGCGGGTCAGACTACTCTTTTTACACGATGAATCCAGCTCTCAGGCGCGCAAGTCTTCCCACTCCGGGTGCCGCTTGAATGCCGCGACGACGTAACTGCACACCGGCCTGATCCTGTGCCCACCCTCGCGCGCGTCGTCGATCAGCCGTTCGACCAGCTTGCCCGCCACGCCCTGCCCGCGCAGGTCGTTCGGGACGAAGGTGTGATCGGCGGCCAGCACGCCGCCCCCTTCCTTGACGTAGGTAAGCTCGGCCTGCCCCGGATGGCCTTCGACCGTCGCGTGATAGGCCCCGCGGCGTTGCCCGTCGTTCCGGGTGATCGTGATCTCGCTCATGCTGTCTCCTTCTGTGGAAGAGAACGGGAGCGCGATGACGCGGTTCCTCAGCCCCGCGCACCGAACAGGGCGGAGCCGACGCGCACATGCGTCGCGCCAAGCTTTACGGCCGCCTCGTAGTCGCTGCTCATGCCCATCGACAGGCCGGTCAGCCCGTTGTCGGCGGCCAGCTTCGCCAGCAGCGCGAAATAGGGCGAAGGTTCGACATCGGCGGGCGGCACGCACATTAGGCCCGCGACCGGGATGCCCGCATTGCGCGCCTCGGCCAGCAAGTTCGGCAGGTCGGCAATGGCGCAGCCGCCCTTTTGCTCTTCTTCGCCGATGTTGACCTGCACGAAGCACGGCACGGTCCGTCCGGCCTTTTCAAATGCCTTGGCCAGCGCCTTTACAAGGCTGGGCCTGTCGAGCGAATGGATCGCATCGAACAGCGCCACCGCATCGTCCGCCTTGTTCGACTGCAACTGGCCGACAAGGTGCAATTCGACATCGAGATAGCGCGATTTCAGGTCGGGCCACTTCGCCTGCGCTTCCTGCACGCGGTTTTCGCCGAACAGGCGGTGGCCCTGTTGCAGCAAGTCCTCGATGTCCTCGGCGGGCTTGGTCTTGCTGATCGCGACCAGCGCGATATCGTCGGGTTTGCGGCGCGCGATCTTTGCGGCGCGGGCGAGATGATCGCGAACTTCGGCAAGAGGTGTTTCGGCCATGGCGCGCTGCTATAGCGATGCGATGCGCCGTTGCCAGACCCTTCCGAAATTGTGGCTGATTTCCGATGCGCGCAACGATGCGGGGCTAGAGGGCGCACTGCGCCGCTTGCCGAAGGGCAGCGGGCTCGTGTTCCGACACTATCATCTGGGGCCGGATGCGCGGCAGGCGCGTTTCGATGCGCTGGCCCGGATTGCACGGTATCGGGGCATCGTATTGGCCCTGGCAGATGATGGTGCCACCGCGCGACGCTGGGGCGCGGACGGGATTTACGGCGCACCGAACCGGCTTGGCCGCCCACGCGGACTGATGCGGATCGCCACCGTGCACTCCCTGCGCGAACTCGCGGCTGCCCACCGCGCGAAAGCCGACGTTGTCATGCTATCGCCCGTCTTTGCCACACGCTCGCATCCCGGTGCCAAAACGCTCGGCCCGGTGCGCGCCATGCTGATCGCAAGGGACTCGCAGGTGCCGGTCGTGATGCTCGGCGGTATGACTGCGAGACGCGCCCACACCCTTGCCCCACATGGCTGGGCCGCCATCGACGGGTTGAGCCGCCCCGGCGCGATACCCACAGGGCCTGTCCGATCGATTGACCCGGACTCCGCGCCCGGCGCATAATCGCCCGCTGAACGAACGGGGAACCGAGATCATGGCAACACGAGCCGTCAGAGGACCTGCGCGCAGGGCGCCCGACTGGCGTGCCGCGCTTAAGCGCAGCGTGAACCGCACCGGCGAACTGCTGGGCGCGGCGGCACTGGCGCTGCTGGGCGTGTTCCTTGCGCTCTCTATGGCGAGCTATACGCAGACCGACGCCTCGTTCTCGACTGCCGCAGGCGGGACGAGTGCGAACTGGATGGGTGCGCCCGGGGCCTATGCGGCAGACGGGCTGTTCCTTGCCTTCGGGCCGGTTTCGGTACTGCTGCTGCCGATGCTGTGGGTTTTTGCCCGCCGCCTATGGCAACTGGCCGAGCATGAAGAGGTTGAACGCCCGCACTGGTGGCGGCCCTTGGCGCTGCTGGCGCTGGCGATGGTGCTGCTGGCCAGCGTGCTGGCGCTCTTGGTCGAAGGCGAGGTCTGGGGCCTGCCCGCCGGAATGGGCGGTATCGCGGGCCTGCTGGGGTCGAAGCTGATCTACGCCGTGTCGTCCGTCGCGCCCGATGCGTGGGCGGGTTGGGTGATCCTTGCACTGGCCGTGCTGGCGCTGATCGGCGGGGCCTTTGCCGTGGGCAGGGTCTTCGCCATCGACTGGGCATCGCTATTGACCTTGCCGCTGGGCCTGAAGCGTGACCGCGAGGACGATCGCGGCATCGTTGTCGAGCCCAAGCGCGCGAAGAAGCAACCGAAGCGCGAGGCGATGGTCGACGACGAGCCGGAGATTGTCGACACCCGCGAACGCCGAGCACCCGAAATCGCCGACCCCGCACTGCCGCCAAAACCGGTCGCCAAGGCGAAGAAGCCCAAGCAGCCGAGCCTGTTCGACAGCACCTTCTCGCTCCCCAGCCCGGAACTGCTGGCCGAAGTGCCGGACCAAAGCGGGCACAAGCTCGACAAGCTGGCGCTGGAACGCAACGCGCGCCTGCTGGAAAACGTGCTGGAGGATTTCAACGTCAAGGGCGAGATCACCGCTGTGCGCACCGGCCCTGTCGTGACGATGTACGAGCTGGAACCTGCGCCGGGTATCAAGGCCGCACGCGTCATGGGCCTTGCCGACGACATCGCCAGAAACATGAGCGCGATCAGCGCCCGCGTCTCGGCCATTCCGGGCAAGACGGTGATGGGCATCGAACTTCCCAATGCCGACCGGCAGATGGTCTCTTTCCGCGAACTGATCGAGAGCGAGGCCTTCGGCGATCACAAGGGGATGCTGCCCATCATCCTCGGCAAGGACATCGCGGGCGAACCCATCGTCGCCGACCTTGCCGCGATGCCCCACCTGCTGGTCGCAGGTACGACGGGTTCGGGTAAATCGGTGGGCCTCAACGCGATCCTGCTGTCACTGCTCTACCGCCTGACACCGGCCGAGTGCCGCTTGATCCTGATCGATCCCAAGGTTCTCGAACTCAAGACCTACGACGATATTCCGCACCTCCTCAGCCCCGTCGTTACCGAACCGCACAAATCGGTTCGCGCGTTGAAATGGGCGGTGGAGGAGATGGAGCGGCGCTATCGCATGATGTCGAGCATCAGCAGCCGCAACCTTGCCGGATTCAACGAAAAGGTCCGCGCCGCCGCCGCCAAGGGCAAACCGCTGGGTCGCCGCGTCCAGACCGGGTTCGACCCCGAAACGGGCGAGGAAATCTTCGAGGAAGAGCAGCTCGATTACGAACCGCTGCCCCAGATCGTGCTGATCGTCGACGAACTGGCAGACCTGATGATCACGGTCGGCAAGGAAATAGAGGTGCTGATCCAGCGGCTCAGCCAGAAATCGCGCGCGGCTGGCATCCACCTGATCATGGCGACGCAGCGCCCGTCGGTCGACGTCATCACCGGCGTGATCAAGGCGAACATGCCGACCCGGATCAGCTTCCACGTCACCAGCCGCATCGACAGCCGCACGATCCTGGGCGAACAGGGCGCGGAGCAGCTGCTGGGCAAGGGCGACATGCTCTACAAGGCCAGCTCCAAGCCGCTGACCCGCGTGCACGGCCCGTTCGTATCCGACGAGGAGGTGGAGGAAGTCGCCGAGTTCTGGCGCGGTCAGGGTAGCCCCGAATACGTCGATTCTGTCACCGAAGAGCCAGAGGACGGCGGCTTCGCCTTTGACGACATCGACAATGCAAGCGACGATCCCGAACAGCGCAAATACGTACAGGTCTGCCAGATGGTGTTCGAAAACCAGAAGGCTTCGGCCAGCTGGATTCAGCGCCAGATGGGCGTGGGGTACAACACTGCTTCCAAATGGATCGAGCGGATGGAGAAGGACGGTCTTGTCGGCCCTGCCAACCATGTCGGCAGACGAGAGATCTACCGCGACCGGGACGGCAACGTGCTGTGACCGCGCGGCCCATCCTAAGGGAAACGCAAAAGTTGGCCTGTATCTAACCTTTTCGAGCGTAAATGCCTTGCGTGTCGCGCACAGGGACGGCGCAGACCGGGGATCGAGGACGGTGCCGACGGACTATGGTAAGCAGGGGACCGATCCCGCGGCGGCGCTGGCTTTTGGCGCGATGTCGCACCGCGTCCGCGCGCTGGCGACCGTTCACGAACTCTCGCTGCAATCGGCGTCCTATTCGGAAATCGACCTTGGCCGATACTTGCGCGAAATGACCCGCAAGATATCGGAAGGGCAAGCTCTGGCCGAACGCGGGATCGAGCTTTCCTGCACAAGTGACGTGGTTTTCATCGACTATGAGATCGCAAACACCGTCGGGCTTCTGGCGAACGAACTGATCGCCAATGCGGTGCGCCACGCATTTCCCATTGGTAAGACGGGGACCATCCATGTACACTTGCGCCGATCCGACGAAACAAATTGCGAATTTAATTGTGAAAGATAGCGGAGAAGGCGACGCAAGGTTCGACCCAAACGAACCAAGCCGGGGCGGCACCGGATCGCGTATCCTGCGCGCTCTCGTTCGCCAGCTAAAACGCGAGCTTCGGGTAGAAAACGACGACGGTACCTGCGTGAAATTACAATTTCCCTGCGGGCCGGTCGGTTGGGATGCCTGTGTCTGAAAGACCGCCAGCCAAGCGTATCGTGATCGTCGATGACGACGTGTTGATTTCCGAATACCTGCAGGACCTCTGCGAATTTTACGGTGCCGAAGTGGTGGGCACCGCGCACGATGCGCAAGATGCCGAAGCCGTCATCCTCGACCGCGAACCGGATTACGTGTTGATGGACCTGCGCCTTGGCGGCGCGCGCGATGGGGTGGACGTCGCCGAAACGGTGCAGGCGACGCTGCCGATGATGAAGATCGTCTTCATTTCCGGATCGAACGAGCCGAAATCGATGGACCGGATCGCATCGAACAACCCGCACCGGGTGCTGATCAAACCGATCTCGCCCGCCGATCTGCGCAACGCGCTGGCCTGAAGGAATACCCGGTTCGATCGGGAACGCGACGCAGTGATACGCACTTCGCAGATCGTTAGCATTGCCACAAACCGGTTGCGAATGTAACGAGCGGCTGAACGATGGCCCCTCTCATTGCCAGGAAACCGAAAATGCGCATCGGCTGCCCCCGCGAAATCAAGAACCACGAATATCGCGTCGGCCTGACACCCGAAAGCGTACACGAATTGATCGCGCACGGGCACGAGGTCTGGATCGAAAGCGGCGCAGGCCTTGGCATCGATGCCAAGGATACCGACTATGTCGAGGCCGGGGCGAAAATCGTCGACGGGCCGGACCCGATCTTTGCCGAGTGCGAGATGGTGGTGAAGGTCAAGGAACCGCAGGCACGAGAACGCGCCAAGCTGCGCGAGGGGCAGGTGCTCTACACCTACCTCCACCTCGCACCCGATCCCGACCAGACCGCAGACCTTGTGAAATCGGGTGTCACCGGCATCGCCTATGAAACCGTCACCGGACCCGGCGGCACTTTGCCCCTGCTGAAACCGATGAGCCAGGTCGCGGGCCGGATGAGCATTCAGGCCGGGGCAACCGCGCTGGAAAAGGCGCATGGCGGGCGCGGCGTGCTTTTGGGCGGCGTACCGGGCGTGATGCCGGGCAAAGTGACCGTGATCGGCGGCGGCGTGGTCGGCTGGAACGCGGCGCAGATGGCGGTGGGCCTTGGCGCCGATGTCACTATCCTCGACCGTAGCCCCGAACAGCTGGAACGGCTGGGCATGTATTTCGAAAGCCGCGCCAAGACCCGCTTCTCGAACAAGGCCAACCTTGCCGAAGCCGTTTGCGAGGCCGACCTTGTGATCGGCGCGGTCCTGATCCCCGGTGCCGCCGCGCCAAAGCTGGTCAGCCGCGACATGCTGAGCTCGATGAAAAAGGGCGCGGTGCTGGTCGACGTTGCCATCGATCAGGGCGGGTGTTTCGAAACCAGCCATGCCACGACCCATGCCGATCCAACCTATGTGGTCGATGGCATCGTGCATTACTGCGTGGCCAATATGCCGGGCGCGGTCGCGCGGACCAGCACTTATGCGCTGAACAACGTAACGTTGCCCCATGCCCTGTCGATTGCCGACATGGGCTGGAAAGCCGCCCTGCGCGCCAATGCCGATCTGGCCGCCGGTCTGAACGTTCACGCGGGCAAGGTCACGTTTGGGGCGGTGGCGCAGGAACTGGGCTATGACCACACACCGGTAGAGGCCGTACTGGCCGACTGATCCGTATCGGAGGGGTGTTTTCCTCCGGTTAACCAGAATGCAAGCGATCGGTGCCAATCTGATCGCAATGGTTGGTGGGATTCGCTCTTTACTGGTGTCGCTTGCGCTGATTGCGGTGGCGGCCTGGCCCGGCTCTGCGCGGGCGGGTGAAGTTGTGCGCGCCAGTTGCCATGCTTCTACCGTGTTGAACGCGGGGCCCGATCACCCAGAGCTTCCCCCCACCAACGAATGGGTCTGCGACAATACCGATTTCGCCGATTCGCCTCCGGTGGCGTGGCTGTTCTTTACCCCGACCGACATCGCCGGGATGCAGGTGACGCATTTCGTGACCGACATCGGCCGGTTCCAGACGATGACTCTGATCGCGATGGGGCCGGATGGTCCGGTCCGGTCGCGGTCCTATCGCATGGCCGACGTCGATATTTATGCCAACGGCCCCAAATTCGCACTGCCTCTGCCCGACCTTGCAGGTGCGACAGGGCTGGTCGTCGCGATAGAAAAGCCCTGGACCGCCCGGCTCAGCACCCGGGCATGGTTGCAGGACCAGCATGGCGACGCCGATTCGCTGGGGTGGAGCCACGAAGGCATGCTGGCTGTCGCGGTGGTGATCGGGATGATCCTTGTGTCGCTTTTCCACCATGTGGCCGCCTATAGCCTGATGCGCCAGCGCGCGGCCCTGTGGATGACGGCCACGCTGGGCAGCCTGCTGTTGCTGACGCTGACTGCCAGCGGGATGATCCATTTCGTGCTGGACCTGCGGTTGGGGACGATCGTCTGGCTTTCTACTCTGGCCCTGTTTGCCCCCGCCTGTATCGGGGCCGGATTGTTGACCCACCACATGACCGATGCCGAACTGGGTGAGAACCGGCGCAAGCTTTTGCAGGGCGGCGCGATTGCGACGTTCACGATCGTCACCCTGTTGTGCCTGCCGCTGGAACCGTTGCGCCCGCTGGGTCCGGTTGTCCTGTTGGTCCTGCCCGTCCTGCTTTTCATCGGCGCGGCTGCCGCTTGTGCAGAGGCGCTGGGTAACGGATGCACCCGCGCGCGTTTCCACATGGCGATGTGGGGATCCATGGCGCTGGTCTATGTTGCCAATGCGTCGCGCGCGACCGGGCTGGCCGTGGGCAGCGACTGGATCGATTTCCTGCTGTTCGGGGGCACCATGCTGACCGCGACCTTCGGCACGATGGCGATGGTCAGCAACGTCGATTCGATCCGGCAGGAAAAAGAGCGGGAGAGCGCGCGTCTGGACGCGCTGACCAACCTGATCGACCTCGATCCGCTGACCGGCATCTTCAACCGCCGCGCGTTCGAGCAGCGCTTTGTCGAATTGCGGTCCGACGGGTTCCACGCGCTGGCCGTCGTCGATCTCGATCACTTCAAGATGGTCAACGACCAGTTCGGTCACACGACCGGCGACCGCGTGTTGCAGGAAGTCGCCGCCGTTCTCGCCTCTGACCGGGATGGCATCGCCTTCCGCATGGGCGGAGAGGAATTTGTCGTCATGCTGCGCGGATCGCACATTCAGCAGCGGGCGGAACAGATGCGCCGCGCCATCACGATCCGCATCGCCAACGAGGTTGATGGGATCGACGGACCGATTACGGCCAGCATGGGCCTGATCGAAAGCCCGCCGGGCGGGGCATCGACCATGCGCCAGCTCTACAGCCACGCCGATCGCTTGTTGTACGAGGCGAAATACAGCGGACGGAACCGCCTGATTTCAGAGCGTATCCAGGTTTTCGACGCCCCCGCCCGCGAGCGCCGCGTGCAGGATCGGCGTCAGGCCGTCCGGCCCTGAACGCCTATTCGGCAGGCAGAAAACGTTTCGCCACATCCTGTGGCACGCGTTGGAGGCGACCCGTATCACGCGCGATCATCGCCCAGGTTGAGCGAACCGAGACCAGCGGCTTGCCGCCTTCAGCACGCATGAAATCGATCAACCGTTCGAACCGGGCGCCCGTCGGCGGCTGTTCGATCCGGGTTGCGCCGATCACACTCTCGCCCTCGGCAATATTGCCGCGATAGTCGATCTCGTGCCGGGTCACGACCCACAGGTATGCCTCGACATGGGCGGGATCGGCCACCGCCTCCCAATGCGCGGTGGCGATATCCTGCGCCCATTGCAGCCAGACCGCGTTGTTGACGTGGCCCATGAAATCGATGTGCTCCGCCCCGGCAGTGAACGTCATGCGAAAACGGCGATCCGGATCAGATCCCATCGAGATCGATTCCCGCCAATTTCCAGCCCAGCCCGTCGCGCCGGAATATCAGCGCGCCATCGCTATCCGATGTCACCAGCCTAAATGCGTGGAGGCCGTCTCCTTCGATGTGCCATTCGACTGGCTCGGTCGCATCCTCTCGCCGCGCGACGGTTACGCCCGCCGCCTGCCCGCTCCGCACGAGCGTGGCGACGGCTTCGGGCGTGACGAGGCCGTCAATGGCCAGCCCCGCCCCGGCCTTGGCCAGCCGGGTGCCGAGATCGCTGCTGCCCATCCGTTCGCGCTCGATCGCGCCGCCGACTTCGGCCTTCAGCGAGTCGCGAAAAGCCGGGAAATCGACCCGCCCTTCCAGCCGCGCGACATCGCCCGACCGCGCCGCCTCTCGCAGGTCGTAGAGTGCGTAAAACCGCGACCCCACAAACCATCCGCCGGCGACGGCAGCGGCCACGATCAGCAGGACAATCAGGCGTTTCAAGCGGAGGCCGTTCCGGTCTGCCAGAGGACGAAGGCGTATTCCTCGGCAATTTCGCGCAAGCTGTCGAACCGGCCCGACTTGCCGCCGTGGCCCGCGCCCATGTTCATCTTCATCAGCAACTCGTTTTCGTCGGTCTTCATTTCTCTCAGACGAGCCACCCACTTTGCCGGTTCCCAATAGGTCACGCGCGGATCGTTGAGGCCGCCCGTTACCAGCATTGGCGGATAGGCCTGAGCCTTGACCTGATCGTAGGGACTATAGCTTCGGATCAGGTCGAACGCGGCGGGGTCCTCGATGGGATTGCCCCATTCCGGCCATTCGCCAGGAGTTAGCGGCAGCGAGGCATCGAGCATCGTGTTCAAAACATCGACGAACGGCACCTGCGCCACCACCGCACCCCAGATGTCGGGGTCGGAATTGACGATAGCGCCCATCAGCTCACCACCCGCCGAACCGCCCGACGCGGTGACGCGGCCTTTCGACGAATAGCCCTTGGCAATCAGGCCCTTGGCTACATCGACGAAATCATTGAACGTGTTGGTCCGCTTGGTCAGCTTGCCATCCTTGTACCAACGCCGCCCCAGATCGTCGCCGCCGCGAATATGCGCGATGGCAAAGATGAAACCGCGATCGACAAGGCTGAGCCGCCCGGTCGAGAAATAGGGCGAGATCGCGTGGCCGTATGCACCATAGCCATAGAGGTGCAGCGGCGCGGTTCCGTCCAGCGGGGTATCGGCCCGCATCATCAGCGAAACCGGCACCTCTGTCCCGTCACGCGCGGTAATCGTCACCCGCTCTGTCCGGTATTGCGAGGCATCGTAGCCCGAGGGGATTTCCTGCACCTTCAGCACGGTCAGTTCGCGCCTGGCCGGATCGTATTCGTAGACCGTGCCCGGTGTGATCATCGAGTTGTACGACAGCCGCAGGACCTGCGTATCGAATTCCGGGTTGTCGGCCATACCGGCGCTATAGCTGGCTTCGGGGAATTCAACCGGCTCGGCCACGGTCGGATTGTCGTAACGGCGCACCTGCACCTGATCGAGCCCCGCCAGACGACCCTCTGTGACGAAGAAGTCGCGGAACAGGTCGAAGCCGGTCAGGTAGAAATCATCGCTGCCTTCCAGCACGGTTTCCCAAGCGCCGGGGGCCGCCAGCGGGGCTTTGGCCAGCCGGAAATTCTCGTGATCGTCGTTGGTGTGGACCCAGACGGTGTCGCCCGCCACATCGACGTCGTATTCCACGCCCGCCTTGCGCTCGCGCACGAGGATCGGCGCTGCGGTCGGATCGGCGGCGGGGACGAGGCGAACCTCGCTCGTCTCGTGATCCGAACTGCCGATGACCAGCCATTTTTCATCGGCTGAAAGGCCGGACCCGACGCGAAATCCTTCGTCATCCTCGTGGAACAGTTCGACATCGTCCGCAATTGGCGTGCCGATCCGGTGCAGCCGCGCATTGTCGGTGCGCCAGTTCTCGTTGGCAAGCGAGTAGACGATCCCGCTATCGCCCGCGACCCAGACCAGCGAACCCAGCGTGCCGGGGATCGTGTCTTCCAGCAGCTCGCCGGTGGTCAGGTCCTTGATCCGCGCATTGAATCGCTCCGACCCGTCGGTATCGATGGCATAGGCCAGCTTCGTACCGTCCATGCTGACCGAGAATGCGCCCAGCCGGAAATATTCGTGGCCCTCAGCCAGTGCGGCTTCGTCGAGGATGACGACCTTGCCCTCGGTCCCGTCGCGGCCACCGGCGGCGGGCTTGCGCCACCATTGCTTGTATTGCGCGCCTTCCTGATATTCGACCCAATAGTACCAGTCGCCGTCCTTTTGCGGGACCGATCCGTCGTCTTCCTTGATGCGCGCCCGCATCTCCTTGAACAGCGTTTCGATCAGGCCTTCGTGCGGGGCCATGCGCGTTTCGAACCACGCATTTTCGGCCTTCAGGTGGGTCAGGATCTCCTCGTCCGTCACGCGCGGATAGCCCGGATCGCGCAGCCAGTTGTACGGATCCTCCACGGTAATGTGGTGGTGCGTGAAGCTGTGCGGCTTTTTCACGGCGCGGGGCGGTCCGGACAGGGCGGTTGCGGTATCGCTCAAAGGAAAGGCCTTTCGTCGAAGGTCGGCTGGAAAGGGCGCGTCATGCGCTCTATGTTACGCTGCATCTATGGACGCGCGCACGGTGCCGCAAGGCGCTGGCGAAAGGTCCCGCCCCGATTTGAAAGCGAACCGACGCAATGTTGATGCAAACCCACGAAGCCCGCCTCCACGCCTTGCGAGAGGAACTGAAGCGCCGAGACCTCGACGGTTTCGTCATCCCGATCAGCGACGAGCATATGAGCGAATACGTCGGCGAATATGCGCAGCGCCTAGCGTGGCTGACCGGGTTCGGCGGATCGGCGGGTACGGCGGTGGTTCTGGCGGACACCTCCAATGGTAAGGGGGCCGCGATCTTCGTCGACGGCCGCTATACCTTGCAGGTGCGCGATCAGGTCGACGGCAAACTGTGGGAATACCAGAGCGTGCCCGAAACCAGCCCGGCCCAATGGCTGGGCGAAAACGCGGCGAAGGATGCGCGCATCGGGTTCGACCCATGGCTCCATTCGCGCGGCTGGGCCAAGGGGGTCGAAAAGGCGCTGGCCAAGCGTGGCGCGGCGCTGATCGCGCTCGACAGCAACCCGGTCGACGACGTGTGGCAGGATCGCCCCGAACCCAGCCCCGCTCCGGCGGTGCCGCACGACAATGCGCTGGCGGGCCGGTCCAGCGCCGACAAGCGCGCCGAGATTGGCGAGTGGCTGACCGCTAATGGCTATGACGCGACCGTCATCACTGCGCTCGATTCCATCGCTTGGCTGTTCAACGTGCGCGGGTCCGACGTGTCGCGCACGCCGGTCGCGCTGTCTTTCGCGGTGGTCCGCGCCGACGGGACGGCGGAGCTGTTCATCGATCCGGGTAAGGTTACGCCCGACCTCGCCGCGCATCTCGGCAACGAAGTGCAAGTCAGCGACCGTGCCGAGTTCGAGGCCGCGCTGGCCGCGATGCACGGCAAGACCGTGGCCGTCGACCCCGAACGCGCCGTCGCGGCGATCTTCAAGGCGCTGGACGACGCAGGCGCGACCATCAAGGAAGAGCGTGATCCGGTCGTCCTGCCCAAGGCGATCAAGACGGCTGCCGAGCAGGACGGCCACCGTGCCGCGCAGGCCCGCGACGGGGTCGCACTGACGAAGTTCCTCAGCTGGATCGACCGCGAAGGTCCGTCGGGCGAGATCGACGAACTCTCCGCATCCGATCGTCTCGAAGCGTTGCGGCGCGAAAGCGACCGCCTGACCGACCTGTCGTTCGACACGATCAGCGGCGCGGGGCCGAATGGGGCAATTGTCCATTACCGGGTGAGCGAGGATACCAACCGCACGCTTGAACCCAACAGCGTCTACCTCGTCGATTCCGGCGGCCAGTATCGCGACGGCACCACCGACGTCACCCGCACAGTCTGGGTCGGGCCGGACGCAGCGCCCGCCGAAGTGAAGGACCGCTTTACCCGCGTGCTGAAAGGCCACATCGCGCTGGCCATGGCGGTGTTCCCGAAGGGCACCGTCGGCAGCCAGCTCGATACGCTGGCGCGGCAGTTCCTGTGGCAGGCGGGTGTCGATTTCGCGCACGGCACAGGCCACGGCGTCGGCAGCTACCTCTCGGTCCACGAAGGGCCGCAGAATATCGGCAAGAGCCGCGGGACCAAGGAACAGGCGCTGTTGCCCGGCATGATCCTGTCGAACGAGCCCGGCTATTACAAGACCGGCGAGTACGGCATCCGTATCGAGAACCTCGTGCTGGTCGAACCGCGCAAGATCGAGGGCGCAGAGCAGGACATGATGGGTTTCGAGACATTGACCTTCGCGCCCATCGACCGCGACCTGATCGACGTATCGCTGCTCAGCCGGGCGGAGCGCAACTGGATCGACAGCTATCACGCCAAGGTCCTCTCGGTCGTCAGCCCGCGCCTGTCCGGCCCGGCGCTGGCGTGGGTAGAGGCTCAGTGTGCGCCGCTGGAGGGGTGAAGCCTGTCGGGTAAGTGAACGGTGTTTTGCCACTGATACAAACTACGACAAATCTCTCGATATCGGGGATAATGCTGCGACAGGCCGGGCGTAGAAGGGGTGACAGAAGTCGTGAGGGCGATGACCCGGGTTCTCCCTGATGTCCCCTCCCCCAAAGCCCGCGCCGTCGTCATCGCGACTTCACCCATTTTTCTGGCCGCATCTGGATCGCGGCCGACCGAATCGAGAGGACGAGAGATGATCAAGAAGACGATGATTGCCGCCGGTGTCGCAACGCTTGCGCTGGGCACCGTGGCTTATGCCGCGCCCGGCATGATGAAGGACGCAGGTCCGATGTCGCTGGCCGATGCGCAGACCAAGTCGGGCGAGATGTTCGCCAAGATGGACGTAAACGGCGATGGCCAGCTCGATCAGGCCGACCGCGACGCCCGCAAGGCGCAGCGTTTTGCCAAGCTCGACACCGATGGCGACGGTTCGATCAGCGAAGCCGAATTTGCGGCGCATCACGAAATGCGCGGCAAACGCGGTGACGGCGACGGCATGCGTGGCCATCACGGCAAGCGCGGCGGCCATCACGGCATGCGCATGATGGGCAAGATGGCCGATACCAATAACGATGGAGTCATCACCCGCGCCGAATTCGATGCGGGCGTGGCCAGCCACTTCGCCAAGATGGACGCGGACGGCAATGGCACCGTTACTGTCGAGGAACGCAAGGCGGCCCGCGAGGCGATGAAGGCCAAGTGGCAGGAACGCCGCGAGGCGCGCCAGGCCGACTGAGCCGCCTGATACCAGACGACAAGAGCGGGGCGCTTCGGCACGGTGTGCAGGGGCGCCCCGATCCGTTACAGAAGCCGAGAGACCGATGAACGACCAGCAGGCCCCCGATCGTATCCTCCTCGTCGATGACGAGAAAGACCTGCGCGAACCGCTGGGCGCTTACCTTGAAAAGCAGGGCCTTGCCGTCCGGCAGGCCGATTCCGCCGCCGCGGCGCGCACCATGCTGCGCGAACAACCGGCCGACCTCGTCCTGCTCGACATCATGATGCCGGGTGAGGATGGGCTGTCGCTGTGCCGTCATCTTGTCGAAACGCAAAAGACCCCGGTGATCCTGCTAACCGCGCGGGGCGAGGCGACGGACCGCATCGTCGGGCTGGAAATCGGGGCCGACGACTATGTCGTGAAACCCTTCGAGCCGCGTGAACTGGTCGCGCGCATCCGCTCCGTCCTGCGCCGCGCCACCCGCGCCGAAGCCGCGCCAACGATTGAGCAGGATTATGTGTTCGAGAACTGGCGGCTTGATCCGCTGAAGCGCCGCCTGACCGATCCCGAAGGCGCGGTCGTCGCGATTTCGTCCGCCGAATATCGCCTGCTACGCGCGTTTCTGGACCATCCGCGACAAGTGCTGGACCGCGACCGCCTGCTCGACATGGTGCAGGGGCGTGAAGCGCACTTGTTCGACCGCAGCGTCGACAACGCAATCAGCCGCCTTCGCCGCAAGGTGGAGGAAGATCGCACCGATCCGCGCCTGATCCTGACCGTGCGCGGCGGCGGCTATATGCTGGCCGCCGACGTGTCGCGGGCCGATCCCGTGGTGGCATGAGGCGGTTCCTCCCCCGATCCCTTCAGGGCCAGATGTTGCTGGCTGTCGCGCTGGCCCTGCTGGTCGCGCAGGGCATCGGCGCGGGCCTTGCATGGCGCGCGCAGACGGAGCGTGAGAGCAACGCCATCGTCCACGCGCTGGCCTTTCGCCTGATCGGCGGAGGCATCCTGCGCAATGGCAACGGGCGCGAACTGCGCCGTCCCGGCGGTCGCAAACCGCGCCTCGCACGATTGATCAGTGCCGAAGACAGCCCCCTGCGCAAGAACGATTACCGGAACGAGGCGATGGAGCAAAAGCTTCGCGCCCTGCTGAGCGACCAGGGGCGGGACGTAGCGGAGTTGCAGGTTTTCGAACGCAAGCTCGACGGAGAGCTGATGCGTCGGTTCCTGCCCCCGAATGTGAACATGGAAGACGTGCGCGGCGTGCGCCGGGCAAGGAAAATGCGCGTCGTGATCGCAGCCAGCAGGCTGGAAGGCGATGATACCTGGCAGATCGCCCGCGCCATGCGCGCGCCGCGCGATCCGCATTTCCTGCGCACGCTGCTGATGCAGACGGTGCTGATCTACATCGTGCTGATGGGCGCGATTGCCGTGATTCTGCGCCGGATCACCAAGCCATTGAAGGCTCTTACCGCGCGGGTCGAGGCGTTTTCGGCCAACCCTACGCTGGAACCCGATGGCCGGGTGGAGCCGCAGGGGCCGGTCGATACACGCAGCCTGATCGCTGCGCACAACGCGATGGAAGCGCGGATCGGCGCGCTGCTGAACGAGAAGAACGTGATGCTTGGCGCAATCGGGCACGACCTGAAAACCCCGCTGGCCGCGCTGCGCGTGCGGATCGAATCGGTAGAGGACGAGGAAGAGCGCGCGAAGATGGCGGGCACGATCGAGGACCTCACTCGTACGCTGGACGATATCCTGTCGCTGGCCCGCGTGGGCCGCCCGTCCGACCCGGTGGAGCCGACCGAACTGTCCGCGCTGACCGCCTCTGTCATCGAGGAGTTCGAGGACATGGGCGAGCCGATCGAACTGGGCGATACGCAGCGGGTAGTGCTACCCGTACGCGCGACATGGCTGCGCCGCGCGATCCGCAACCTTGCCTCCAACGCGATCCGCTATGCGGGCGGTGCGTGCGTGACGGTGGCGAAGGAGAACGGCCATGCCGTGATCCGCGTGGCCGACGAGGGCCCCGGCATTCCCGAGGATGAAATCTCACGGATGATGGAGCCGTTCGAGCGCGGCGACCCCAGCCGCAATCGCGGCACCGGCGGCGCGGGGATCGGGCTGACGCTGGCCCGCGCCATTGCCGAGCAGCACGGAGGGGTTCTGGCGCTGCGAAATCGGCCCGATGGTGGGTTGGTGGCGGAGATCAGGCTGCCATTGTCCTGACATTGGCTGGTCAGCGCTCGGGGCGCGCAGCGACTCCCGCAAGGCCGAACGGCCGCCCGAGCTTATGCGAGGAAGCCAAGCGGGCCGGATGGCCCGCGCCCGGCGTTTGAGGGGCTCAAAACAAGAAATTACCGCATCAACCCGCCGAGGATATTGCGAACAAACGCGTTCAGGCCGGTCCTCAACGGATCGGCGCCCGACTTCTTGCCCAGCGCCGCAGCCACACCGATCGACAGGGCAGAGCCGGCCGCCGCCTTGATTGCGCTCTTACCCGCCTTGCCGACATCAATGCCCCACAGGCTGGTCGATTTCCGCTCGCGCTTGCCGACTTCCTCGCGGCCTTTCTCAGCAACTTCCGCCGCCGTCGCCGCAGCATCCGCCGCCTTTTGCGCCAGCACTTCCTCCGCACTCTCGCGGTCGACGGTCGTGTCGTATTTGCCCTCAACCGGGCTGACCGAGCGGATGATCGCGCGTTCCTTGGCACTCACCGGGCCCAGCCGACTGCGTGGCGGCTTGATCAGCGTCCGCTGTACCACCGATGGTGCACCGTCTTCCATCAGGGTCGAGACCAGCGCCTCACCCGTCTTCAATTCCGTAATCGCTTCTGCCACGTTTAGGTCGGGATTGATGCGAAACGTATCCGCCGCCGCCTTGATTGCCTTCTGATCGCGCGGCGTGAAGGCGCGAAGTGCGTGCTGCACCCGATTGCCCAGTTGGCCTGCAACTTCCTCGGGAATGTCGATCGGGTTCTGCGTGACAAAGAATACGCCCACGCCCTTCGACCGGATCAGGCGGACGACCTGCTCGATCTTTTCCTCCAGCGCGCGCGGCGCGTCGTCGAACAGCAGGTGCGCCTCGTCAAAGAAGAACACCAGCTTCGGCTTGTCCGGGTCGCCCACCTCTGGCAGGCTTTCGAACAATTCGGACAGCAGCCAGAGCAGGAACGTCGCATAAAGCTTTGGGCTTCGCATCAGCTTGTCGGCGGCGAGCACGTTTATGTAGCCGCGCCCCTGATCGTCGACGCCGAGAAAATCGTCGATCTCCAGCGCGGGTTCGCCGAAGAACCGGTCCCCACCCTGTGACCGCAACGACAGCAGCGAGCGTTGAATCGCGCCAACGCTAGGCTTGGTCACATTGCCGTACCGCGCGCTCAGGTCCTTGGCGTTCTCCGCCGTATGCGCCAGCATCGCCTGCAAATCGTCGAGGTCGAGCAGCAGCAGCCCCTGCTCATCTGCATAGTGGAACGCGATGTTCAGCACGCCTTCCTGTGTCTCGTTCAAATCCATCAGGCGTGACAGCAGCAACGGGCCCATTTCCGAAACCGTCGTGCGGATCGGGTGTCCCTGCTCTCCGTAAAGGTCCCAGAAAATCGCCGGATTGTCGGAATAGGCATAGTCGGTCATGCCAAGTTCCCTGGCCCGTCCCTCCAGCTTATCGGCGTGCTTGAAGGTGGGCGATCCGGGCATGGAGATGCCCGAAAGGTCCCCCTTCACATCAGCGACGAATACCGGGACCCCGCTGGCGGAAAAGCTTTCGGCAAGGCCCTGCAGTGTCACCGTCTTGCCCGTGCCGGTCGCGCCCGCGATCAGGCCGTGTCGATTGGCGCGCGATAGGTGCAAACCCTGCCGCTCGCCATTGTTTGCCAGCCCCAGGAAGATCGTGTCCGTCATGCGCCCTCGCGTCCTTTTGCAACCCCGCTTCGGCCAAGGGGATGGCGCAAGCGGTCGGGGACGGTCAAGCGCGCTAATCGTAACAGGCCTTGCGGCGTGAGGGCCGCTTCGTCATGGAAGGCGCCGACCATGCGCAAACCCTTTATCCTGCTGGACGATGCGCGCGATCCCGCGGGTGGCGAAGCGGCACCGATGCGGGTCTATCGCGATCCCGTCGCCGTATTCGCGGCGCATAGCGGCGATGCGGTTGCGGGCGCGCTGGCCGCTGCCGAGGAAGCGCGCAAGGGCGGCGCGCATATTGCCGGATATCTCACCTATGAGGCGGGGTTGGCGCTGGAGCCTCGGCATGCACCGCTCTTGGCCGCAAAGACGCTGGACAGCCCGCTAGTCTGGCTAGCAGCGTTCGACGGATACGAAAGCGTCTTGCCGGATACCGTAGCGGATTGGTTTGTAGCCGAGACCAACGCTACACCCGGCCCGGCCTATCTTTCGCCGCTGCACCCGGCGGTCGACCGCGAAGCCTATGGGCAGGCGTTCGACACCATCGCCGACGCAATCCTCGCGGGCGATATCTATCAGGCGAACCTGACCTTCCCGCTGACAGGCCGTTGGGCGGGCGATCCGCTGGCGATCCACGCGGCGCTGCGCAAACGGGCGGCGGCAGGCTATGGCGCTCTGGTTTTCGATGGCGAACGGCACCTGCTCTCGCTCTCGCCCGAGCTGTTCTTCGCGCTACGCGGCGATAACGTGACGTTGAAGCCGATGAAGGGCACCCGCCCCCGCGCGGCCGATCCGGCCAAAGATGCCGCGCTGGCCCGCGGCCTTGCCGACAGCACCAAGGACCGGGCCGAGAACCTGATGATCACCGACCTGATGCGCAACGACGTATCGCGCCTTGCCGAACCGGGCAGCGTGATCGTGCGCGATGCCTTCGCGGTAGAGAGCTATCCTACGGTCCACCAGATGACTTCCTCCGTCCGCGCCCGCCTGCGCGACGGGTATGGCGCGATCGACCTGCTGCGCGCGATTTTCCCCTGCGGTTCGATCACCGGCGCGCCGAAAATTCGCGCGATGGAATTGATCGACGCGATAGAGACTGCCCCGCGCGGTGCCTATTGCGGCGCGATCGGGCGGGTTGACCCCGATGGCGATAGCGCATTTAATGTGGCAATCCGCACACTTACGCTGGAAGGGTCTTGCGCGGGGGGCGTGCGGATGGGTGTCGGATCTGGCCTTGTGGCAGACTCCGATGCGGACGACGAATGGGCGGAATGCCTGATCAAGGGGGGCTTCGTGTCGGGGGCGACAGCGCAGCCGAAGCTGATTGAAACGATGCGGTTCGATCCGGCCATCGGGGTGCCGTTGATCGAATTCCATCTCGCGCGCCTGAAGGAAAGCACCATCGCGCTGGGCCATTCGCTGGATCGTCATGCGCTGCGCAACGACATTCAGGCGTTCTGCTTTCTGAACCGCGATCCGAAGCGGCTTCGCGTGCTGGTCGCGACCGATGGGACTTGGGAGATCGAAGGGCACAAAATGCCCGATGCGATGCCCGATCCGGTGCCGGTCGCGGTCTTGCCCCTGCCGGTCGACCCGCAGGATTGGCGATTGCGATACAAGACAACCGACCGTGATTTTTATGACAACGCGCGGGTCGAAGCCGAAGCTCTGGGCGCGCGTGAAGTCGTGTTCGTGCGCGATGACGGCATCCTGACCGAGGGTAGCTTCACCAACCTGTTCGTCGAACGCGGCGGCAAATTGCTGACCCCGCCGCTGTCGCGCGGGCTCTTGCCGGGCGTGATGCGGGCTTGGCTGATCGATGAAGGCCGCGCGGAAGAAGCCGACCTGACCGTTTCCGACCTTGCGGACGGCTTCGTCATCGGCAATGCGCTGCGCGGGCTGATGCCGGCCCGGTTGATCGCACAGGATTAAGCAGCAGCATGACCGAACCCGCTCTTTCCGCCGCTATGGGCCGGATTGCGCCTTCGCAAACGACCGCGATGACCGACCGCGCGACCCAGCTGCGCGAGGAAGGCCGCGACATCATCTCGCTGTCGGTGGGCGAACCGGACTTTGCGACCCCGCCCCACGTGGTCGAGGCGATGAAGGCGGCGCTGGACGCAGGGCAGACCAAGTACACCCCCGTCGGCGGGACCAGCGCGATGAAGCGGGCGGCCGCGCTGCATTTCGAGCGCGACCTCGGCATCGCGGCATCGCCCGCCGATGTCACGATCAGCGCCGGCGGCAAGCAGGCGATCTTTCACGCGTTGCTGGCCACGATAAATCCCGGCGATGAGGTCGTAATCCCCGCACCATGGTGGGTAAGCTATCCCGAAATCGTGCGCTTTGCTGGCGGTACGGTCGTGCCACTGCCGACGCGGCCCGAAGACGGCTTTCGCTTTTCCGCCGACGCGCTGGAGGCGGCGATCACATCGCAGACGCGCTGGCTTCTGCTCAACAGCCCCGGCAATCCGACCGGTGCGGGGTTCACCGCAGAGGATCTGCTTGCCGTGGCCGAAGTGCTTGACCGCCACCCGCGCGTTCTGGTGATGAGCGACGACATATACGCCCCGCTGACTTACACCGGCGCGCCGCATGCCACGCTGGCCGCACTACGCCCCGACCTCGCGGACCGCGTGCTGACCGTATCGGGCGTTTCGAAAAGCCACGCGATGACCGGCCTGCGTATCGGCGTCGCCACCGGCCCGACATGGCTGATCCGGGCGATGGAAAAGCTGCAATCGCATTCGAGCGGCAATCCCTGTTCGATCAGTCAGGCCGGAGCCGTCGCCGCCTTTGAAGGCCCGCAGGAATTTCTGGCCGACTGGCGCAAGACGTTCCGCAGGCGCCGCGATCTGGTTGTCGGGCGGGTCAACGCGATCCCCGGTCTCTCGACTCCGGTGCCGCAGGGCGCGTTCTATTGTTTCATCGATGCCGCGCCACTGATCGGCGGTAATCTGGCCGACGATGGCTCGCTGGCGCTGCACCTGCTGGAACATGGCGTCGCGGTCGTTGCCGCCTCAGCCTTTGGCGGCAGGTACTGCGACCTGTACGGCTTTCGCATCAGCTTCGCCGCCAGCGAGGCACAATTGACCGAAGCCATGAACCGCATCGAAGCCGGAGTTGCTGCATTATGAGCCTGCTGCCCATCGTTTACGAGGATGGCGAGGCGATCGTCATC
Organism: Croceicoccus naphthovorans; assembly: GCF_001028705.1. Taxonomy (NCBI): domain Bacteria; kingdom Pseudomonadati; phylum Pseudomonadota; class Alphaproteobacteria; order Sphingomonadales; family Erythrobacteraceae; genus Croceicoccus; species Croceicoccus naphthovorans. The sequence continues at coordinate 3,378,492 of NZ_CP011770.1, read as the reverse complement.
GACAAGCCCGCCGGCCTGCCCATCGACCCGCCGCGCAACGGCGGCACCAGCCTTGCGAACTATCTGGAGAGCCTGAAACTCGGGTTTCAACGCCCGCCCACTGCCGTGCACCGGCTCGACACCGATACATCTGGCTGTCTGCTGATGGCCCGCAATCCGAAGGCGCTGAAGCGATTTGCCAAGGCGTTCGAGGAGCGACAGGTCGAGAAAGTCTATGTGGGCATTCTTGCTGGCACGGTTGCCGAGGACGAAGGCGAGATCGCGCTGTCGCTGTCAAAGGTGAGCACCAAGGAAGCAGGCTGGCGCATGATCGCGGCGCGCAAGGGCAAGCCTTCGCTGACCCGCTGGCGCAAATTGGCCGAGCAGGACGGGCAGACGCTGATCGAGTTCCGGCCCGAAACCGGGCGGACGCATCAGATCCGCATTCACGCGTTGGCAGGTCTTGGCGCACCGTTGCTGGGCGATCCGGTTTATGGCAACGGTAAGGGTGCACCGCGCACGATGCTTCACGCGCTTTCGCTGAAGGTCGAGCGCGAGGGCAAACCAGCCATTGAGGCCCACGCTCCGCTGCCCGCCGATTTCGCGCGACTGGGTTTTGCGCTACGCGAAGGCGATGGCTGAGACCGCAGAAGAGACGATCGCCCGCGCGCATGGGCTGGCGGAAGAGCGGTTCATCGCCGCCTCCGGCCCCGGCGGGCAGAACGTCAACAAGGTGGCGACCGCGGTGCAGCTGCGGGTCAATATCTATCGCCTCGGCCTGCCGCCGCAGGTGTTTCATCGGCTGAAGGCGCTGGCAGGCGGGCGCGTCGCGGCAAGCGGCGACCTGATCATCGACGCGCGCCGATTCCGAACGCAGGAACAGAACCGCGCCGATGCGCGCGACCGGTTGGCAGAATTGCTGGCGCAGGCCTACGTTCAGCCCAAGAAACGGGCGAAGAGCAGGGTCAACCGCGTCGGCAAGACGCAGCGGTTGAAAGCCAAGAAAGCGCGCGGCGACGTAAAGTCGAAACGCGGCGCGGTCAAAAGCTGGGACTAGTCCGCCGGGGTTTCCGCAACTTCGGCTGAAGGTGTCTCGTCCGGCAGCATCTCCGCCGCTTCGGACAGCACCTGCAGCTCTTCGGCAGTCGGCGCTGCCGGCGCCTCCGGCTCCGCGCCGCCGCAACCCGCCAGGGCGAGCGTGACGGCGGCGCAGAACGCGGCGCGGATCATTCGGCCATCGCGGCTTCGAGATCGGCGGCCGCATCGGCGGCATCGTCGGCGGCGGCATCGGCCGGGGCGACGGTTTCCTCATCGGTGGGCGTGACGGTTTCGTCGGCCAGCGATTCGTCGATAGTCGGGTCTTCGTCCATGCCGGGCTGCACCATCACTTCGTCAGCGGGCATTTCGACCGTATCGGCCTCTGCCGGGGCGTCGGCATCATCGGTCGAACCGCAGGCGGCAAGCGCGAAGGTGACGGCGGCGGCAAGAACAAGCTTTTTCATGTGCGGTTTCCCTCGGGACATAATGGCAAAATCGTGGCGTCCTTTTAGGCGAGCGATCCGCGCACGGCAATCGTTGCCAACATATAAAGAAATCTTTATATGCTATTTGCAATGACCGTCCACACCCTTATCGGCGCGCTTGACGACCCTACGCGGCTGCGGCTGCTGCGGCTGCTTGCGCGCATGGAACTGGCGGTGGGCGAACTGGCCGATGTGCTGGATCAGAGCCAGCCGCGCATATCCCGCCACATCCGCATCCTGACCGAGGCGGGACTCGTGGAAAAGCGCAAGGAGGGCAGCTGGGTCTTCTTGCGCGCGGTCAGTCATGACAGTGGAACGATGGCGGCGCTGTCGGACGACCTGCTGGCCGTGGCAGAGACCGAAGACTTAGAATTCGCCGCGACTTGCGAGGCGGACCGCGCCCGCCTGACCGCGATCCGCGCCGCGCGCGAGGGAATCGCCGAAAGCTGGTTCGCGCGCCATGCCGACGAATGGGACGCGCTGCGCAGCCTGCATACGCCCGACGGTGCGGTGGAGGCCGAACTCACCCGCCTGTTGGGCGTGGCCGACGCGCATGAAGACCCTGCGCCTCTGGGCCGCCTGCTCGACATCGGGACCGGCACAGGGCGCATTGCCGAACTCTACGCGCCCAGCGCCGCACATGTCACCGCACTGGACAAGAGCCCCGAGATGTTGCGCATCGCCCGCGCCCGGTTGCAGCACCTGCCCCCCGCACGACTGAACCTGTTGCAGGGCGACTTTCTTGAACTTCCCTTCGCGGACGAAACCTTCGACACCGTACTGTTCCATCAGGTGCTGCACTATGCGCAGGATCCTGACCGCGCCCTGGCAGAGGCCGCCCGTGTCACCGCGCCGGGTGGGCGGATCGCCATCGTCGACTTTGCCGCGCACACCCGCGAAGACCTGCGGCGCGATCATGCCCACGCCCGCCTCGGCTTTGCCGACAGCCAGATTGCCGACCTTTTGACAGAGGCCGGATTCACCCCCACCGAAGATGCCGCCCTGCCGGGTGCGGAATTGACGGTTCGCATATGGACGGGCAAGCGCCTGGGCCAGCTACACGCGCTTCGCCGCGACACCGACAAAAGAAAAGCCACACGATGACCGACCCTACGCCCGCCGCCGCCCCGCCCGCGGGGCCGCCCCTGTTTGCCGACCTTCCCGGCGACGTGAAAGTCAGCTTCGAATTCTTTCCGCCCAAGACGGAAAAGATGGACACACAGCTGTGGGACGCGGTCGAAAAGCTGGCCCCGCTGAACCCCTCGTTCGTGTCGGTGACGTATGGCGCGGGCGGTTCGACGCGTGAGCGGACGCACGCGACGGTCGAGCGGATCATTCGCGAGGCGCATTTGCCTGCCGCCGCGCACCTGACTTGTGTCGAGGCGAGTAAAGCCGAAATCCGCGCCGTGGCAGAGCAATACTGGGAAGCAGGCGTGCGCCACATCGTCGCGCTGCGCGGCGACCCGACGACCGAGGGCGGCAAGTTCGAGCCCCACCCCGAAGGCTATGCCAGCGCCGCCGAACTGGTTGCAGGCCTGAAGGAGATCGCCCCGTTCGAAATCAGCGTCGCGGCCTATCCGGAGACTCACCCGGAGGCGACCTGTCCGCAAACCGACATCGACAACCTGAAGCGCAAGATCGACGCCGGGGCCGACCGGGCGATCACGCAGTTCTTTTTCGCGCCCGAGTGCTTCTTCGACTTCAAGGACAAGCTGGCCGCAGCCGGGATCACCGCGCCGGTCGTGCCGGGTATCCTGCCGGTGTCGAACGTGGCGCAGACCCGCAAGTTCGCCGCGATGTGCGGCGCGGTCATCCCCGACTGGATGGACCGTCTTTTCGAAGGGCTCGACGAGCGCCCCGGTGCGCGCAAGCTGGTCGCTGCAACGATCGCAGCAGAGTTCTGCCGTTCGCTCTATGCCGGCGGGGTTCGCGACTTCCATTTCTACACGCTCAATCGCGCGGACCTGTCCTACGCGATTTGCCACATGCTGGGCCTGCGCCCCAATGGAGACAAGGGATGACATTAGCACCCTCCAAGGCCCGCGCCGCGTTCGAGGCGGCTGCGGCACAGCGCATCCTGATCACCGACGGCGCGTTCGGCACACAGATCCAGACGAAGGGTCTGGTCGAGGCCGATTACGCAGGCGATCTGGGCCTCAGCCACGAGCAAAAGGGCAACAACGACATCCTCGCCCTGACGCGCCCTGACGTGCCGGAATCGATCCACCGCGCCTATTTCGAAGCCGGGGCCGACATTGCCGAGACAAACACGTTCAGCGCCAACAAGATCAGCCAGGCCGACTATGGCGCAGAGCATCTGGTCGCGGCGATCAACCGCGAGAGCGCCGCGCTTGCCCGGAAGGTAGCCGACGAGTTCACCGCTAGAGACGGTAAGCCGCGTTTCGTTGCCGGGGCCATCGGGCCGACCAACAAAACCCTTTCGCTTTCACCCGACGTAAACGACCCCGGTTATCGCGAGATCGACTTCGACTATCTGACCGAAGTCTACCGCGAACAGGCCGCTGCTCTGGTAGAGGGCGGCTCCGACTTCATCCTGATCGAGACGGTGTTCGACACGCTGAACGCCAAGGCAGGGATCATGGCCGTAAAGCAGCTTGAGAAAGTACTGGGCCGCGAGGTCCCGATCATGCTGTCGATGACGCTGACCGACCTTTCGGGCCGGAACCTGTCGGGCCACACGGTAGAGGCGTTCTGGTACGCAGTGCGTCATGCCAAGCCGCTGACTGTGGGCCTGAACTGCTCATTCGGCGCGACGCAGCTTCGCCCGCATGTGAAATCGCTTAGCCAGATCGCCGACACCTACATCATGATCTATCCCAACGCTGGGCTGCCCAACGAACTGGGCGAGTATGACGAGATGCCCGACACGACCGCGGGGTTCGTGCACGAATGGGCGATTGCCGGACAGGTCAACGTGCTGGGCGGCTGCTGCGGCTCTAGCCCCGCGCACATCGCCGCGATGGCGAAGGCTGTGGCCGACGTGCCCCCGCGCAAGCTGCCGACGCTTGAAACAAAGACCCGCCTGGCGGGCCTCGAACCCTTTATCATGGCTGCCTGATGGACAACCTCAACGCCTCATCGCGCCCGGTATCGGCGAATTTCGTCAATATCGGCGAGCGGACCAATGTTACCGGCTCGGCCAGGTTCAAAAAGCTGATCATGGCGGGCGACTATCCCGCCGCAGTCGAAGTCGCGCGCCAGCAGGTCGAGAACGGCGCGCAGGTCATCGACGTCAACATGGACGAAGGCCTGCTCGACGCGGTCGAGGCGATGACCACGTTCCTGAAGCTGATCGCCGCCGAACCGGACATCGCGCGGGTGCCGGTGATGATTGACAGTTCCAAGTGGGAGGTGATCGAGGCGGGCCTGAAGTGTGTGTCGGGCAAGCCCATCGTGAACTCGATCTCGATGAAGGAAGGCGAAGAGCCGTTCCTCGAACATGCGCGCAAGTGCATGGAATACGGCGCGGCGGTCGTCGTCATGGCTTTCGACGAAACGGGTCAGGCCGACACCAAGCAGCGCAAGGTCGAGATCTGCAAACGGGCCTACGATCTGCTGACCGGCATCGGATTTCCGGCGGAGGACATCATCTTCGACCCCAACGTCTTTGCCGTGGCGACGGGTATCGAAGAGCATGACCGCTATGCGCTCGACTTTATCGAGGCGGTGACGGAACTGCGCGAACTGTGCCCCCACGCGCACTATTCGGGTGGGCTGTCGAACCTCTCGTTCAGCTTCCGCGGGAACGAGACGGTGCGCCGCGCGATGCACTCGGTGTTTCTCTATCACGCGATCCCCGTCGGGCTCGACATGGCCATCGTCAACGCCGGTCAGCTCGACGTTTACGACCAGATCGAGCCGAAACTGCGCGATGCGTGCGAAGACGTGATCCTGATGCGCCGTCCGGATGCGACGGAACGCCTGATCGCACTGGCCGAAAGCTACAAGGGGGTCTCGGTCGAGGCGGAGAAGCAGGCCGCCGAATGGCGCTCCTACCCCGTCGAAAAGCGGCTGGAGCACGCGCTGGTCAAAGGCATCGACGCCCACATCGTCGACGATACCGAGGAAATGCGCGCCGCCACCTCCGAACGCGGCGGGCGGCCCATCGAGGTGATCGAAGGCCCGCTGATGGACGGCATGAACGTCGTCGGCGACCTGTTCGGCAGCGGCAAGATGTTCCTGCCGCAAGTGGTGAAGTCGGCGCGCGTCATGAAGAAGGCGGTCGCCCACCTCATCCCTTATATCGAGGCGGAAAAGCAGCCGGGCGCCAAAGCCAAGGGTCGCATCATCATGGCGACCGTGAAGGGCGACGTTCACGACATCGGCAAGAACATCGTCGGCGTGGTCCTGCAGTGCAATGGCTATGAAGTGATCGACCTTGGCGTCATGGTGCCTTGGTCGACAATCCTCGAAGCTGCGAACGAGAACGATGCCGACATCATCGGCCTCTCGGGCCTCATCACCCCCTCGCTGGACGAGATGGTAACCGTGTCCGAGGAAATGCAGCGCGCCGGGATGACCATCCCGCTGCTGATCGGCGGCGCGACGACGAGCAAGGTGCATACAGCTCTGAAAATCGATCCGGCCTATGAAGGCCCGGTCATCCACGTGCTCGACGCCAGCCGCGCCGTGGGCGTCGCTTCGCAGCTCCTGTCCGACACGCAGCGCGATGGGTTCGTCGGTTCGACGGCGGACGAGTACGAAAAGGTCCGCATTGCTCGCGCGAACAAGGGGCAGAGCGCTCTCCTCTCCCTCGCCGAAGCTCGCGAAAACGGCTTCGCAGCGGACATGACGCTGAAGGCACCTGCCCCGGCCCATCCCGGCGTGCATGTGTTCGGCGACTGGGACTTGGCCGATCTGGTCGAGACCTTCGACTGGACCCCATTCTTCCGCGCATGGGAACTGGCCGGCACGTACCCCGCAATTTTGAACGACGAGATCGTGGGAGAGAGCGCGCGCAACCTCTTCGCCGACGCAAAGGCGATGCTGGAGAAGATCGTCAGCGAGAAGTGGCTCACAGCCAGGGGCGTAACAGGCTTCTGGCCCTGCAAGCGCGACGGGGACGATGTGATCCTCGACGACGGCACTCGCCTGCCCTTCCTGCGGCAGCAAGTGAAGAAATCACGCGACCGTGCCAATTTTTGCCTTTCCGACTTTATCGACCCGGCGGGCGACTGGATTGGCGGCTTCGCGGTGTCGATCCACGGCATCGAACCGCACATCGAACGTTTCAAGGCAGCGCACGACGACTATTCGGACATCTTGCTAAAAGCCTTGGCCGACCGGTTTGCCGAGGCTTTTGCGGAACGGCTCCACCAGCATGTGCGCATGAACCTATGGGGTTATGCTAAAGGCGAGCAGCTAACCAATGAAGCGTTGATCAAGGAAGAGTATCGCGGCATCCGCCCCGCCCCCGGCTATCCGGCGTGCCCCGACCATTCGCTAAAGCCTGTCCTGTTCGACTTGCTCTCCGCGCAGGAAAACACGGGCGTTATCCTGACAGAGAGCAACGCCATGCTGCCAACAGCAGCGGTGAGCGGATTCTACTTCGCGCACCCGGAAAGCCAGTACTTTGGCGTCGCCCGGATCGGCCGCGATCAACTGGAAGACTACGCCGAACGGCGCGGGGTTGATCTTTCGCTGGCGGAACGCTGGCTCAGGCCGAATCTCGACTGAAGCGATCTCAAGCCGGATGGCAACATCCGGCGGCTCGGAAATCGCGACAATCTCTACGGTGTTGCCGAACGGCGCGCCCTCGGTGTAAGGGCGCGCCAAAGTCAGACTTACCGAAAAACGAGGATCAGCGGCAATGGCCGGCCATTCCAAATTCAAGAACATCATGCATCGCAAGGGCGCGCAGGACAAAAAGCGCTCTGCCATGTTCTCAAAGCTTTCGCGCGAAATCACCGTGGCCGCCAAGATGGGCGCGCCCGATCCCGACATGAACCCGCGTCTGCGTCTGGCAGTCAACAACGCCAAGGCCCAGTCGATGCCGAAGGACAATATCCAGCGCGCGATCGACAAGGCATCGGCCAACGAAGGCGATGACTACGAAGAAATTCGCTACGAAGGCTATGGCCCCGGCGGCGTCGCGCTGATCGTCGAGGCGCTGACCGACAACCGCAACCGCACCGCGACCAACGTGCGCACCGCGTTCAGCAAGAACGGCGGCAACCTTGGCGCGTCTGGCTCGGTTTCGCATGGCTTCGAACGCCTTGGCCTGATCGTCTATCCAGCGAGCATTGGCGGCGAAGACAAGGTTCTGGAAGCCGCGATGGAAGCCGGTGCCGAGGACATTCAGTCGGGCGATGAAGAGCACGAGATCTGGACCGCAGCCGACGACCTGCATGAAGTCGCCACCACGCTTGAAAAGGCGCTGGGCGAGGCGGAAACCGTCAAGCTGGCGTGGAAGCCGAACCTGACCGTCGATTGCGACGAAGGCACCGCTTCGACCCTGCTGAAGCTGATCGACGCGCTGGACGATGACGACGACGTTCAGACCGTCTGGGGCAATTACGAGATCTCTGACGAGGTCATGGACAAGCTGGACGCGTGATGTGGACGCTCATCGCCAAGGCGCTGCTTGCCGGGGCGATGATCGCGGCCATTGCCGAACTGGGGCGGCGGCTGCCGACGTTCGCGGCGCTGGTTGCCTCGCTGCCGCTGGTTTCGGTGCTGGGCATGGTGTTCCTGTGGAATGCCCGCCCGGATGCGGAGAATATGGCGCGGCATAGCGAGGCGACGTTCTGGTACGTCCTGCCCTCGCTGCCGATGTTTCTGTTGATCCCGGTACTGATGCGCCATGCCGTGCCGTTCTGGTTGGCTCTGGTTCTGGGCTGTGTCCTGACAGTCACGCTCTACGCTCTTCTGCGATTGGCCGCGCCGCGCTTCGGACTGCCGATCTGATGATCGTCTTGGGGCTGGACCCATCGCTGTCCTGCACCGGATGGGGCGTGATCCGGGTCGACGGGCCGCGCCTCTCGCATATCGCCAACGGCCAGATTGCGACCGATGCCAAGGCGCCGTTGGCCGAACGGCTGCACCACCTGCACGACGCGGTCTTTGCGGTCATTGGCGCGCACCAGCCCGATGTCGCGGCGGCGGAGGAAGTCTTCGTCAACAAGAACCCGCAATCGACGCTGAAACTGGCGCAAGCGCGCGGCGCGGTGCTGGCCGCCTGTGGGCGCGCATCGCTGCCGGTGCATGAACATGCGGCGCGACTGGTGAAGAAGTCGGTCGTCGGCACTGGAGGCGCGGACAAGGCGCAGGTTCAGGCGATGTTGAAGGTGCTGCTGCCAACCGCGAAAGTCTCCGGAGCGGACGCGGCGGACGCGCTCGCCGTCGCCATCGCGCACGCCCATCTTGGCCCATCACTCTGAAAGCATTGAAACATAGGGCGGTCCCGCGCGTTAGGCATGTAACCCACGCCAGCCCGCGAGTACCGACCATGCGCAAAGCCCCCATCCTGACCGCCGCGATTGCCGCCGCCACCGTGCTGTCCGGCTGCACCGCCAGCCGTTATCAGATTTCCGACGCGCTCCAACGCTATGGCCTCAGTTCCAGCGAAGCGGGCTGCGCGTCCGAGTTCCTGCGCGGCCAGCTGAGCACCGGACAGGTCAATCGGTTGAGCGATGCAGCGCGTTACTACAACGCGGCCGGTCCCCTTACCTTCGGCAACCTGATCGCCGTCGCCACCAGCCTCGACGATCCCGAGGTACTGTTGCAGGTCGGCGGCGCGGCGGCGGCTTGCGGCCTGCTGGCCGATACACCGATCCCCGGCCTCTGATGCAGGACCACCCCGACGACCGCGCGTGGATGGCCCTCGCCATCGAAAAGGCGGTCGAGGCCAAAGGCACCAACCCCGCCGACACGCCGATCGCCGCGCTGGTGGTGATGGATGGCAAGTTGATCGCCAGCGGCGTGAACCAGACGTCTGAATCCTGCGATGCGACCGCCCATGCCGAGATCGTCGCCTTGCGCGCGGCGGGGCAAAAGGCGGGCGAAATGCGGGTGGAAGGCGCGACGCTCTATTCCACGCTGCAACCCTGCGGCATGTGCACGATGGCCTCGATCTGGGCGGGGGTTTCGCGCGTGGTCTATGGCGCGGGCCGCGATGACGTGCACCGCATGTATTTCGAGGATCGCCACCTCTCCACGCTCGACTTCATCGCCGATGCCTACAAGGCGGACCTGACCCTGACCGGCGGCGTGCGCGCCGACGAATGCGCGCCGCTCTACTTCCGCCCGTGGGACGATGTGCCCGAACGACTGCAAGGGAACGACTGAACTCAGGGGATAGGTGGCGCACCCGCGTTCCCTTCCCGTTCCGCCCGCGCTAGCATCGGCGGCATGATCGCCAAACTCTCCGGCAGGCTTGATGAAACCGGCACCGACTGGGCGGTAATTGATGTCGGCGGCGTCGGCTACCTCGTCCATTGCAGCGCCCGCACACTGACCGCGCTAGGCGAAAAGGGAGAGGCCTGCACCGTCTTTACCGACCTGCAGGTTTCCGAAAACGACATGCGCCTGATCGCCTTTGCCAGCGGGGCAGAGCGCGACTGGTTCCGCCTGTTGACCGGGGTGCAGGGCGTGGGAAGCAAGGTCGCGCTGGCGATCCTGTCGGCGCTGAGCACCGAAGAACTGCAACGCGCCTGTGCGCAGGGCGATGCCAAGCAGGTGTCGCGCGCCAACGGCGTCGGCCCGAAACTGGCCGCGCGGATCGTCAACGAGCTGAAGGAAAAGGCGGGCGGCCTGCCGACGGCACCGGGTGCGGTGGGCGGCGGCGTGGCCGTGACCCCGGCGGGCGGGGCAAGCGCGGATGCGGTATCGGCGCTGGAGAACCTGGGCTTCAAGCCCGCGGTTGCGGCGGCGGCGGTGGCGGCGGCGCAGGGGGAACTGGGCGAGGCGGCGGACCTAAACGCGCTGGTGCGGGTGGCTTTGAAGAGGGCGGCGGGGTGATTGAACTCTTGCTAGTCGTGGTCGGCGCTGTCCTCGCAGGAATTGTACAAACATGGACTGCGATTGGCACTCGAAGCCGCGAAGCAGAGTCTGTTCTTACCGCTCTTGCAGGTGAAGTCGGAGCAATCTGTCGTTTGCTTAGAATGCTCGATTACCGAACCGAAATTCAAAAGCTTTTTCGACAGGTTGAGATGGGCGTACACGAAGAAGCGATCTATTATATCGATATCAAGAGCGATTATTTTTCGGTTTATCACTCCCTTTCGTCTCAACTTGGCCTCTTGAAACCCGCCGAAGTCACAAAGCTTGTGCGGTTCTATAGCTATTGTAAGACCTTCGTGGATGCGACCCGACCCGAAGGTGTCTCGTCAGAAATGCAGGGGCGATTGAAGTCAGTTACGAATCTCAGAGCTCTCACAACACTGCATGATAGTATTTTGTGTTTGGGCGACGAGATCGTTCAATTAACCAAATCGCCGTCGATACCGGATGGGACGAGAGTGTGACCGATAACCCCATCCTAACCCCGGACCGCCAGCCGGAAGACCCGGACGCCGCGTTGCGTCCCAAGTCGCTGGCCGAGTTCGTCGGGCAGGAAGCCGCGCGCGATAACCTGCGGGTGTTCATCCATGCCGCGCGGTCCCGCAAAGAGGCGATGGACCATGTCCTGTTCTTCGGCCCGCCCGGCCTTGGCAAGACGACGCTGGCGCAGATCGTGGCCAAGGAACTGGGCGTCGGCTTTCGCGCCACGTCCGGCCCGGTCATCGCCAAGGCGGGCGATCTGGCCGCGCTGCTGACCAATCTTGAGGAAGGCGACGTCCTTTTCATCGACGAGATTCACCGGCTGAACCCGGTGGTCGAGGAAGTTCTCTACCCCGCGATGGAGGACCGCGCGCTCGACCTGATCATCGGCGAAGGCCCGGCGGCGCGGTCGGTGCGCATCGACCTGCCGCCGTTCACACTGGTCGGCGCGACGACGCGGCAGGGGTTGCTGACCACGCCGCTGCGCGACCGGTTCGGCATCCCGGTCCGGCTGAATTTCTATACGGTTCAGGAACTGGAACACGTCGTTACGCGCGGGGCGCGGCTGCTCGGCCTGGCCATCGATGCCGACGGCGCGACCGAAATCGCCCGCCGCGCACGGGGCACGCCGCGCGTCGCGGGCCGGTTGATGCGCCGCGTGCGCGACTTTGCCGATGTCGCGGGCAGCGCCACGATCACGCGCCAGATCGCAGACAATGCGCTGACCCGGCTGGAGGTCGACAGTCTGGGCCTAGACGCGATGGACCGGCGCTATCTCCACATGATCGCCGACATCTACAAGGGCGGGCCGGTGGGCGTCGAAACGCTGGCTGCGGGCCTGTCCGAACCGCGCGACACGATCGAGGAAGTGATCGAGCCATACCTGATCCAGCTCGGCCTTGTCGCCCGCACCGCGCGCGGACGGTGCCTGAACGATCGCGGGTGGCAGCACCTGGGCATGACACCGCCTAACGCTCCGCCTCAAGGTGGGCTGTTCGACGAAGGCTAACGGGGGACAGCCGCGCGCACCCGCTTGGTCGCGGCCCCCTCGCCGGGTTATCGCAAACTGGTGAACGCCGGGATCGTCATAGGCGAAGAGCAGGGTCGCCCTGTTCAGATCGATATCGAAGAGCTGCTTGCCACGCGCCTTCTGGTGCAGGGCAATTCCGGCTCTGGAAAGTCGCACCTGCTACGCCGGCTGCTTGAGGAAAGCGCAGGGCTGGTCCAGCAGATCGTGATCGACCCGGAGGGCGATTTCGTCAGCCTGGCCGATGCGTTCAACCATATCGTCGTCGATGCCTCTGCCTATTCGCAGGCGGAGCTTGAGGCGCTGGCCGTGCGCGTTCGCGCCCATCGTGCCTCGGTCGTGCTGGCGCTGGAAGGGCTGGAGGTCGAGCAGCAGATCCGCGCCGCCGCCACGTTCCTTGGCGCCCTGTTCGATGCCCCGCGAGAGCATTGGTATCCGGCGCTGGTCGTGGTGGACGAGGCGCAGATGTTCGCGCCCTCCGCCGCTGGCGAGATGGCGGAAGAGACGCGCCGCCTGACCCTGTCGGCCATGACCAACCTGATGTGCCGAGGGCGCAAGCGTGGGCTGGCCGGGATCGTCGCGACGCAGCGTCTGGCCAAGCTGGCCAAGAACGTCGCGGCCGAGGCTTCGAACTTCCTGATGGGGCGCACGTTTCTGGATATTGACATGATCCGCGCCGCCGACCTGCTGGGCATGGAACGGCGACAAGCGGAGCGTATTCGCGATCTTGAGCGCGGGCGTTTCGTCGGGCTCGGTCCGGCGATCAGCCGTCGTCCGGTGACGGTGAAGATTGGCTCGGTAAAGACCGGCAAGCAAGTCGCCGCCGCCGGCCTGATGCCGCTGCCCGAAGCGCGCAAGGAGGACATGGCCGCGCTGCTGACCGAATCGCTGGCCGACGATATTGCGACCCGCAGCCCGCCTCCCCCACCACGCCCCGTCCCGAGCGCAGAGACGCTGGGCGAGGCGATGGCCGAATCCGCTGCCGCCCCCGTGGCGAAAGCCGACGGCCCAGCGCCGGATACCGAAGGCACTGCGCGCAAAGTGCTGGCCGAAATGGCCGCGCACCCCGATACCCCGTTGCAGACGGCCAGCACGCTCTATCAGGCATTTCTCGCGCTCTGCCGCCAGAACGGCGTGCATATCCCCCCGATGGACATGAACCGCTTTCGCCGCGAATTCGCGATGGCGATGGCGGGTTTGGACCGGCTGACAGAAAACGACCGGGAGCGGCTGGTGGGCATTGCCGAGGGTATCTCTGACGACGTGCTCGGCCCCTATCTCGTAATCGCGCGATCCACGTTGGAAGGCCGCGACGCGCCGGATGACGACGAACTCGCCCGCGCCTATGGCACCAGTTCGCCGGGCCGAGTGCGCCGCCTGCTCGATTACCTTGAACGCGAAGGCCTGATCGTCGTGCGCGAGGTGTTCGGCGGCGGGCGCAAGATCTTCGTCCCCGCGCTGGAAGCGGCGGGCTGATACGCAAACGGCCCCGCTCTGCGAAGAACGGGGCCGGAATTGTGCGAGCTAGGGATCAGAAGCGGTAGCCGACCGAAAGCTGGACCACCGGATAGATCTTGTAGTTGTCGATATCGTCCTCGATCTCGGCTTCCTCGGCCCGCAGGCTGTCCATGAAATCGGGATCGTCGGCCAGTATGCCGGTCGCCGTCAGGTTGTCGATACGCGGCGAACCATGGAACATGGCGCCTGCCTCAAAACCCAGCTTCAACCCTTTGGTCAGCCCGCCGGCCCAACCCAGCGTCAGCATCGGCGCGAAATCCTTGGCTTTCACCTCTCCGGACAACTCGCCGATTTCCTCTGGCGTATAAAGCGTCCCGCCGATTTCGACGTCGTCAGTCGGCGCAGCCTTCAGCTTAACCTTGTTGTCGCCGATGCGCGCACCGGCCGAAACACGAAAGCCGCCGCCGAATGGGTGCACGTCGATCATCGCACCGAAGGACTGAAGGTTCAGCTTGCCATCATACGTGACATCGTCGGAATCGACATCATGCGAATAGCCGAAGAACGTAGCGTTCGCACGGACTGCGATCGTTTCATTCATGCGATAGGTCACTTCCGGCCCAATACCCAGAGTGCCACCGGTAACGCCAACCATCACGCCGCCGTCCTCGGCCATGGCAGGAGTTGCGGCCAGAGCGGCCGCCAGCGATGCCAGCAAAATATACTTCATAAATTTCCCCCAATAACCGACGCCCTGTGCTTCGGTACTTGGGGAATAAGCGAGGATGGCTACACAGTAGTATCCATCATATTGTATATGTTGATAAAAATCAGACGAAAAAGGGCCGGGTCTACGCTGGACCCGGCCCTTTTTTAATATTCGGAAGCCGCTCAGGCAGCCAGCTTGCGCAGTACGTACTGCAGGATGCCGCCGTTGCGGTAATATTCCAGCTCGTTCGCGGTATCGATGCGGCAGAGCACGTCGAAGGTAAAGCTCGAGCCATCCTTGCGCGTTACCGTCACGGTCACATCCTGACGCGGGCTGAGCTCTGCGACGCCGGTGATCGTGAAGGCATCGTCGCCCGTCAGGCCCAGAGTTTCGCGGGTCTGGCCGTCCTTGAACTGCAGCGGCAGGACGCCCATGCCGACAAGGTTCGAACGGTGAATACGTTCGAAGCTTTCGACGATGACCGCCTTCACGCCCAGCAGGATCGTACCCTTCGCCGCCCAGTCGCGCGACGAACCGGTGCCGTATTCCTTGCCCGCGACGACAACCAGCGGAGTGCCGTCGGCCTTGTGCTTCATCGCGGCGTCGAAGACCGGCATGGTCTCGCCGTTGTAGCTGGAGAAGCCACCTTCGGTGCCCGGAACCATCTCGTTACGGATGCGGATGTTGGCGAAGGTACCGCGCATCATCACTTCGTGGTGGCCACGGCGTGAGCCGTAGGAATTGAAGTCCGCCTTGGCGACCTGATGGCTCTGCAGCCATTCGCCCGCCGGGCTGTCGGCCTTGATCGAACCGGCCGGGCTGATGTGGTCGGTGGTGATCGAATCGCCGAGGATGAGCAGCGGCTTGGCTTCGACGATGTCGGAAACCGGGGCCGGGGTCATTTCCATGCCCTCGAAGTACGGCGGGTTGGCGACATAGGTCGAACCGGCGCGCCACTGGTACGTGTCCGAACCGGTAACGTTGATCGCCTGCCAATGCTCGTCGCCCTTGTAAACGTCGGCATAACGGGCGCGGAACATGTCACGGTCGACGCACGTGTTCATCGTGGCGGTGACTTCCTCGTTCGTTGGCCAGATGTCCTTGAGGAACACGTCCTGACCATCCTTGCCGGTGCCGATCGGGGTGGTGGTGAAATCTTCGACCACGGTGCCCTTCAGGGCATAGGCAACCACCAGCGGCGGGCTGGCGAGGAAGTTGGCGCGCACGTCGGGTGACACGCGGCCTTCGAAGTTGCGGTTGCCCGAGATGACGGCGCTGGCGACCAGACCGTTCTCGTTGATCGCCTTGCTGATCGGTTCAGCGAGCGGACCCGAGTTGCCGATGCAGGTGGTGCAGCCGTAGCCGACAAGGTTGAAGCCGATGTTGTCGAGGTGCGACTGAAGGCCGGCCTTCTCAAGGTAGTCGGTCACGACCTGCGAGCCGGGGGCCAGCGAGGTCTTCACCCACGGCTTCGGCTTCAGGCCCAATTCGTCGGCCTTCTTGGCGACGAGGCCTGCGGCAACCAGCACGCCCGGATTAGAGGTGTTGGTGCAGCTGGTGATCGCGGCGATCATCACATCGCCGTCGCCAACGGTAAAGTCCTTGCCTTCAACCTGAACGCGCTCGGCGGTCTTTTTGTATACTTCGCCCATGTCCTTGTTGAACACGTCGTCGACTTCGGTGAGGTCGACACGGTCCTGCGGGCGTTTCGGACCGGCGAGCGACGGGACGACGGTGCTCATGTCGAGCTCCAGCGTCGAGGTGAAGACCGGGTCGGTCGTTTCTGGGTCCAGCCAGAAGCCCTGCTCTTTCGCATAGGCCTCGACCAGCGCGATCTGCTCTTCCTCGCGGCCCGTCAGGCGCAAGTAGTCGATCGTCTTGTCGTCGATGCCGAAGAAGCCGCAGGTCGCGCCGTATTCCGGGGCCATGTTGGCCAGCGTCGCACGGTCGGCCAGCGAGAGCGAAGCGAGGCCCGGGCCGTAGTATTCGACGAAGCGGCCAACCACGCCGTGCTTACGCAGCATGTTGGTGCAGGTCAGCACGAGGTCGGTCGCGGTGACGCCTTCGTTCAGCTTGCCGGTCAGCTTGAAGCCGACGACTTCGGGAATCAGCATCGAAACCGGCTGGCCCAGCATCGCGGCCTCGGCCTCGATCCCGCCGACGCCCCAGCCCAGAACGCCAAGGCCATTGATCATCGTGGTGTGCGAATCGGTACCGACGCAAGTGTCGGGATAGGCGACGGTCACGCCGCTCTCATCGGTGCTGGTCCACACCGCCTGCGCGATGTTTTCCAGGTTCACTTGGTGGCAGATGCCGGTGCCCGGGGGCACGGCGTAGAAGTTGTCGAGGCTTTTCGAACCCCACTTGAGGAAGTCGTAGCGCTCGCCATTGCGCTCATACTCGATCTCGACGTTCTGTTCGAATGCCTTGGGGTGGCCGAATTCGTCCACCATGACCGAGTGGTCGATCACAAGGTTTACGGGAACCTGCGGGTTGATCTTCTGCGTATCGCCGCCCAGCTTCGAAATCGCATCGCGCATCGCGGCAAGGTCGACCACGCAGGGAACGCCGGTGAAGTCCTGCAGCAGGACACGGGCCGGGCGGTACTGAATTTCAGGGTGCGGACCGGCGGGGTTGTTCTGCCAGTCGACAACGGCCTTCACGTCGCCTTCGGAAACGGTGAAGCCCTCGTCCTCGAAACGGAGCATGTTTTCCAGCAGCACCTTCATTGAGAAGGGCAGGCGCGACACGTCGCCGAATTTCTCGCCCGCCTTTTTCAGCGAGTAATATGCGTATTCCTTGCCCCCGACGGTCATCGTCGAACGGGTGCCGAGCGTGTCCTTGCCCACAGCTGTCATGCGTTGGTTCCCCTTGGATGGGCGCGGTCGCGTCAGATGCCCCCTCTAGGCCCCTGATTCGCACCGCGGCTTTGTGCAATTGCTAACGTGCGGGCGCGATGCGCGGGAATGCGCGGCGCGTCAAGGTCGTCTATTGGTCGAAGCGACCGGAGTAGCCCCTATCCGGACCGGACGTTCAATCGACCAGCGCGACGCTGGAATGGTATCCGCCCCGGTGGAATAGCAGCGGCGTGTCGCCGCCACAAACGTCCAGCGCCTCTACGCGGCCGATGACCAGCCAGTGATCGCCGATATCCTCGATCCGCTCTATCGCGCAGTCGACCCATGCCAGCGCCTCGTCGAACACCGGCTGGCCCGACGGGCTCGTGCCGTGCGCCAGGTCGAGGAACTTGTCCGATTGTTTCGAGGCGAAGCGCTGGCACAGCGCCTTTTGATCCGATCCGAGCACGTTGACGCAGAATCGACCCACCTTCTCGATCTTTGGGTAAGTGCTCGACCCCTTGTCGGGGAAGAAGCCGACCAGCGGAGGATCGAGCGAGATCGAGGTGAAACTGCCGACCACCATGCCGGTGCGCTCACCCTCATCATCGATGGCGGTGATCAGGGCGACTCCGGTGGGATAGGCGCCAAGGACGTTACGGAAATGTTTGGGATCGATCATGAGGATGGATTTGGCGGGTGCATTCCATGTGGTCAAGCCCGGTTGCGCGAACGATACAATGCCCGTGGGACAACACGCGATTCAGGGTGTGGAAAGCCGCCGCTTCGCAATATAGGCGGATAAAGCGCCGCTTTCGGGCGTTGAGAGAGCAATGAAACAGATCACGACCGCCCTGACTCGCACTGCCGTCGGTATGACGGCCCTGGCCCTGGCCCTTCCCGCCCTGGCGCAAAACGCCCCAGGCTCCGGCTACGTCGGCGAAGGCCAGCTGCCGCAGCCCGCCGCGACGCAAACCGCGAAGCCACCGGTAAAGGTGGGAGCGGACACGGTGACGCAGCCCGCTGCGCCGACCGCGGCACCAACGATGGCGTCGCAACCGGTAGTACAGGAAGTACCGACCGACTTCTTTGACGCGGCCCCGACGTGGACCGTCGCCGATGCCGAAGAGTTGCGCGCTTATGTCGCGGGCCTTGGCAACGAAGGCCTTTTTCCGCGCGACTACCTGCCGGTTGAACTGGACGCCGCGATTGCAGGTGGTCCGGGCCTGAAGCTGAACGAGATTGCCACCCGCACCTTCACATGGGTTGCGCAAGACCTGCGCGACGGGCGGACCGAAATGGATTCGCGCCGCCAGTGGTTCGTGCGCGATCCCGATGCCGAACGGCTGCCGATCAAGCCGCTTCTAGAGGAAGCCTTGGCGGGCGGCGGCGTCGTGGCCGCGCTCGATTCGCTCAGCCCGACGCACCCCGACTATGCGGTTCTAAAGCAGATGCTGCTCGAAACGCCTGAGGGCGAAACGGCGAAGCGTGCCAAGATTCGCGCCAACATGGACCGCTGGCGCTGGCTGGCGCGCGATTTGGGGCGCAGTTATTTGCTGACCAACGTGCCCGAATATCAGCTGCGCCTGACGGTGAACGACAAGATCGTGCGGTCCTACCGCACCATCGTCGGCAAGCCGGGCAAGACCAGCACGCCGCAGTTGGCCGAAACGGTCGAGGGCGTGATCTTCAACCCGACGTGGACCGTGCCGCAATCGATCGTGGTTGGCGAAGGTCTGGGCAACCGGGTGCTGAACAACCCGTCCTATGCCAAAAGCCACAATTACAAGGCGTGGAAGAACGAAAACGGCATGACCGTGGTGGTTCAGCAGCCGGGGCCGGGCAATTCGCTGGGCATGATGAAGCTCGACATGCCGAACCCGCATGCGATCTTCCTGCACGATACCCCGTCGAAGAACCTGTTCGATACCGAGAACCGCGCCTACTCGCACGGCTGCATCCGCACCGACCGCGCGCTGGAGCTGGCGCTGACGCTGGCTATCGCACTGGGCGAAGTGCCCAAGGACGAGGCGGTCGCGATCTCGAAATCGGGCGAGTACACCAAGGTGCCACTGAAAAAGCAGGTGCCGGTCTACATCACCTATTTCACGATGGCGCAGGACATCGATGGCACCATGCGGTCGTTCAAAGACATCTATGGCCGCGACGAACCGGTGCTTGCCAGCTTTGCCGCACCACGCGTTGCCAAGGACGGTCGCCGCGTGACGAACGAGGAAGTGGTCGCGATCGAAGACCCCGGCCTGTGATCGCCCGACAGACGAAAGCGCAGGCCCGCACAATGCAGGGCTGCGCTTCGTTGTATCTCGTCTGACTTACATCCCTTCAAGGCTCTTGCTGACGAGGATGTTGACCGCAACGCGGCGATTCTGCGCCTTGCCTTCCGCGGTCGAGTTGTCTGCGGCGGGATCGGCTGTAGCCATGCCCGTGGGGCTCATCATCCGCCACGGCTTCCAGCCGCAGGCCTGTTGCAGATAGTTTACCACGCGGCCCGCACGCTTTTCGCTCAGCGCCTGATTGACCTCGTAGCTACCCGTCGAATCAGTGTAGCCGACGACCAGCAGCAGCGCGTTTTCCATCGCATCGGCTTCTGCGGCGACGGCGCACAGGTTCTGCTCTCCCTCTGCCGACAGCGCGTACTTGCCGCTGTCGAAATAGACGTTGGCGGTGCCCTTGATATTGTACTTGTCGATGTCGCCCATGCGGCTGCGCAGGGCATCGGCAGTGGCGGCGTTCTTGCGGATCAGCGAGCCATGTTCGGCAAACTGGTGCGCGGTGCCGTTGTGGACGATCGAAGCCATCTTCAGGTCGTCGTTCTTGAACTTGATCTTTGTCGCGATCAGGCCCTTACCGTAATGCACCGTTTCCACATCGACCGGCATGCCGCTGTACAGCGCATCGGGACCAAGCTTCTTGTTCTTCATGCCAAGGAAGCCGCCGCTGGCGCGGATCTCGGTCTGATTGTCGAACGACACGACCAGCTTCTGACCTTCGCGGGTCGTCACCTGCATCATCTCGTCATTGCGGTTGGTGATGACGCCTTCGATGTCCGGACCGTCGGAAAGGCGGCTGCCGTGCACGGTGGTCAGAACTTCATCCTGCGTCGGCTGCCATTCCTGCGCCGATACGGCGACCGGGTTGGCCAGCGCCAGTGCAATCAGCGGGACGGTCAATACGGGCATGCGGGATACGACACTCATTACGCTACTCCTTTAGCCTGACGACGCGGGGGTATGCGTCTGGCGCGCGGCAAAGCCTCGCAAGGAGTGGTAACGATGGGGTGAAGCCCTAAGGTAAACGCGCCAGTAGGACTGTTCGGATCAGCCCAGACCCAGCTTGTCCGAATAGATCAGGCGACCGCCGGAGATGTTCCACAGCGCCTCTCGAAAGTCGGCGGGGTCCATCGCGAAACAGCCGTTCGATCGGCCCAGCTTGCCCCATCGCGCGACATGTTCGCGGGTGGCGTATTCCGCCGCATGGGCGACGATATAGCGCGGCAGCGCGTTCGAATTCTCTGGATCAAGCCCGCCGAGGCGAATCGAGGTGCCGTATTTGCCCTTGTACCATTCGTAAGTGATGAAGGCCCCGCGACTGGTGGCGTTCGACCCTTCCACGTTGGAGAAGGTGTTGAGGAACCCGTCATGCTCCGGGTCGGACCCCATACCGTGCGCGACAAGGAAGCTGCGCACCGTGCCGGTTTCCAGATTGGCAAAGTGGAACCGCGGATTGGCCGAATGCACGCCGAAATCTGCAATCGCGGCCATATCCTTGTGCCACAGCGCCGATCCGGCCCGCTCAACCTCTCTTTTCGCCACATCCAGCACCGCCCGGTCACGCGGGGTCAGCGAACTGGCCTGCGCGAACGCGCGCGTCGGCAGGGCAAGGCCCACACCGGCGGCGAGTGCGCCCTTGATCACGGTTCTGCGGTTTGCGGCCTTGGTCATGGTGAACCCGATATAGCACATCGCAGCTTGATTTGAACTGAACCTGCGAACGATCCGGCGCGCACAAACCCCGGTTCAATAGTCCGAGAGGTTCATCTGCCCTTCGGAAATCGCCACGTTGGGGATGCGCGACAGGACCGATTGGCCCAGCAGCGTGATGCCCAGCCCTTCCGGGATGATCACCGCATCCACGTCGTGCAGCTCGAACGAGCCGAGTTCCACCTTGTCCAGCCGCACCGGCACGCCCCGCACCTCGCCGCTGGCTCCCTGGCCGATGACGCGCACGTCGCTGTCGCTCCACTGCAGCCCGATCGCCGTTGCGTCCGATCCGGTCAAAGCGACAACGCTGGCCCCGGTGTCGATCAGCGCGTCGACCGGCACCATGTTGATCGACGGCGTGGCATAGAAGTGCCCGTCCGCCTGCGCCTGCAACACCATCTCGCCGGTCAGATAGTCGATAGAGGACGCCTCTTGCGCCGCCGCGACCACCGGTACGTTCGCCGCTTCTGCCGTCATTGCCGGGGCCTGCTCCTCAGGCACCTGATCCGACGGCATCATCATGCCGACCACACAGGCCACCGCGCCCAGCGCCAGAATTCCGCCTATCTTCATGGGCGCTACCGTGCGGCATCACCCTGAAGATCGGGTAAACGCCGCTTATTCCGCCGCTTCGGTCGCCTTTCCGGCGTCGGTCATCCCGGCCTCGATCTCCGCCGCCTTGGCTTCGACCAGCCCGACGATGTGGTCGAGCATGTCGGCGCTTTGCACGTGGTGATCGGTCACGCCCGACAGGTAAACCATGTGCTTGCCATTTCCGCCGCCGGTCAGGCCGATGTCGGTCTCGCGCGCTTCGCCCGGTCCATTGACCACGCAGCCAAGGACCGAGAGCGAGAGCGGCACCTTGATATGCTGCAACCTGTCTTCCAGCGCCTGCACCGTGCGGATCACGTCAAAGCCCTGCCGCGCGCACGATGGGCACGACACCACGCGCACACCGCGGGTGCGCAGACCCAGCGCCTTCAGCATCTCGAACCCGACGCGCACTTCCTGTTCCGGCTCTGCCGAAAGCGATACGCGGATCGTGTCGCCGATCCCGGCCCACAGCAGGTTGCCCATGCCGATGGACGATTTCACCGTCCCGCCGATCAGCCCGCCCGCCTCGGTAATGCCAAGGTGCAGCGGGCAATCCACCGCCTCTGCCAGTCCCTGATAGGCGGCGACGGCAAGGAATACGTCGCTGGCCTTCACCGCGACCTTGTATTCGTGGAAATCGTGGTCCTGCAGCAACTTGATGTGGTCGAGCGCCGATTCCACCAGTGCCTCCGGGCAAGGCTCTCCGAATTTTTCCAGCAGGTCCTTTTCCAGCGACCCTGCGTTGACCCCGATGCGGATCGCGCAGCCGTTGGCCTTGGCCGCGCGGACGACTTCGGCCACCCTCTCGCTGCTGCCGATATTGCCGGGGTTGATCCGCAGACAGGCCGCGCCCTTGTCGGCGGCTTCCAGCGCGCGTTTGTAGTGGAAGTGGATGTCGGCCACGATGGGCACGTTGGACGCGCGCGTGATCTGGTCGAAATTCGCGGTCGATTCCGCCGTCGGGCACGATACGCGGATAATGTCCGCGCCCGCATCCTCGCACCGGCGGATCTGGTCGATCGTCGCGGCCACGTCCTCTGTCGGCGTGTTGGTCATCGTCTGCACGGTAATCGGGGCATCGCCGCCCACGGGCACCGCACCCACCATGATTTGCCGGCTCTTGCGGCGTTCGATCGTGCGCCAGGGGCGGATCGCGTTCATAAAACTGACCTGTTACCTTTCGAAGTTGACGAAGTTTACACAGACGGAAAATAAATCCGGCACTGGCGCAGTGGTTGCCCAAAGCGCCTGTTATCCCGCCGTTTCGTTCGTTTCGTCGACATGGGGATTTCCCTAGCAGTTTCGAGGGCGGTAGGAAATCGCCACGCATGTCGCCATACAAGGCCGCGAAAGCAAAAGGAAAGCGCCCGGATGGCCAGCCAGTTCCACGATAGGCCCGACAAAGACGGATTGGCCACAGACGACGTGCGCGGGGACGAGGCGCTGCTGTTCGGCCGCGTGCTGAATGGCAAGGGCGGCGGCAGGCCGGTAAACTGGGCACAGGCGCGCGAATGGAAGCCGGGGGTGCCCGGAGAGGTCATCTGGCTGCACCTCTGCCGCAATCAGGCGGGTATTCAGGAATGGCTGGAAAGCGAACTGAACATTCCCGAACCGACGGCCGAACTGTTGGTTTCGGACCAGACCCGCCCGCGTGCCTTTCGCGAAGACGATACGCTGGTCGCCACGCTGCGCGGCATCAACTTCAACCCCAATGCCGAACCCGAAGACATGGTGTCGATGCAGTTGTGGAGCGACGGCAAGCGGGTCATCACCCTGCGCCGCCTGCCGCTGCAAACCCCGCGCGATACCCTGGCAGAGATCGATGCGGGCCGCGGGCCCGGCGATGCGGGCGCGCTCATCACCTCGCTGACCAAGCATATGATCGCACGCATGAACCGGTCGATCATCGACATGAACGAACATATCGACGAACTGGAAGAGGCCGATCTGGACGGCGATACAGAGCCTTTGCTGGAAAAGATCGCCGCGATACGGCGCAACTGCCTTGCCCTGAAACGCCATATGAGCCCGCAGCACGAAGCGTTCGAGCGGATCAGCCGCGATGCGCCCGCATGGTTCGAGGATCACGACCGGCGCGAGATTGCCGAGACGATCGAGCGGCTGTCGCGCTATCTCGACGATATCGACATTTCGAAGGAAAGCGCCGTCGTGCTGCAGGACGATATCCGCGCCCGCGCCGTCGCCCGGTCGGAACGGACCAGTTACCTCCTCACCATCGTTGCCGCGATCTTCCTGCCGCTGGGCTTCGTGACCGGGTTGCTGGGCATCAACGTCGGCGGGATGCCGGGGATGAACGATCCCGATGCGTTCTGGATCGTGACGGGGATGTGCGGGATGATCCTGTTGATGCAGCTGGTGCTGTTCTATCGCTGGAAGTGGTTCTGACCGCCCCTTCCGATGCACCGCACCTAGGCGCGAATACCTAACGCTCAACCGCCCCGATCTTTAGCGGCTGCGACGATCCTTCTGCCCCAAACGGGTAAAAGGAATCGATTCCCATCAAGGAGCTGCTCGCCATTCCGGTGGTCGTGCTGACCGTCGCGCTGGTGCCGACTTTCGAGTTCGGGGCCGGTGATGGCGGGGTGACGACGCGCACCACCAGCAGTTCCATGGAATCGGTGTTCGTCGATGTAGAGAATGCAGACAATGCCCCGCGCACGATCCGCGTTTTCGCGATCGGAACAGCGTCGGAAACCCCGGCGGCGGGGGTGCGGCTGCTGCCCGGTGAAACGCAGCAACTGGCGGGCGGAGAGAGCAAGCGGGTGTTGGCGGTGTTCCAGAACCTGCACCCCGGCGAAAAGCGAGAGGCGCGGGTGTGCTATGCCCCGATCAACGATCCGACCAACCGGACCTGCGAGGCGTTTGCGATTGAACGCCTCTGAGCGAACTCATAGCATCCGCTCGTAGAGAAACTCGTCATCGCGGTGCTTGCCGACCCAGAAGTCGATGTCCGCGATCCTGGTAAAGCCGTGGCGGGCGTAGAAACGCTGCGCATCGTGGTTCTCGCTCCACACCGATAGCTGGATCGCATCGGCGCGGCGGCTCTTCGCCTCTGCCAGTGCCCAGTCCATCAGCGCCGCACCGATGCCCCGCCCGGTCTGCGCAGGGTCGGTATAGAGCTGCGACAGCGTGATCGGGCGTTTGGCCTGAGAGTTGATCAGCGCCGCCTCGCCAAAACCCTTGTTCGCGGCCAGCTTGCAATATCCGACCAGCTTCTCGCCCTTGAAGGCTAGGCGATAGGCAACGTCGCGGTCTGCGATCTGCGCGGCAACGGCCTCTGGCGAATGGACAGAGTGCAGAAAGCTGTTGAGGTCGTCGGAACTGTAGAGATGGCCGAAAGCGGCATCGAAGCTCGCCCGGCCCAGCGCGACCAGCGCGGCGCGGTCGCCTTCCTCGGCCTCGCGATAGGTGATCGCATCGGTCCCTGCCGCTGCATCCTGACTCATCGAACTTGCTGCTCGCCTCTTGTTGCTGAACGGGCCGGGGGCGCCCCAATTGCCCGGCCATTGCCCGGAAGCGATGAACGGCGCAATCGCCAAGCCAGCGTATCTCGACAGCCCTGTCAATTATCCACGACCGTGGCAGGGTGCTTTAGGGTCGATCCCGACCCTGAGGGTAGCAACCAAGGAGCCTGAGGTTCTTGGAATAGAACCCAAGCTCTTCCAGCGCATTGTCGACCGGCACCTGGCCCGGCTTGCCCACGATGTCGCAATAGAACCGCGTGGCGGCGAAATTCGCGCCATCCTGATAGCTTTCCAGCTTGGTCATGTTGACGCCGTTGGTCGCAAAGCCACCCAGCGCCTTGTACAGCGCCGCCGGGATATTGCGGACCTGAAACACGAATGTCGTCATCGCGGTCCCGGTGATCTCCGCCGGGTCCAGCGGGGCGCGGGCCAGCACGACGAAACGCGTCATGTTGTCGTGCTGGTCCTCGATCGAAGGCTCGATCACGGTCAGCCCGTACAATTCCGCCGACAGCGGCGGGGCGATGGCGGCCAGTTCGGGATCGCGATCCTCCGCCACCTTGGCGGCGGCGGCAGCGGTGTCGGCATATTCCATCGGCAGCACGCCGTGCCCGCGCAACCAGCCGCGACATTGCCCTAATGCCTGGGGATGGCTGATCGCTGCGCGGAACGGGCCCGGGCCAGTCGCCATCAGGGTGTGGCGGATCGGCATGAAATGTTCGCCGGTGATCGACAGGCCCGATTCGGGCAGCAGGAAGTGGATGTCGGCAACCCGCCCGTTGGCGCTGTTCTCGATCGGAATGATCGCGCGGTCGGCCTTACCCTCGCGCACGGCGTCGATCGCATCGGCGAACGACCAGCACGGCATCGGCAGGCAATCGGGATCGAACTGCAGCGCGGCGATGTGCGAATTGGCGCCGGGCGCGCCCTGAAACGAAACCGCGCGCGCCGGCTGGGCGGCGGCGGCCTTGCGCATGTCCTCTGCAATGGCGAGGGCGGGGGCGGGATAATCGTGCATACCGGGACAGGCCGTTAGGGCCGGTGACGCGCCCTGCCAAGCCCCTGCGACACACGCCCTAATATGCTGCATCGCGGCAGCAACCGGACCTAATGGCACTTGCGCTGCGGCGATGCGGTGACTAGAGCGGCGCGCGAAACCCCCGTCCGGGGGCCTCAACAAAGAAATCGCGACGGGTTTTCCATAATGGACGACAAGTTCAATACCATCGCCGGCTGGGTTCTTTTCGGCGGCATCGTGGCTCTGGGTTTTTCCAGTGTCAGCGGGCATCTGTTCAAGACACACGCACCCGAAGAATCGGGTTACGAGATCGTGGCCGCCGAAGAAGGCGAAGGCGAATCCGGCCCGTCGCTGGCGACCCTGCTGGCATCGGCCGATCTCGCCGCGGGCGAAAAGGTCTTTGCCAAGTGCACCGCGTGCCATACGATCAATTCGGGCGGCGCGAACGGCATCGGCCCGAACCTCTACGGCACCATGGGTGAGGAAATCGGCCACGGTAAGGGCGGCTTTGCGTTCTCTGGCGCGCTGGCCGATCACGGCGGCACGTGGACGTTCGAGAACATGGACGCATGGCTTGCCAGCCCCAAGGCTTTCGCCCCGGGCACGAAGATGAGCTTTGCCGGCCTGTCGAAGCCGGAAGATCGCGCCAACATCATCGCCTATCTGAACGCGCAGGGTTCTAACCTGCCGCTGCCCACGCCGGAAGCGCCGGCGGCTGAGGAAGCGGGCGACGAAGCCGCTGCCACGACCGAAGGCGAAACGCCCGAAGGCGCCGACGCCGCCGACGCGATGACCGAAACGCCGGTTGCCGAAGAAGGCGCCGCCGTCAGCAACTGACGCGCTGGTCCAAGCGAACACGAAAAAGGCCCGCCGGTTCGTTCCGGCGGGCCTTTTTCTTTGGCGATCGCGTCTCTGGGGCGGCTCAGTGAACCGGCGGGTCTTCCGCCGGAACGCGGCCCACCGGGGCGACCGGCTCTCCCGCAGCGCGCGGGGGCATCGCGTTTTCGGGCACGTCGGGGATCATCATGTCGGGCGTGGGCACGTGTTCAAGGTTGCGCACCGTCACTTCGATCATGCCATCCTTGAACAGCAATTCGTTGAAGCTGGGCGGGGTAGAGCGCAGCCGCTGCGACAGGGTGCCCGCGCCGATCATGCGCACCGCGCCCTCCGCCGTATCCCGAATCAGGTCGAACGCATCGTGCACATGGCCCGACAGCACGGCCAGCACGTTGCGTTTCGCCAGCTCGGCCAACGCCTTGTTGCCTCCGCGCGTCAGCGCCGTGCCGCGCGTGCCCACCTCTACCAGCGGGTGATGGCACGCGACCAGCGCGCGGGTGCCACTGGGCAGCGCGTCGATCGCGGTCAGGCATTCGCTCAGCGCATCGTCGGTAATCCAGCCCTTCGACCAGTTCAGCCGCCACTGCGCCCGCGCCGCCGTCTTCAGCGGGACGATGGCCACGCCGGGCAGGTCGATCTCTCGCTCCACCACCTGTTTGATCGCGCGGAACCGGCGATAGGGGGATATGAACCGTTCAAGCGGGTTGAAGTACGGCATGTCGTGATTGCCGACCCCGACCGTCACCGGCACGTCCAGCCTGGAAATCCATTCGCAGGCGGCCCTGAATTCGTGATGCCGCGCCCGCATCGTCAGGTCGCCGGTGATCGCCACGGCATCGGGGCGGCGCTGCGCAATCTCGTCCCTTACCCAATCGAGCGCGCGACGATCCTCCAGCCCGAAGTGGATGTCGGACAGGTGGAATAGCAGGCGGGTATCGGGTACGTTTTGATCAGGCATCGGCACTGACGATCAGGTCTACCTCGCAAGGGACAATCGAAAACCGCGCGCGCGGCGGCAGGTCCGCTGGTTCGCCATCGACCAGCGCCTGCAATGGCGATCCGTCTTCGCTGGCCAAGGTCATGTCGGTGAATTGCCCCAGATCATCGTGCGGTCCTTCGCGAAAATCGCGCTTCAGCAGCGCTACGCCCTGCTGCGCATACTCGCCAACCGTTTCCGCATGATAGGCCTCTACCCGGATCGTCCCCGGTTCGGGGTTCATCAGGATCAGCGGATAGCCCTCTGCATCGGCGCTGACCGGCTCGACCAGCTTTACCATCGAACCGGAGGTCGATTGGCCGATCGCTTCTGCCGCGCCCCCGGCTATGCCGACGATATCGCCGTGGCGCATCGCCTCTCGTACCGTGTTCCATGCGGTGCCGGGGCCGACCATCAGCCCGGCCAGCGCATCGCCCGCGTCGCAGCGCACGACATGGGGCCGTTCTCGGCGCACCGTCCCGCGCGACAGGCGCGCGACGATGTGATCGACATCGACATAGCCGTGCAGCCGGTGCGCCAGCAGGTTCATCGTTCCGCCCGGCAGGATCAGGATCGACCCGCCCCAACCGTAAAGCTGCGTCACCAGCGCGTTGATCGTGCCGTCGCCGGTATAGATCGTGACCATCTCGATCCCCGCCGCGTCCAGTTCGGCGGCGGTGGGCAGGTCATCCTTCGGGAACTGGATCACCCGGTCCAGCGTCAGGTCGTTGTCGCCGCAGCACTGCGTCAGCGCGTCGAACGCCTTTTCGTCATAGCTCCCGCTATCGGGGTTTACGATCAGCCATGTCTTTGTGGGCGGTTTCATACCGATGGAATTCGCGGAGGCCGACCCCGGTTCCCGCCCCTATACCCGGCGGGTGACGATCATCCACGCGGCAAGGGCGTTGAACGCGCTATAGCCGGCGTAGGCCCAGATCGCCTGCGGATAGCCGTTCGCGCCCAGCAACATCGCCGCCAGCAGGACGAGGAATTCGACCGCGATGCTGAACCGACCCGACAGCATGTGCACGAACCACGGCATCTGGCCCAGCAGCGGGTGGCCGCTTTCCAGAACCGCCTTGTGCAGCGCGAAATTGCCGACGCCGAGGATGAAGGCGAAAACGAGCATGCGACATTGTAGGCATGGCGCGGCGATTCTCACGCATCTTTTTTGCGCGCAGGACGCCCCCGGCGAACGGCCATTGCCGAATTGCCAAGTCATTCGACCGCGCCGGTCTGCGGTTCGTCGGCGCGAAATGCCCTTGATCGACTCTCGACGAACGCTGGCAGAGCCGAGGGCGAAACGGGTTCGCACGTCGCGTAAAAAGAATGGCGAGGCGGTGAGGAACACCCACCGACACAGAGGAGGAGACGACCCATGAAAACCCTGATCAGCGCAACCGCCGCCATCGCCATGCTGGCCGGAGCGAACACCGCATTCGCCGCAGAGCGCGAGACTTTCGCCAAGGAAATCCATGTCGGCGATCTGGACCTTCAGACCGAGGAAGGTCAGCAGACGCTGGACGACCGGATCCGCCGCGTCGCGATACAGGAATGTAACGTTCGTCAGGCAGACACCGCCCGCGCCAAGGCCGCCAGCCGCGCCTGCATGCGCGAAACCATGACCAATGGCCGCGTGGAGATGGCGAAGAAGATCGACGCAACCCGCTACGGCGGCTGACGGCCAAACCCTTTACACCTCAGGAACATAGCAGTCCCTTGAGGTAGCCTAGCCGCAGGAAGGTTCAGTCCCCCTTCCTGCGGCTTTTTTTATCGCGGCGATCGCGGCCATCATGCGGCGTGCTGCTTCGCTTCCGGTGCTCACCTACTGAAGTACGCTGCGCTCCGGGTCGAAGCATCCCACCACCTGCTGATCCACGCTCCCCACGATCAGGTTGTGCGGGTTTAACGGCCCGCCATCGCTTTTACGGCCTTCAGGTGGGTCCTGCCTATGCGCACCGGCTCACCTTCGGCTACTTCGGCGCACCAGACGCCTAACCCTTCGTGGCGCAGGCCGGTGATGAAATCCTTGCGCAGGATCGTGGAGCGGTGGACGCGGATGAAGCGTTCGGGGTTCAACCGGTCCGCCAGCGATCCGATGGTTTCCAGCAAGAGATGGCTGGCCTTGCCAACGTGAAGGCGGACGTAGTCCCGCTCGGCATCGATGCGGTGCACGTCGTTTGACGATACGCGCAGCAGTTCCGATTTGTGCGGGACCCAGAATTCCTCGATCCAGCGGCTGTCCTCGCGCTTTTCGGTTAAGGCGGGTTCGGCGGCGACCTGACCGCGCCGGGCCAGCGCGCGGTCTATCGCGCGTTGCAGCCGGTCCGGTGCGACGGGTTTCAGCACATAGTCCACGGCGTCGAGATCGAAGGCCTCCACCGCAAAGCTGTCGTGCGCGGTGACGAAGACGACCGCCGGACGCTTTGCGGGATCGCTCACCGTCTCGGCGATGCGCCGCGCCACCGACAACCCGTCCACCTGCGGCATCGTCATGTCCAGCAGGACGAGATCGGGCGTCAGCGCCTCTATCATCCGCAGCGCCGCAGCGCCGTCGCCCGCTGTGCCGACGATGCGCAGCGAATCGATCCGCGCGCAGATCACCTGCATGCGTTCTACCGCCAGCGGCTCGTCATCGACGATCAACGTCGCCAGACTCTGTGCGCCGGTTCCCGCTTCTCCGGCTCCCCCAACCATCGCCGTCAGTCCTCCTCGTGCAAATCATCCCGGCTCAGCGGCATGCGGATCACCGTGCGCCAGCCATGCTCAGCAGGTCCGCTAACCACCGAAGCCTCTTCGCCGAAACGCGCGGCCAGCCGGTCTTTCACGTTGGCAAGGCCGATACCGAAGCCGCCATTCTTGCCATCGTCGCTCGCGCCCGGGCCATCGTCGCTGATCGTCACGACCAGCCTTTCGTATTCCTCACGCGCGGCAATGCGGATGGTGACGGGGCGCGACACGGGCGAAACCGCATAGCGCACCGAATTTTCGACCAGCGGCTGCAGGATCATCCCCGGCACCCGCGCCCCAGCCAGTTCGGCGGGCAGATCGATGTCCACCAGCAGCCTTTCGGGAAAGCGCACGCCCTCGATCTCCAGATAGATGCGCTGCAGCTCGATTTCCTCGGCCAGCGCGACGTCGTCGGTCGGATCGCTGGATAGCGAACGGCGATAGAACCGGCTCAGCGCCTGGATCATCTCCTCCGCCTGATCGGTGCGCCCCACCATGACCAGCGCCGACAGCGAGTTCAAGGTGTTGAACAGAAAGTGCGGATTGACCTGATAGCGCAGCGATTTCAGCTCCGCCGCCTTGGCCGCGCGGCGATACTCACCCTCGCGCCGTTCGGCGGCCCGCGCATGTTCGGCCTGCGTCATTGCGAAATAGAGCGCGGCCCATGCCAAGAGCAGGAAATAGCGGCCCAGCGCCACGTCGGTCAGTTGCAGCCACATCATGCCCAGCTGCCGTTCGCGATCGATGACCACGGTGTTGCTGTTCCTGGCGCGGGCTTCTTCCATCGCCTTCTTGATGTCGCGCGGCAGCGAGGGGTCTATTTCGTAGGGCGTATCGGGAATATCGACGAGAATATTGCCCGCGGTATCCTGCCTGATCCGAACGCCGGATTCTTCGCTCATCTTGGCGACGGCCCTTTCCTCATAGGCGCGAAATACGTTCGAATTTATCGCCGCGATCAACAGCGACGCGGGCAACGCGGCGGCGAAGGCGATGGCAAAGCGCAGTCCCAGCCGTTTATCGTCGAATGCCCGCAGCAGGAGCCAGAGCAGCACCGTGACCGCCACGCTGGCCAGCGTGACGACAAGGCGGCGGACCAGCAGTTCGTCCTGCCCTTCGAACCCGATCAAAAGGCCGCGCGCGGTGGCCAGCACGAAATAGCACAGCCAGAACGCCGCCATCGACAAGAGCACGGTGCGGAGCGGCACGGCCAGCTTGTCCCGGCGCGTGTCGGGTTTCTCGCGGAAAAACTTCATCCCGCCCTGATAGGCGCAGGCCAACGGGCGCGCCAGTGGCCTGCGCGCGCGTTAAAGGCCCCGGTCGAGCCGGGTTTGCGGTTTATCGAAACCGTTAGCGTCAGGTGGAGGGCAGCAGGTGTTCCTTGGCGATCTTGTCACGCCAGAAGGCGGGGGCCAGCCTGTGAACATTGTTCCCTTCGGAGTCGACCGCGACCGTCACCGGCATATCCTCGACCCTGAATTCGTAAATCGCTTCCATGCCCAGATCTTCGAAGGCGACGACCTTGGCTTCCTTGATCGCGCGGGCAACAAGATAGGCCGCACCGCCGACCGCCATCAGGTAGGCGACCTTGTGCTTGGCAATAACGTCGGTCGCGCCCTGTCCGCGCTCTGCCTTGCCGATCATGGCCAGCAGACCGAGTTCGAGCATCTGGTCAGTGAACTTGTCCATGCGGGTCGCGGTGGTGGGGCCAGCCGGTCCGACGACTTCGCCGACGATCGGATCGACGGGGCCGACGTAATAGATTGCGCGGCCCCTGAAATCGACCGGCAGTTCCTCGCCATTGGCCAGCATGTCGGCGATGCGCTTGTGCGCGGCATCGCGCCCGGTCAGCATGTGGCCCGACAGCAGCAGACGGTCGCCGTGCTGCCAGCTCTGCACAACTTCGGGCGTCAGCGTGTCGAGGTTGACCTTCTTCGCCTTGGCATCCGGCTCCCAATGAACCTTGGGCCATGCGTCGAGGTCAGGAACGGGCAGATAGCTCGGTCCGCTGCCGTCCAGCGTGAAGTGCGCGTGGCGCGTGGCGGCGCAGTTCGGGATCAAGGCAATCGGCTTGTTCGCGGCGTGGCACGGCCAGTCGAGGATCTTTACGTCAAGCACGGTGGCAAGCCCGCCCAGACCCTGCGCGCCCACGCCCATCGCGTTGACCTTGTCGAAAATCTCTATCCGCAGCTTTTCGATATCGTTCTGCGGACCGCGTGCCTTCAGCTGGCCCATGTCGATCGGGTCCATCAGGCTTTCCTTGGCCAGCTTCATGCAATGTTCCGCCGTGCCGCCGATGCCGATGCCCAACATCCCCGGCGGGCACCAGCCCGCGCCCATCTGCGGGATCATTTCCAGCACCCAGTCGACGATGTTGTCGCTGGGGTTCATCATCTTGAACTTTGACTTCGCCTCGGACCCGCCGCCCTTGGCCGCAACGTCGATGCTGACGGTATCGCCCGGCACCATCTCCACGCTCAGCACACAGGGCGTATTGTCGCGCGTGTTGCGGCGGGTGAAGGCGGGATCGGCCAGAACCGATGCGCGCAGCTTGTTGTCCGGGTTGTTGTAGCCCGCGCGAACGCCGTCATCGACGACTTCCTGCAAGGATCGCTTCGACCCGAGGCGACAGTCCTGACCCCATTTCACGAAGACGTTGACGATGCCGGTGTCCTGACAGATCGGGCGGTGCCCTTCGGCGCACATGCGGCTGTTGGTCAGGATCTGCGCGATGGCATCCTTGGCAGCCGGGTTCATTTCCGCCTCATAGGCTTCGCCCAGCGCCTGAATGTAATCCATCGGATGATAGAAACTGATGAATTGCAGCGCGTCGGCCACGCTGTCGATCAGGTCCTGTTCCTCGATCACCACCATCTGGCTCATCCGCTGATTCCCTGTCTGCTAATCCTGTTTCGTGCGCCGCTTAGACCCGCCCCGCCCCGCTGCCAAGGGTGCGCGGTGTTGCGGTGCGGCGAATGCGACTTATCTCTCGCCGCATCGCACTTGGCCTTGCGCCCGCGATGGCGTAGGGGGCTGATCGCGATGCCCAGCGGCCGACGGGCTTGACCCCGGCAGGCCGATGACGCAGTGTATTATGCAGATAGTACAGTGGCCCGCGTCCGGTGCCGCTGCCCGCAAGAAGGAATTCCGGCGATGGCAACCGCTGCCGCTCCCTCCGCTTCCGAAGATTTCACCCGCGCCCGCCGCGCGATGATCGACAGCCAGCTGCGCCCCAGCGGCGTGAACGACCTGACGCTGATCGATGCGTTTATGCGCGTGGCGCGTGAAGACTATGTCGCCGCGGATCAACGCGCCGTCGCCTATGTCGACCGTTCGCTGCCGCTGGGCGAAGGCCGCGCGCTGACCGCGCCGCTTTCCCAGGCACGCCTGCTGACCGAGGCGAAGCCCAAGGCCACCGACAAGGCCCTGCTGATCGCGGGCGGCACCGGCTATCTCGCCGCCGTGCTGGCGCCGCTGGTCGCCTCGCTCGACGTGGTGGAAAGCGATGCGCGCCTTTCGGGCAGCGAAGGCAGCAAGGCCGGAAACTGGCATTCGGGCGCGCTGACCGGCGGTTGGAAAAAGGGCGGACCCTACGACCTGATCGTTATCGACGGCGCGGTGGAAACCGTGCCCGCCGCGCTGGCCACGCAACTGGCCGACGATGGCCGCATCGTCACCGGCACCGTGGTTCGCGGCGTGACCAGCATCGCCGTGGGCCGCAAGGTGGACAAATCCGTCGCGCTGCTGCCGCTGATCGAGATGGGCCTGCCGATTCTGACCGACTTCGCCGCGCCCAAGGGCTGGAGCTTTTGATGAAACGCCGACTGGGTGCCGCGCTTCTGGCCGGTGCCGCCCTGACCGTTCCGGGCGCGGCGCTGGCCGATACGCTGCAGGAAGCGCTGGCGCTGACCTATCAGACCAACCCCACGATCCAGTCCGCCCGCGCGGACCTGCGCGGGGTGGACGAAAATGTGCCGATCGAGAAGGCGGACGGCCTGCCCGATGTCGGCGCAACGGCCAACTATGTCGAATATATCGACAAGGCTAGCAACGACTTCACCTCGCCCGACCGCGGTCTGGCCGCTGGCATCGACCTGACCGTACCGATCTATCAGGGCGGGCGCGTCAAGAATTCGATCCGCGCGGCAAAAGAACGCGTGCAGGCGGGCCGCGCCGACCTGAAGGCCACCGAATCGTCGGTCTTCACGCAGACGGTGGCGGCCTACATGGACGTGATCCGCGATGCGTCCGTCGTGCAGCTGAACATCCAGAACGTAGACGCGCTCGGCGTAAACCTGCAGGCAACGCGCGACCGGTTCGAGATTGGCGACCTGACCCGAACCGATGTCGCCCAATCCGATTCGCGGCGCGCGCTGGCCGAAAGCGACCTGCTGGCCGCCCGGTCCAACCTGATCGGCAGCCGCGAACGCTATATTCAGCTGGTCGGTCAGCCGCCGGAAAATCTGGCCCCGCCGCCGCCCTTGCCGAATTTGCCCGCCAGCCCGGAAGAGGCGGTTGCGGTCGCGCTGGTAAACAACCCCGACCTGATCGCCGCCAAGGAACGCAGCCAGGCATCGCGCTATGACATAGAAGTTGCCGGTTCGACCCGTTTGCCCAGCGTATTCGCAGGCGCCAGCACCGATTACAACGATCCGCTGGGCAGCTCGCCACTGCCCGGAACCAATGGAGGCCGCAGGGCCAGCCAATTGGGCGTGACGCTATCGGTCCCGCTGTTTCAAGGCGGTCGGCCCGCCGCGCTCGAACGGCAGGCACAGGCACGCTCCGCCTCTGCGCTGGAGACCGAGATCGCGGTCGAACGGTCCGTCATCGCGCAAGTCCGCTCGGCCTATTCCTCGTGGCAGGCTTCGCAGGAAACGATCACCGCGACGACAACTGCCGTATCCGCCGCTTCGCTCAGCCTTGAAGGCGTGCGGGCGGAAAATACCGTGGGCAACCGCACGATCCTCGACATCCTCGATGCCGAACGCGAATTGCTGTCGGCGCAGGTGCAGCTGGTGACCGCGCAGCGCAACGCTTACGTCGCGGGATTCTCGCTGCTCGCCGCAATGGGCATGGCAGAGGCGGAGGACCTGAACTTCGACGTCGGCCCGCTCTACGACCCGGTCGCGCACTATGACAGCGTGAAGGGGTCTTGGAACGACTGGCGGTTCGAACCGGACCCTGTGGCCCAGTCGACCCGGACCGTTGACACACCGGCACAAAACGCTGAGATTTCGCGCGAGTGATGCCGAGTTGCCCGGCATCCGCAATGACGGGAGCCGTTTAGGTGAACAAGGACGGGGAACCTTCGGTCGAAGACATCCTTCGCTCGATCAAGCAGGTTATTTCGCGTGAGGATGAGGCGGGATCATCCGGCCCCGGCCCGCTGCCCAGCCTGTCTGGCGGCAGCCCGTTCACGCGCAACCCGCTCCACGCCCCGCCCGCGCGGCCCGTGCCCGCGAACGAGCAACCGGCGCAGGATGATGTCTACGACCTTGGCGGGGCCGATACGGTCGATGCAGAGCCGGTGAGCCTGCCCGCCGCCTTCGCCGCGGCGCAGGACGACTTTGATGAGGCTCAGGAAGAGCCGTTTGTTGAAGGGCCGAAGGGGTTTGCCGAAGACATGTCGGCCGAGCCGGTGTTCGAAGCGCCTGACACCGAACCGGAGCCTGCGTTTGAGCCTGAGCCAGTCGCCGAGGTTGCGCCCCAGCCCGAACCGGAACCCAATCCCAAACCGGAGCCCGATCCCGAACCGGCGCCGGAACCGGAGGGCCTGATCGCCACCGCCGCCGCGACCGCGATGCGTGCGCAGCTGGCCTCGCTTTCGGCCCATGCCGCCGCGCCCGCGCCTGCCGCCCCGGCCAATCCGCTGGAGGACATGGTCCGCGACATGCTGCGCCCGATGCTGAAGGAATGGCTCGACGCCAACCTGACCGGGATTATCGAACGCATGGTTCAGGACGAAATCGCGCGGATCACCGGGCGGCGCTGACACGCAGATGGTCAAGACGACAGGCCCTGAAAAGGTAAAACGCGCCCGCGCCGAACTAAAGGTCATGGGCGGCGGCGCGGAATTCACGCGCCACATCTTCCTCTGCGCCGATCAGACGAAGCCCAAGTGCTGTCCGAAAAAGGTCGGCCTCGAAAGCTGGGACCACCTGAAGAAACGCCTTGCCGAACTGGGGCTGGACCGGTCGGGCGGGGTCATGCGGACCAAGGCGAACTGCCTGCGCCTCTGCGTCGCGGGGCCGCTTGCGGTCGTCTACCCCGACGGGGTCTGGTACCATTCGTGCAAACCCGAAGTGCTGGACCGCATCATCGACGAACACCTGATCGGCGGCGTGCCAGTGGAGGAGTATCGGCTGACGGTTGAGGGGGAAAGCTAGCTGTCGGGATTTGCGGGTTGCAGAACCCCGATTGCGAGCATTTAGAGAATCTGAAGTCGTCTTCCGCCCTTATTTGCATTCACACGATCAATCTGTTCCAATTCGTGTCGAGCCTAATCACATGGGGGCGTGCACGGTGAAGCAGTGTTTGATGGCAATGGCTGCGGCGTTGGGGTTGTCGGCATGCGGCGCGCAACCTCCGGAAAACCCTGAGCCGCCTCAAAATATTCTTAATCTCAAAGTGGAGGGGCTGTCGTTCGTCGGTCCCAATACGATCAAGTCCGGCTGGACGACGGTGCGGATTACAAATGATGGCGGTATGACCCATCACGGCCTGCTCTATCGCCTGCCCGAAGGCGTGACTGCCGAAATGCTGGACGAGCAATTAGTTCGACCGATCCAGGCCAGTCTGACCGCCAGTATTGAAGGAGATATCGAAAAGGCGACGCGAATTGCCTCAACTTTCCCGGGATGGATGGGCGACATTGAATATCTCGGCGGACCGGGAATGATGTCGAATGGCGTTACCGGTGAAGCGACGATGTATCTGGAGCCGGGAAATTACATCGTCGAATGCTATGTCAAATCGGACGGGGTACAGCACAATTATAATCCGGTGCCCGGAGAGCGCGGCATGGTTTTACCGCTAACGGTCTTGCCTGAAGCTGGCGGAATGGAAGAGCCTGATTCCAACGTGACGCTATCAGTCTCGAACGCGGGCTACGAAATTATCGATGGCGCTTTCGTCATTGGCGAAAACTCAGTGCGCATCAATTTCGACGAGCAGCAGCTTTACAACAATTTCGTCGGCCATGACGCGCATATCTTCCGCATCGACCCGGATACCGACGTAGAGGCAGCGGCGCGCTGGCCCGACTTCTTTCCAGTCGATGGGCAGCAAACCCCTGCCCCTGCGAAGTTTGTTGGTGGTATCCACGACATGCCGGAGGGATCGACTGCCTATTTTAAAGTTGACCTAGAAGAAGGCGAATACGGCATCGTCGCGGAAATTCCGGATGCAAAGGCAAAAGGCTTGTTTGCCCGGATTGAAGTGACAAACGGGTAGGGTCGGCAGACGTCAACTACCCACCCATTCTGACATACGCCTGAACGTCTAGCATCCCCGAAACCAGACATTTCGTCTTGGCCAGCAACCCCTACTCGATATCCTTCCAGGCGCTCTTCGCCTCGTCGCCCAGACGGTCGTCGATCGCCTCGTCGTGGCCGGTCCCGCTCGACAGGAAGACCAGGCCCATCAGCGCCGCCATCAGCATCATTGCCGCCGTCACGCCCAGCCCGGTCGCGATGTAGAGGTGGATCGAGACCAGTCCGTTGCGCCAGTACAGGAACGCCATCGCGATCAGCACGGTCACGCTGGTCAGCCCGAACATCAGCTTCATCAGCCAGCGATAGCGCGCCCATGCGTGCGCCGCATTGTCGGGATCGTCGAGGGGGGATCGATTTGCCATGACGCGCGCACCCATGCGCCCAACCGCCGCCGCTGGCAAGTCGGCGGCACATCTGGCATGATACCCGCCAAAGGGCCGCAAGCGCACGGGAGACATGGGACATGAGCATCGCGAGGATCATTTCGGGCCGCAACGTCGATATCGTCACTTGCCGTGAAGATACGCTGGTGCGCGAGGCGATCCGGTTGCTGACCGAACGGCGCATCGGCGCGATGCCCGTGGTGGACGGTGAAGGCCGCGTCGTCGGCGTGTTTTCCGAACGCGACGTGATCCGCTGTCTGGAAGTGCACGGCGCAGAGGCGCTGGACCTCAACATGGCCAAAGTGATGACCAGCCCCGCCGTGACGGTCAGCGCCGATACCAGCGAAAATCAGGCACTGGCGCTGATGACCCGCCGCCGCATTCGCCACCTGCCGGTGGTCGATGGGCAGCGGATGGTCGATTTCGTGTCGATCGGCGATCTGGTAAAGGCCCGCATCGACGAGATCGAGTCCGAAGCCCAGGCGCTGCGCGACTATATTCATTCGGCCTGAACCGGCCCGCACCGCTTGCCCGACGCGGCGGCGCACCCTATCTGGAAGCACATGGACCAAGCCATCTCCCTAAGCCCCAGCGCCGCGTCCCGCGTGGCCAAGATCGCGCAGAACCAAGGCTGCGACCCCGCGCTGCGCCTTGCGGTGGAAGGGGGCGGCTGCTCCGGCTTTCAGTACAAGTTCGACCTCGCCAAGGGCGTGGAGGATGACGACACGGTGGTAGAGACCGACGGCGTGAAGCTGGTGGTCGATGCGATCAGCCTCGACCTCGTGCGGGGCAGCATCGTCGATTATGTAGAATCGCTGGGCGGGGCTTCGTTCCGTGTCGAAAATCCCAACGCCGCCGCCGGCTGCGGCTGCGGCTCCAGCTTCGCGATCTGACGGGCCGAACCTTTGCGGATTGCCAGCTTCAACATCAACGGCGTGAAGGCGCGCATGCCGCGCCTGCTGGAATGGCTGGACGAAACGAAACCCGACGTTGCCTGTCTACAAGAGATCAAGTCCAGCGACGAGACCTTCCCCGGCGACGCCTTTCACGAGGTTGGCTATCGCGCGATCTGGCACGGGCAAAAGGGCTTCAACGGCGTCGCCGTGCTGCAACGGGGCGAGGAAACGCCGCACGAGGTGCTGCGCGGCCTTCCCGGTGACGACGAGGATACGCACAGCCGCTATATAGAGGCCGACGTGAACGGCGTGCGGGTGGTGTGCATCTACCTGCCCAACGGCAATCCGGTGCCGGGGCCGAAGTTCGACTACAAGCTGAACTGGATGCAGCGGCTGCGCACCCGCATGACGGAGCTGCTGGAGGCGGAAATACCGGCGGTCGTCATCGGCGACTACAACGTCATTCCAGAGGACAAGGACGTCTGGTCGCCCAAGGCGATGGCATCGGACGCGCTGATGCAGCCCGAATCACGCGACGCCTATTTCCGCCTGATCCACGACGGCTGGACCGATGCGATAGACCTGCACCATCCGCGTGGCGGGATGTGGACGTTCTGGGATTATCAGGCAGGCGCCTGGCAACGCGATCACGGCTTTCGCATCGACCACGCCCTACTGTCGCCAACGCTGGCCGACCGCCTGATCGCCACCGGCATCGACAAGGAATACCGAGGCCGCGAGAAAGCCAGCGACCACGTCCCGGTCTGGATAGAAATCAAGGACTAAGCCGGCTTTGACGGCTTTGGCGGAGGGATTTTTTCGCCGGGCTAGGAGCGATGTTTTACATCGTGACCGGAGGAGCGGCGCCGCCATGCGGAAGAAGCACCCAGACACTGGTGGTTCGATTTTGTCGTGAGGCTAGGCGCGAGGAGCGCAGCGATGTGTCGCATCGTAAGCGACGAGCAACGCCGCATCACGGCAAAATCGGGCCACCAGAAAAACGAAAGGCCGCCGGATGGGGGATCCGGCGGCCTTTCCGCTTCCGCGCGCACGTTGGGGGGATTGCGCGTCAGCGTTCCAAAACGCGCCCTTAGCGGTAAAAAATATGATTGTCGATGCGTGCCAGACGAGTCATCGAATTCTTCCACCGCGGGCTGACATAGCGGGCGTGAAAGAACAGCGCCCCCTCTGCCGGGCTGTCCCACATGCCGTCGTGCGCGATCATCGCGATCTTCTTGGCCCGCTGCCATGCGCGGCTGGCCTTGTTGATCGCCGGCATGCGGCCGCCGCGGACGAATGAGAACTGCGACCGCTGATAAACGACGCCGCAATAGCTCGACGGGAAACGGCCCGATTCGGCACGCGCGACGATCACGCGGCCCACGGCCAGCTGGCCGTCCAGCGGCTCGCCCTTCGATTCGAAATAGATCGCCCCGGCGAGGCACTGCAACTGTTCGTCGAGTTTGCCCGGAACCGGCTGCTCTGCAACCAGTTCGGCTAACGAGGCTGCCTGAGAGTCCATTGGGGAAATCACCGGCTCCGGCGTTTCCGGAACGGGCTGCACCACGGCCTGCGAAATGAATTTGGTCTGCGGAGCGACCGGAACCTCTACGGCTGCAACGGTGGTTTCCGCGACAATCTGGCTCGGGGCGGGGCTTGCAACGGTTGCAACTTGCCCGGCTTGTGCAAATGCGCTGGAACCGTCCGTTCCCAGCAGGATGACCCCGAGGGTCGCGACCAGCGACAGCGCGCTGGCGCTTCGTACCTTGCGGCTCATACTTGTACGTTCAAGTGCGGTTATCGCCCAGTCGCAATGCGCTTCCGGGGAACGAGCGGCCGATCCCGACTGCCCTTACGCGTTCCCCGGATCGACACTGCCGGTCGATCCCCGTCTGCGCGCTCGTTGCGCATGCCCGATTGCATGCAGGCAACTGCCTACGCCCGTAATCTGCCGCGCCCTGTGCAATTGTG
The DNA here is from genome assembly GCF_001028705.1 of Croceicoccus naphthovorans. Lineage (NCBI taxonomy): Bacteria > Pseudomonadati > Pseudomonadota > Alphaproteobacteria > Sphingomonadales > Erythrobacteraceae > Croceicoccus > Croceicoccus naphthovorans. The sequence goes on along the minus strand of NZ_CP011770.1, from coordinate 3,337,074 downwards.
GCGGAAAAGTGTCAACCGGGGTAACCTTAACCTTTGGCTATCCCGCGATGAGCTGTTGCGCATTTGCGACATCCAGCTCCACGATCCAGCAGTCACTGTCCTGCCGCCCACGCCTTTCCAGATAATCGCTGAATTCCAGTGGCTTATCGGATTCTTGCGCCTTTGCCACGGTCCATTTCCGGTCGCCATCCAGCGTCGGCATCCGCTCATAAAGCTTTGAATCGCAGCCCTTTTCGCACGCAACGATTAAAATCGTCCCAGCGTCTTTTTCGCCTTTTTTAACGATTGTGGCAAAGCCCCCTGCCGCCTCACATGCGCGAATCAGGGCAGAAACCTCCAGATGCGCCGGAAGACGGGAATCCATCAGCCCCGAATCCTTCAGGGCCGATAGCCGGGCAGTCCCGACAGCGCGATTTGCGATCGCATGAAGGTGCCGGTGCCGCGGCCCACTTCCTCACCCTCTTCGTCGATCAGCCGCGCCTCACCCACCAAGACCCGCCGGCGGCCGCTGACCCACTTGCCCTCGGCAATGACACGGCCGCCCTTGATCGGGCGCGAAAAGTGCAGGTTGAACGATGTGGTAAGCAAGAAACGGTCGGACACCATCGTGTTTGCCGCATAGAACGCCGCATCGTCGAGCATCTTGAAATAGATCGTGCCATGCGCCGCCCCGGCCGCGTGGAACACGCGTTCGTCGACATCGAAGATAATGCGCGACACGCCCTCGCCCGGAATTTCCAGCCGCGAGGCAAACAGCGAATTGACCGGGGCCGACGCATAGAGCGATTCGAGCGCGCGCCAGTGCAGCGCGGCCCCGCTGGCGGGCTTGGTCTGGGATGCGTCCGTCATCAGGCCCGGTGTTTCGGGCCGACGGGGCCGCGCGTCAAGCCGCGTCGCGCCCTGAATCTTCGCTCAACAGCGCGAAAACGGCTTCGTCGTTCGGCGCTTCGGCCAAACGGTCGCGCAGGCGTTCATCGCGCAACATCCGCGAAATCGCTGCCAGCGCGTGCAGATGCGTCGCGCCGGACTGATCGGGCGAGAGCAGGCCGAAGGCGATCTCTACCGGCAGGCCATCGGCGGAATCGAAGCTGACCGGCGTGGTCAGCCGCATCACTACGCAAACCGGACGACGCAGGCCGGGAATGCGGGCATGGGGGATGGCGACGCCGCGCCCGAACCCGGTCGAGCCCAACCGTTCGCGTTCTTCCATCGCCTCAAGCACCATGGGCGCGTCGAGGTCGTAGACGCGCGCAAACCGCTCCGCCAGCGCTTCCAGCACTTCGGATTTGGACAATGCATTGCTGGTCCCGACAGCAGCGGGATCTAGGAGGTACAGCGCGCTCATTTTCTTTACGGTTCGTCTCAGCCTTGCAGCGCCATGCCGCGCCTTTGTGGCGCATCCATGACCACGTCGGAAAACCGCACCCGGCACAGGCGAAACGCCCGCACCGGCGCGGTTCTTGCGAACTCTTCTCCCTGATTCGCAAAGCCCGACAAAAAGCCCGCCCCTTCCACTGGAAGGTCCCCTACGCGCCTGAAAAGGCGCGACTAGCGGGCGTTAATTAGACGGTTCGACCCAGCCGATCGTCCCGTCAGAGCGGCGGTAAACCATATTATGCCGCCCCGTTCCAGCATTTTTGAAAAACAGCGCCGGCGTATCGCGCAAATCCAGCATCATCACCGCATCGGAAACCGACGTTTCGGGGATATTGGTGCGCGTTTCCGCCACGATCGGCGGCGCGTCGGTCTCGATGACGTCTTCGTCGTCCTCGTTCTCGTTCGCGGCGAAGACGGTATAGGCCGCGTCTTCTTCCTTCAGCGCGTATTCGGCCTGTTCGTGGCGATCCTTCAACCGGCGCTTGTAGCGGCGCAGCTGCTTGTCGATCTTCTCCGCCGCCTTGTCGACGGCCTGATGCGCGTCCTGCGCCTCTGCATGGCCCTTTACGATCAGGCCCTGCATCACGTGCGTGACGATATCTACGGTAAAGCTGTCATGCGGGCCCTTGCCCAATGTGACAGAGGATGAAAGCGCCCGGTTGAAGTACTTGTCGACGATGCCGTTCATTCTGTCTGCGGCATGTTCCTGCAGCGCCGCACCCGTTTCGACCTGGTGACCGGAAACGCGAATATCCATCGACAAACTCCTTCTTCTGTTCTTGTCCCATGCGGGCGGAGCGGAGCCGGATGCCTAAGTGGGTATCAGGCTGCTCCCCTTGCCCAGATGGGGTCCTTCAACGTCGCGATAAAGGCCTCGTGCCGCTGAATTTCTTCGGCCGAGGCAGCGTGCGGACGAGCCGGGCGGAATTCGCGTCCGGCGGTCGCAACCACCACTTCGGTTTCGATTGCTATGGGCGCGGCGCTATTATCAACCGCAAGCTCCAACCCAATCTGCCGCCCACCAGTCAGTTCCACATAGACTTGCGCCAGCAGCTCTGCATCGAGCAGCGCGCCGTGCTTCGTCCGGTGGCTGCGGTCCACGCCATACCGGGTGCACAGCGCATCGAGCGACAGTTTCGCGCCGGGGTGCTTCTTCTTGGCGATCTGCACGGTGTCGACCATGCGGGTCAGGCACACGGCCTCCATCTCGCACAGGGCCAGTTCGGCGTTCAGGAAGTTGAAGTCGAACCCGGCATTGTGCGCGACCAGCGGCGAATCGCCGATAAAGGCGAGCAGGTCGGCCACTTTTTCGACAAAGCGCGGTTTGTCCGAAAGGAAAGCGGCGGAAAGACCGTGCACGCGCTCCGCCTCTTCGGGCATATCGCGGTCTGGATTGAAGTAGGCGTGGAACACCTGGCCGGTGGCGACCCGGTTCACCATTTCGATGCAGCCGATTTCGACCATGCGGTCGCCCGTACGGGGGTCCAGTCCGGTGGTTTCGGTATCGAATACGATCTCACGCATCGGCAATACCATGCTCCCCCACAGGCCCTCTGGCAAGGGGGTTGGCGGCGATAGGCGCGTATGCGGAACGAACGGGCGGGCCGGGCGGTTCTGACTGGGCATGGCATATCGTCCCGTTCCCGACTTTTCATGGCTAAGGCCCGATCCTCACGGGATTTTCGTGGAACCGTGCAACGCGTGGATCGACCCGTCGAAACCGGTTCAGACCGCGCTGGTCACCCACGGCCATGCCGATCATGCGCGCGGCGGACACGGCAAAGTCGTCGCGACTCGGGAAACGCTGGCGATCATGAACCTGCGCTATGGCGGCGCGCAGGACGAAGTGGCGGTGCCGCTGCGCGATCCGGTGGACCTGGGCTGCGGCGTGACGGCAACTTATTTCCCGGCGGGGCATGTGCTGGGCAGCGCACAGGTCCTGCTGGAACATGCGGGCGAGCGGGTGATCGTGACCGGCGACTATAAGCGCCGCCCGGACCCGACATGCGAGCCGTTCGAAGTCGTGCCCTGCGACGTATTCATTACCGAGGCGACCTTTGGCCTGCCGGTGTTTCGCCATCCGCCGATTGCGGGCGAAATGCAAAAACTGCTCGACGCGCGCGATGGGCGGCCAGACGGCTGCGTTGCCGTCGGGGCCTATGCATTGGGCAAAGCGCAGCGGGTCATCTGCGAAATTCGGCGGGCGGGGTACGATGCGCCGATCTATCTGCATGGCGCGCTGGAGAAGATGTGCGGGCTCTATGAGGAACTCGGCGTCTCATTGGGCGAGTTGCGCAGCGCGACGGGAATCAAGAAGGACGAACTTCGGGGCCAGATCGTGCTGTGCCCGCCCTCGGCACTGAATGACCGGTGGAGCCGGCGGCTGCCCGATCCGGTTACGGCCATGGCCAGCGGCTGGATGCGGGTGCGGCAACGCGCGCGGCAACGGAATGTCGAACTGCCGCTCGTCATTTCCGATCATTGCGACTGGGACGAACTAACCCAGACGATAACCGAGGTCGATCCCGCCGAGACATGGGTGACGCACGGGCGTGAAGAGGCGCTGCTCCGCTGGTGCCAGCTGAACCAGCGCCGCGCGCGGGCGCTGGCGATGGTGGGGTACGAGGATGAGGACGACTGATGCGCGCCTTCTCGCAGCTAGTCGACCGGCTGACTTATACGCGCAGCCGCAATGCCAAGCTGGACCTGATCGCGGATTACCTGCGCACCACGCCCGATCCCGACCGGGGGTGGGCGCTGGCGGCCCTGACCGGAGCATTGGATTTTCCGGCAGTGAAATCGAGCACGATCCGGGGCCTGCTGACCGAGCGGGTGGATCCGGTGCTCTATACGCTGAGCCGCGATTACGTCGGCGACACTGCGGAGACTGCCAGCCTGCTCTGGCCCGCGCCTGATGGCGAAGCGCCGAGCGACGAACCCAGCTTGTCCGAAGTGGTCGACTTGCTGAACGCCATGACCCGCGCGACGGTGATGGCCGAATTGCCCAAGCTGCTCGACCGGCTGGACGCCAACGGGCGCTATGCCCTGCTGAAATTCGCCACCGGCGCGATGCGGATCGGGGTGTCGGCCCGACTGGCACGCGTCGCTTTTGCGCAGGCGTTCGATGTCCCGGTCGACGAGGTGGAGGAGTACTGGCACGGGGTCGAGCCGCCCTATCCCACGCTGTTTGCATGGGCCGCCGAGGGGGCGGACCCGCCGCGCACCGATCTCGTCCCGCTGTTCCGCCCCTTCATGCTGGCGCACCCGCTGGAGGAGACGGTGGTGTCGATGGACGACTATGCCGCCGAGTGGAAGTGGGACGGCATCCGGGTGCAACTGGTCCACGTAAACGGTGAAACCCGCGTCTATTCCCGCAGCGGCGACGATATTTCCGCGACTTTCCCCGAAATGGCTGAGGCGCTGGATTTTCCCGCCGTGCTGGACGGCGAATTGCTGGTGCGCGGCACGCATCAGGGCGGTGAAGAGGGCGGCGCGGCCAGTTTCAACGCGCTCCAACAGCGGCTGGGGCGCAAGACGGTGTCGAAAAAGATGCTGCGCGAGGCTCCCGCTTTTGTCCGGCTCTATGACGTGCTGTTGCGAGATGGCGAGGATTTGCGCGAACTCGGCTGGGCCGAACGGCGCGGGCATCTGGAAGCGTTGATCGATCGGCTAGATCCAGAGCGGTTCGACCTGTCGCGCCTGATCGAGGCCGAGACCTTTGACGATCTTGCCGCCATCCGCGAAGGCGCGCGCGACGATGCGATCGAGGGTGTGATGCTGAAGCGCCGCGATGCGCCCTATGTCGCCGGGCGGCGCACCGGGCTGTGGTACAAGTGGAAGCGCGATCCGCTGCTGATCGATTGCGTTCTGATGTATGCGCAGCGCGGCAGCGGGAAGCGGTCGAGCTTCTATTCCGACTTCACCTTCGGCTGCTGGGACGGCGATCCCGATGCCGGGGCCGACCTTCTGCCGGTGGGCAAGGCCTATTTCGGATTCACCGACGAGGAGCTGAAATGGCTAGACCGCCATGTGCGGCAGAACACGGTCAATCGCTTCGGCCCGGTGCGGGAAACGGACAAGTCGCTGGTGCTGGAAGTCGCTTTCGATTCCGTTCACGAGAGCAAGCGGCACAAGTCGGGCCTTGCCATGCGTTTCCCGCGCATCCACCGCATCCGATCCGACAAACCCGCGCATGAGGCGGACCGGATCGACACGCTGAAAGCTATGGTGCGAGATTGAGATCGCCCGATATGTCATTGAGGATGCGGTCGGCAATTCGCCCCGCCGCGCGCCCGTCGCCGAACACGGTGCTGGGGGTGGGCATGGGGCGAGACAGTTCCCACCGCGCTCCGGCGAGCAGCGCCTCTGCATCGTACCCCACCAGCCGTGCCGATCCCGCCGCAATCGCCTCGCGCCGTTCGGTCACATCGCGCAGGACCAGCACCGGGCGGCCTAATGCGGTCGCTTCTTCCTGTATCCCGCCGCTGTCCGACACGATCAGCCTCGCCGCGCGCATCAGGCGCACGAAAGCGAAGTAGTCCAGCGGATCGGTTAGCGTGACGCGTGGCACCCCGCCCAGCCGCTCGCGCAAGGGCGCGCTTTCGGAACGGGGGTGGAGCGGCAGGATCAGTTGCACGCCCTCGCTCTCGACCAAAGAAAGCAGCCCCGCCGCGATCCGCCGCATCGCCGTCTCGTCCGCCTCGCGCCGGTGGACGGTGGCCAGCACGATGGGGCGGCCTTGCGCGCCCTCGATCAACGACCCAGCCGCTGTGCCCAGCGCAGAATCGGCATCCAGCCGCGCACAGGCCCAGTGCAGCGCGTCGATCACGGTATTGCCGACGGTCTCAATCGCACCTTCGGCCACGTTCTCGCACCGCAAGGCGGTCGCCGCCGCCTCGGTCGGCGCGAAGTGCCAGCGGGTAATCGGCGTGACCATCCGGCGATAGCCTTCCTCTGGCCACGGGCGCGCCAGATTGCCGGATCGCAAGCCCGCCTCGACATGCGCAATCGGGATATGGCGGTGATACGCCGCCAGCGATGCGGCCAGCGTCGTGGCGGTATCGCCTTGCACCACGACCGCTTTCGGATCCTGCCGGTCTATCGCCGCGCCGATCGTGGTGATCATGCCCGACAGCAACCGCCCGATGTCGTTCCCCGCCGGTCGGTCCAGCGCCTCTTCCGGCAAAATTCCCGCCGCATCCAGCAGGTCGCGGCCCATCTCGGCATGCTGGCCCGAATGGCAGAACCGCATGGCATCGCCCCGCCGTTCGCGCATGGCCAAAGCCACCGGCAGCAGCTTTATGATCTCTGGCCGGGTTCCGGCCACGATCAGGACTGACACGAAAAACGACCCCTTGATCCGCGCTTGCCACCGGTTTTCCTCGACCGAACAGGGGTTTGCAAGCCCGCTTCGCACTTTTCGCGCGATTCTTGATCGGCATCAACGCGGGTCGCACCGTTTGCGGGCATCGCCCAACATGGATGAGACCGAATTGGGAGAAGAGAACGAAATGACCACGGTGCGCGAACCGACAACCCCTTACGAGGCGCTGGGCGGGGCGGACACGTTTCGGCGGATCGTCGACCGGTTCTACGACCTGATGGATAGCGAACCGCGCTTTGCCGAGTTGCGCGCGATGCACGCCGCCGACCTTGCCCCGATGCGCGAGGCGCTGGCCAGCTTTCTGGGCGGCTGGGCCGGGGGACCGCGCGACTGGTTCGAAGCGAACCCGGGCCGCTGCATGTTCTCGGTCCACGGCGAATTCCCCATCGACGCGACAACGGCGGGCCAATGGGCCGATGCAATGAAACAGGCGATTTCCGAGGCCGATATGCCCAGCGCAGACCTTGCCGCCCAGCTGAGCCAACGCCTGACCGCGATGGCCCGGGCAATGGGAGCGAACTAGGAGGCGCGACCTAAAGCGCGATCCGCAACACCTTGTCCCGCGCAGTCTCTCCGCGGACCAATTCGACGCGCGCCGGGGCGATGCCAAGCGCCTTGGCGACCAGCTTTACGACGGCGCGGTTAGCCTTGCCGCCCTCTGGCACAACGGTGACGCGGGCACGCAAGGTGCCGTTCTCTATCGTCAGCGCCTCTGCCCCCGCGTTCGGCGTGACGCGAAGGGGCAGCAGATCGTCGCTGATCAGCGCGCGAATGGCTTCTGCCGGGGGTAGCGCTGGCTTGGCCCGCGCCATGGATCAGGCCGAATGCGCGTCCACCGCCCGCTTATGCTCGTGTCCGTTCTCGACATAATGGGCAATGCCGGTTTGCATATGCGACAGCTGTTGATCGTTCAGGTCGCGCATATATTTCGCCGGACGCCCTGCCCAAAGCTGCCGCGGGCCGATGGTCTTGCCGCCAGTCAGCATCGCGCCCGCCGCCAGCATTCCGTCGCTTTCGATGGTCGCCCCGCTCATCACGATGGAGCCGAGCCCGACGAAGGCGCGATCCTGCAAGACGCAACCGTGCACCATCGCCATATGGCCGATCAGCACGTCCTCTCCGATGATTGTCGGAAAACCGTCAGGGTTGGCTTCGTCGGGGCTGTCGCAATGGACCACGCTGCCGTCCTGAATATTGCTGCGTGCACCGATCCGCACCTTGTTGACGTCGGCACGGATAACGCAGTTGTACCAGATGCTGACATCGGCGCCGATCTCGACATCGCCGATGATCCGACAACCGGGCGCGATAAACGCGCTGTCGTGAATTTTCGGCGTCTTGCCCGCGTAGGGCAGGATGGTGGTGCCGTTATGCTGAAGGGGGGCACGGGCGGTCATTTATGGCTCCAGTCGGTAAGTTACGTGGCTTTCCAGCGGGCAGCCCGCCGGAACCGCGGGATGGTCGAAATCGTGACCTTCCCAGTAAGTCATGCCCAGCCGCTTCATCACGGCCTGGCTGCGATGGTTGGTCGTGGCGGTGATCGCGTAAATCGCTTCGCCCGGATCGGTTCGCTGCAAGTGCGCGATGGTCGCCCGCGCGCCTTCCGTGGCATAGCCGTGGCCCCAGGCATCCCAAGCCAGCCGCCAGCCTATTTCGAGCATGCCCTCGATAGCCGGAACGGCAGAGCGGATCCCGCCAATAAATCCGATCACCTGCCCGTCCGCCTTGCGCTCTGCGGCCCAGAAAGTTCGGCCCTGTTCCTGCGCGCGCTGGTCCAGCCGCTCCATCAGCGCCGCGGTCTGCTCCCGCGTCATCAGCGGGCCGAGCGTGGCCATAACCTTGGGATCGCAGCCCATCGCGTGCATCGCGGCGAAATCCGCCGGATCGCCCAGACGCCAATTGCGCAAGATCAGCCGCGCGGTCGTGGCGATGGCATCAGCCACCCATCAACCGTGCCGCGACCGGCGCGTGATAGGTCAGCACCCCGCTGGCCCCGGCGCGCTTGAACGCGGTCAGCGTTTCCATGACCAGCGGCTCTCGCTCACCCGCGCCTGCGGCCACCGCCGCCTCTATCATCGCGTATTCACCGCTGACCTGATAGGCGAAAGTCGGCACGCCGAATTCCTCGTGCACGCGGCGCACGATGTCGAGGTAGGGCAGGCCCGGCTTTACCATCACGCTGTCCGCGCCTTCCAACAAGTCCAGCTCGACCTCGCGCAGGGCCTCGTCCCCGTTGGCAGGGTCCATCTGGTAGGTTTTCTTGTCGCCTTTCAGTAATCCGCCCGACCCGACCGCGTCGCGGAACGGGCCATAGAACGCGCTGGCATACTTCGCGGCATAGGCCATGATCTGGACGTTGTGGTGGCCCTGATCCTCCAGCGCCTCTCGGATCACGCCGATGCGCCCGTCCATCATGTCCGACGGGGCGACGATGTCTGCGCCCGCCGAGGCCTGCACCAGTGCCTGTCCGACCAGCGCATCGACGGTGGCGTCGTTGGCGACATAGCCGTTGTCGTCGATCAAACCGTCCTGCCCGTGGCTGGTATAGGGGTCGAGCGCCACATCGGTCAGCACGCCAAGATCATCGCCCACCGCATCCTTTATCGCACGGATGGCCGTACACACCAGGTTCTGCGGATTGTGCGCCTCCGTCCCGGTTTCGTTGCGCAAGGCGTGCGGCGTATTCGGGAACAGCGCGACGCACGGGATGCCCAGCGCCACTGCTTCCCTAGCGCGGTCCGCGATTGCGTCCACCGACCAGCGCGACACGCCGGGCAGAGATCCGACCGGTTCCTCAACCCCGCGCCCTTCGGTCACGAACAGCGGCCAGATCAGGTCTGCCGGGGTCAGGACGGTTTCGCGGTAAAGCGCGCGGCTCCACGTTGTGGCACGGGTGCGGCGCAGGCGAAGATGGGGATACTGGCTCATAGCCTGCGCCTCCTGCCCCTTTTTCGCGCGTGGGGAAAGGGGTGGCTTAAGGCCGAAACTTTCAGGAGGGCGCGTTGGACAAGCGGTCGATCTCGCGCACTTCCTCAACCGGCTTGTCCTCCGGCTTGACCAGAGGCTCCAGCGCTACGCCCGGCTTCACCTTCTTCAGCTCGCCCAGCCGTGCGCGGAAATCGCGCAGCTCGCTATCCGACAATTGCGCCCGGATCACGAACTGCACCGACAGCGGGTCGACATGCTTGCCGTTGCGGTACAGTTCCCAGTGCAGGTGCGGCCCGGTGGAAAGCCCGGTCGATCCGGCATAGCCGATGACCTGCCCGCGCTTTACCCGCTGGCCGCGCGATACGGCAAAGCGCGACAGGTGGGCATAGCCCGATTGCAGCCCGCCGCCGTGGTTCAGCTTGATGAAGTTGCCGAACCCGCCATTGCGCCCGGCGGAGGCGACCGTGCCGTCGGTAACGGCATAGATCGGCTGGCCGGTGCGAGCGCGGAAATCGACGCCCGCGTGCATCCGCTTGTACCGCAGGATCGGGTGCCGCCGCATGCCGTACCGGCTGGTGATCGCACCGTTCGTGGGCATGACAAGGCCCGACCGCTGCTCCCCCGCGCCGTCGGCGTCATAGAACTTGCCGTCCTTGCCCCAGCGCATCATCTGCGCCTTGGCCGTGCCCGATCGCGACAGCCCGGCATATAGCACGTCGCCCACCTCGACCTCGCCGGTCTCGGCCCGTTTATAGGCGATGATGATGTCGAAATTGTCCGCCGCGCCGACTTCGCGATCCAGATCGATCGCCTCGTCCAGCGCCTTCAGGTACTGCTGCACTGACCGCGCCGGAGCACCTGCCGCGCGGGCCGAACGGTAGAGGCCGGACCCGACCTTGCCGGTGATGCGCAGCGGCGTATCATCGACGCGGATCACCCGCTGTTCCAGCGCCAGCGGACCGCCTTCGCGATCCACGGTCAGTTGCAGGTCGAACCGCGCACGGAAGGTCAGTTCCTCCAGCGGGCGCGGCTGGCTGGGCGCTGCCCGGCGGCCCAGTGTCATGCGGAAACCGGTGCCGCCGGCTATGTCGTCGATCGGGAAGGCGCTGGAAATCAGTTCCTCGGCCCGTGTCGCGTCTGCCTGTCCAACGCCAGCGCGGCGTAGCATCGCGGCCAGCGAGTCGCCTTTGCCGTAGGTCGCGGTCAGTTCGATCATCGGGCGTTCGGGCGCGCTGGCCAGCGGCACGACCAGCCGCGACGGGCCCATGCGCTTGCCGGTATCGGCCCCCAACGCCAGCGGGGTGATCATCTGGCTGCGGTATTCGTCACGCTCCACTTCGGTCAGCCGCGTATCGGGTGCCGCCTGAACCGCGTTGAAATCAGGCCAGAGCGCCAGCGCCAGTGCGATCAGCACGAGCATGAAGGCAAGGCTGCGATACCAGCGGGGCGATCCGATGCCGTCGGCAAGGTCGGAAACCCAAGGCTCTTCCTCGCCTTTCTTCAACCCAAACTGGCGTAGCACGGTCGCGAAGTCGCGCCGTTCCGCCGCATCGGCGTCGTCCTCGATGGGCACGCGCGCACGGGCTGCCGGATCGGTCATCCGTGCCGCTCCATCCTTGCCTTTCGGCAGGCCTGGCTGTCCGTTCTGGTCATGCCCCGTCCGTATCGCACCTGTGACTGGCCGAAATCATGCTTGCCGGGAAGTTTACAATTGGCTGCATCCACATGGGCACGCGACGAAATGCCGCAAACCTGCGACGAATTGCGCCGATAACGAAGGCGGTGATGACAGGTGGGCCATCCCTTGCCGCGCCCGCCCGGCGATGCCACATTGATCGGGTCATGGATCGCAACCAGTCCGGCGGGACCCTGAAGGCCGTTCTCGGCCCGACAAATACCGGCAAGACCCACCTCGCCGTCGAACGGCTTTGCGCGCATTCCAGCGGACAGATCGGCTTTCCCCTGCGGCTTTTGGCGCGCGAGGTTTACGACCGTGTCGTCGCCATAAAAGGGCCCGAACGCGTCGCACTGATTACCGGAGAGGAACGGATCGACCCGCCCGATGCGCGCTGGAAGCTGTGCACGGTAGAGGCGATGGACCGCGACGCGGACCTCGCCTTCTGCGCGGTGGACGAGGCGCAGCTGGGCGCGGATCGCGAACGCGGGCACGTCTTTACCGATCGGCTGCTGAACGCGCGCGGGCGGGACGAGACGATGATCCTGGGCTCGTCGACGCTGACCCCGATGGTCGAAACCCTGCTGCCCGAAGCAGAGATCGTCTCGCGCCCACGCTTTTCGACGCTGAGCCACGCCGGGGCGCTCAAACTGTCGCGCCTGCCGCCCCGCAGCGCGGTCGTCGCGTTCAGTGCCGAGGAAGTCTACACCGTGGCCGAAATGCTGCGCCGTTTTCGCGGCGGCTCGGCAGTGGTGATGGGCGCACTGTCGCCGCAGACCCGCAACCGGCAGGTCGAACTGTTCCAGTCGGGCGAGGTCGACTACATCGTCGCCACCGACGCCATCGGCATGGGCCTGAACCTCGATGTCGCACATGTCGCCTTCGCCGGATTGGCCAAGTTCGACGGACAGCGCCGCCGTCGGCTCACCGTTGCCGAAATGGCCCAGATCGCGGGCCGCGCCGGGCGGCACCAGCAGGACGGGACGTTCGGCGTGCTGGCCGGGGAAAAGGGCGCGGAATTCACCGAGGACGAGATCTATGCGATCGAAGAGCACAAGTTTCCGCCGATCGACAAGTTGATGTGGCGCGACGCGCGGCCCCGGCTGGACAGCATCGACACGCTGATCGCCGATCTGGAAGCACCGCCGGACGATCCCGCGCTGGCGCCCGCGCCCGAGGCGATCGACCTTGCTGTCGCGCGCATCCTCTCCGAACGCGCCGACGTCCGCGCGCGGGCCAAGGGCAAGGCGATGGTCGCGCGGTTCTGGGAAGCATGCTCGCTGCCCGACTTCCGCTCTCTGGGCGCGGAAAACCATGCCCGCTTCGTGGCGCGGCTGTGGGAAGACCTGTCGCAAGGCACAGGGCGGCTGGGGCACGACTACGTCGCGGGCATGATCGCACACCTCGACGATGCGCGCGGCGATATAGACACCTTGCAGGGCCGCATCGCCGCGATCCGTTCGTGGGCCTATATCGCGCAGCGGCCGGACTGGGTGCTGGACCGCGAAGACATGGCCGAACGCGCCCGCACGGTCGAGGCTAAGCTGTCCGACGCACTGCATGAGCGGCTGACCGAACGCTTCGTCAACCGGCGCACGGCGGTACTGATGAAGAAGCTGGGCGGCGATGCGGCGTTGTTACCGGTGTCGCAGGGCGAAGGCGGCGCGGTGCTGGTCGACGGGGAAGAGATCGGGCGGCTTGACGGATTTGCCTTCCACGTCGATCCGCAGGCACGACTGGAAACGCGGCGGCTTTTGCTCGCAGCGGCGGAGAAACATTTGCCGAAGTTACTTGACGAGCGCGCGGCGGCGATGCTGACGGATTGCGAGAACGGCGCGGAAACGCTGGCGTGGAAGGATGGCATGATACGCTGGCAGGATACGCCGGTCGCCAAGCTGATCGCAGGCAAGCGTTTGCTCGAACCGCGTATCGCGCTGGAGCCGGGGCTTGCCGCCCTGTCGCCCGCGTGGCGCGGAAAGCTTGAAGGTGCGCTGCAGGCATGGCTCGACAAGGCCGTGGCGCGACGGTTGAGGCCGCTCATGCGCCTGACCAAGGCAATGGAAGACGGCGAGGCCGGGCCGGAACTGCGGGCGCTGCTGATCGCGCTTGTCGACCGCGGCGGTTCCGTGGCGCGGCGTAATTCGGCGGTCGAAAAGCTCGATCCCAGTCGCCGCGCATGGCTGCGCCGCATGGGTGTGCAAGTGGGCGCGCTGGACATTTTCGTACCAAACATGGCGAAGGGCGGCGCGCTTGGTGCTTGGTCCGAACTGGCCACGCTGGCAGGGATGCAGACGCCCCCGTTGGCCGAGAACCTGCCCGCCACGCGCGATTCGCAAGGTCCGGTGCCGCTGTTCTATCGCCGCGTCGCCAGGCAGGACCTGCGCGTCGATCTGGCCGAACGCCTGCTCCACGCGGTGCACCAGCGCCGCGATCGCTGGGCCGGGGCACCGCGTCGTCGTGGCAAGTCCAGCGAGACGCCGCGCTTCGCACTCGATCCCAGCATGGCGCTTTCGATGGGGCTGACCACGCGCACGTATGCAGAGCTACTGCGGCACGCCGGGTTCAGCGCCACCCCGCCGCAAGCGCTGGCCGAGGGCGCTTTCGGCCCGCCCGAGCCGCCGCTCTGGCGCTGGAAACCGCAGCAGGCGCAGCATCGCGCGCCACCCGATGCAAGGCGCGGCGGTAAGCCCCCCGCCCGGCCCAAGGTTGCAGAAGGCAATCCCTTTGCCGCGCTGGCGGATCTGATCCGTTGACCCCCGGCGATCCGACCCGCGAAACCGCGCGGATCGATCGCCTGTTATGGATGTTGCGGCTGAACAAGACGCGCAGTGCGGCGCAGGCGCTGTTGTGCGAAGGCCATGTCCGCATCAACGGCCGCCGCGTCATCCGCTGTTCGCAACCGGTGCATGCCGGTGACGTGCTGACCCTGCCGCATGATGGCGGCGTGCGCGTCATCCGTGTCCTCACCCTGCCCGCCCGCCGCGGGCCACCGACGGAGGCGCATTCGCACTACGAAGAAATTGAAAGCGTTTCGCAACAAGCCTGACCGGCTTGACGCGGGCGAAGTCACATGCATAGCACCAGGGCCATACACACCTGAGACCGCGCACAAACACCAGCGGTCAGCACTACGGGGAAGTTAGAAGACATGACCTACGTCGTCACCGATGCCTGCATCAAATGCAAATACATGGATTGCGTCGAGGTTTGCCCGGTCGACTGCTTCTATGAAGGCGAGAACATGCTGGTCATCAACCCCAGCGAGTGCATCGATTGCGGCGTTTGCGAACCCGAATGCCCAGCCGAAGCCATCCTGCCCGATACAGAGAGCGATCTGGAAAAGTGGCTTGAGCTGAACACCAAGTATTCCGCCGAATGGCCGAACATCACGGTGAAGAAGGATTCGCCCGCTGATGCCGACGAGCACAAGGGCGAAGAGGACAAGTTCGACAAGTACTTCTCGGCAGAGCCCGGCGAAGGCGACTGATCGCGGCGGGGCTGAAGGCTTACCGCTGAGGCCCCGTTCGACATAGAATTCGGCGCCCTGCGCACGGTTATTGCGAACGTTCAACATACGATTCGCAATTTCGGTCATTTTATGGTAAAACCTGCGGCAAGCCGGGTGACGAGTGGTCCCCGGTGTCGTCAGGAAAGGCGATTTCCCTAGAAGGCGTAGTGAAAATCTGGCCGAACGTTTTTCGGCACGGTTGTCAGTCGCGCTTTTCTCGACAGGGTGGCGGCTCCCTCGCTGCGCCCCGCCGAAACGGGAAAAAAGCGCCATAGAAAGGACAATGCATGACTGCCAAGGCTCCTGCCTTCGACGTCGGAGACTATGTCGTTTACCCCAAGCACGGCGTTGGCCGCGTGATCGAACTGCAAAGCCAGGAAATCGCCGGCATGCAGCTCGAACTCTATGTGCTGCGGTTCGAAAAGGAACGCATGACCCTGCGCGTTCCGATGAACAAGATTGAATCGATCGGCATGCGCAAACTGTCTTCGGACAAGACCCTGCGTGAGGCGATGGACGTTCTGAAATCGAAGCCCAAGGTAAAGCGCACCATGTGGTCGCGCCGCGCCCAGGAATACGAAGCGAAGATCAATTCGGGCGATCTCGTGTCGATCGCCGAAGTGACCCGCGACCTGTTCCGCGCCGACGATCAGCCGGAACAGTCCTATTCCGAACGCCAGATCTTCGAAGCCGCATCCAGCCGCCTTGCGCGCGAACTGGCTGCGATGGAAAAGACCGACGAACCGGCCGCACTTACCAAGATCCTTGAGATCCTGAACGAGTACGCGCCAAAGTATTACGAGCAGACTGTCTGATATTGCAGCATTTTCTGCCGTAACCGTAAAAGGGCCGCCGGGGAACCGGTGGCCCTTTTGCTTTGCGCGGGTCGCGCGTGCCCATTGTCGTTGGTCGATGTGAGCCGACGTTCCGTCGATGGGGGACGGTCCATACCTTGTATCGACGCGCACAGCTCTGTATTAGTGTGTTAATACACAACAGGAGCAACCGATGTCCTCTCCCTTCGCCGGCCTTGGCCGCACCCTCGCATCGCTCGCCGGGATGGCGCTGGCCACCGGTCTTGCCGCCTGCAACGCCGAGAATATCTCGATGGGCGGAAAGCAAGGCGTTCCACTGGAAGATCTCGACATCAGCGGCGCCCCGCCGAAAACTGTGGCGATGGCCGGGCCGGATACCGTGATCCTGCGCGAAGGCGATACGCTGGCAATCACCGTCGATGGGTCCGACGCAATGAAGGCCGCGATGCGCTTCAGCCTTTCGGAAATCGCGCGCAGCAAGGACGCGCCCGAAGACGAGACCGCAACGGTCAACGTGACGATGCCCGCACCCGAAGGGCTGGTCATGGCCGGATCGGGCCGCATCCGGGCCGCATCGATGGCGCCGACCGCAAAAGTTACCATCGCGGGAAGCGGCGATGTCGACGCCAGTGGGATCGATGCCGAATCGCTGAAAGTCAGCGTTGTCGGCAGTGGCACCTTCAAGGGCAGCGGCAAAGCCGAGCGACTCGACCTGAACATCGCAGGAAGCGGCGATGCGGCGATGGATACGCTGGAGTTTGGTGGCGCGGATATCGCAATCACCGGATCGGGTCGCGGCGCGTTCCGTTCGGACGGAGACGTTTCGGCCAAGATCGTCGGATCGGGCAAGGTCCGCGTGATCGGGCGGGCGAACTGCTCGGTCAAGGCCGTGGGATCGGGCAAGCTGGTCTGCGAAGCCGCCTGAATTGCGAATGGGGGCGGCGTTCATCGTCGCTCCACGCTTTCCGGTGCAGGATCGCAGAAACCGATTCGCACCGGAGAGACTGACATGCGCCTTGCTGCCCCGTTGCTGGCCTGTGCCATTGTGCCGCTATCAGGCGGATGCATCGCCAAGACCGCGCTTGACGTCGCGACCGCCCCGGTGCGCGTGGCCAGCAAGGCCGTCGATCTAGCGACGACCAGCCAGTCCGAAGCCGATGAAAAACGCGGACGCGAATTGCGCAAGCGTGAGGAAAGGGTGGGCAAGCTGGAACGCCGCTATGCGCAGGAAATGGACCGCTGCGACGCGGGAGACGAAACCGCCTGCGCGGGTGCTCGCGCGACTTATGCCGAAATTCAGGCGATCTTGCCGACTATCCCGGTCGAACCGACCGATTAGGCCGCAGCCCGCTTCAATCGGTCATTGACGGCGACGCCCAGGCCCTCATTCGGAATTGGCGCGACGGCCACCGAGGTCGCACGCGATCCTGCGGCGGCATGCAGCGCGGCGTAGAGCCTTGCCGCCGCCTCTGCGAGATCGCCCGATTCCGATAGCTGGAAATCGCACGCCCCTGCCCCGAACCCGATACGGAATTCGCCGTCGCGGCTGTCGCTTGCGTGCAATCGCACCGGCTTCCCCGGCGCATAGTGGCTGGTCATCTGGCCGGGGGCCTCGATCCCCTCGCTCTCACCCTCCAAAGGCGACCCCAGCACTTCTCTTAACGCAGCCTCCGTGACAGGACCGGGGCGCAGCACCTGCCACCCGGCCGGACGCAGCGCGACAATCGTCGATTCCAGCCCCTGCCCGCTCTGCCCGCCATCGATAATTAGCGGAATGCGATCCGCCAGCGACCCTGCAACATGCGCGGCGCAAGTCGGACTGACCGCCCCGCTGCGATTGGCCGAGGGTGCCGCCAGCGGGAACGCCGTATTTGCCAGCACCGCCCGCATTACTGGATGCGCGGGACAACGCAGCGCCACGGTCGGCAAACCCGCTGTTACCGCTGCCGCCAAACCCGAACCCTCACGCAGAGGCAGGACCATCGTCAGCGCACCGGGCCAGAATCGCTTGGCCAGTTGCCGCCCGCGTTCGTCGACCACCGCCAGCCGCTCCGCCGCCGCAATATTGGCGACATGCACGATCAGCGGATTGAAATCGGGCCGCCCCTTCGCACGATAAATCGCCGCGACCGCCGCATCGCTGTCCGCCCGTGCCGCCAACCCATAGACCGTCTCTGTCGGCAGAGCGACCGGCTCGCCCGCCGCCAGCAAGCGCAAAGCCTCTGCCACGCCAGTATCGTCGGCAGGCATGATTCGGGGCAGCGAGGGCATGGCGTCTGGCATGGCCCGTCGCTATAGGCGGGCGCGCATCGGGGCAAGAAGGACATAGGCACGTGACTGGCGACCAGATCGAAACGCTGAACCGTATCGCAGCCGCATTGGAGCGGATTGCCCCTTCCGCCGCGCCCGGTGCCGATCTGCTGGCGGCACCCGCCTATGGCTGGGACGGTCGCGCCTTGTCGCCCATCGCAGAGATCGTTGCGCCCGATCTGGCGCTGTTGCAAGGCATCGACCGCCAGCGGGACACCGTGGCCGACAACGTAGCGCGCCACGCCGCCGGGGCCGATGCGCACGATATGCTGCTGTGGGGTTCGCGCGGCATGGGCAAGTCGGCGCTCGTCCGCGCCTCGGTAAAGGCCGCTGCCGGCGATGCCGGACACATTGCGTTGGTTCAGGCAGCGGGCGATGCGCTGAACACGCTTCCGGCGCTGATGGCGCGTCTGGCCACCGTGGATCGCCGCTTCCTGCTGTTCATCGACGACATCGGCTTTGGCGCGGCGCAGGATGCTGAGGCGCGCGCGCTCCGCTCCATGCTGGAAGGCGGCGTCAGCCCACGCCCCGCCAACGTGCGCATTGCGGTAACGTCAAACCGCCGCGCAATCATGGAGCGGCACATGGCAGAGCAGGACGACCCGGTGAACCCGCGCGATCTGGTCGATGACAGGCTGGCACTGGCCGACCGCTTCGGCCTGTCGGTAGGCTTCCACAACTGCACTCAGGACGACTACCTCGCGATCATTGCGGGCTATGCCGATCACTTCGGGCTGGAATGGGATCAGGCCGACGCGCTGGAATGGTCGAAACGCCGCGGCGCACGGTCGGGCCGCGTGGCGCGCCACTACATTACCGAACTGGCGGGGCGTGCAGGGCGCGCCCTCACCTAGAACCCACCTATTTTGCCGAAGTCACCCGCCAGATGATCCCGGCGGTATCGTCGCTGACCAACAGAGCACCGGTCTGATCCCACGCCAGCATCGTCGGGCGGCCGCGCGCATCGCCATCGGCGGTAAACCCGGTCAGCACCGGCTGCGGCAGATCGTCCAGCGGATTGCCGCGACTGTCGAAGCGCACGAAAACCACGTCGTACCCGGCAGCAGGCTTACGATTCCATGACCCGTGCCGCGCCACGAAGGCTCCACTGGCAAACCGGTTCGCCAGCGGCTTTTCACCGGCAAATACCAGACCCAGCGGCGCCGTGTGTGCGCCCAGCGAATATTCGGGCCAGCGGGTATATTCCTGCAGATAGATCGGCATCGGCGCCTCTACGCGCGGATCGTATTCGAACCGCCAATAGATCCATGGCCAGCCATAATTCACCCCGATCGGCACGTTCGTCAGGTAATCGGGCGGCCCGTCCGATCCCAGCATGTCGCGCTCATTCACCGTGGTCCAAAGTTCTCCGCTGTCGGGGTTGAAGGCAAGGCCCGTCGGATTGCGCAGCCCTGCGCCAAAGATGCGATGTTCGCCGGTTGCGATGTCGAATTCGTGGATCGCGGCGCGATTCGCCTCTTTTTCCATGCCGTCGTCGCCGATGTTCGTCGCTGAACCGACCGAGATATAGAGATGCTCTCCATCCGGGCTGATCGTCAGATTGCGCGTCCAGTGCTGGCCATTGCCGGGCAATTCCATCAGCTTGGTTGGCGCGGCTTCAATTTTCGTCTGCCCCGGCTCGAACGGAAAAGAGACCAGCGCATCGGTGTTGGCGACGTAGAGCGTGCCCTCACGGTAGACCATGCCAAAGGGCGAGGTGAGACCGTCGGCCAGAACCGAACGCTTTTCCGCAACGCCATCGCCGTCGGCATCGCGCAGCACGCTGATCCGGTCCGCTGACGGAACCCCGGCCCCGACTTTGGCCATGAAATAGTTTCGGATCCTGTCCTTTATCGTTTCCGCCGGGCGCGGCTGTGCATTGGTTTCCGCCACCAGCACATCGCCATTGGGCAGCGTCAGCATATTGCGCGGATGATCCAGCCCCTCGGCAAAGCGAGACACGGTCAGCCCCGTCGCCGCAACCGGCGCGCCATCACCCCACCCGCTGGGTTCGCGAAGGTTGACCGTCGGGAAGGTCTCCATTTGCGCGTCGGCGATCACCGGATCGGTGCCGCTGACTTCGGCCAGCGTCATTTCCGCCGGATTGCCACGGATCAGCACCACGGCAAAAATGATGAGGATGATCAGGACCATGCCGAAAACGACAAGGACATTGCGAAGCCAGGTTGGCATGGATTTGGGCATGACACCGAGATAGGGGAGCAGCAGCGTCTCGGCAATGGTATGTGCGGGTGGGGGTGCGCGCGCCATGGCATCTGATGCGCGGGGGCGCTAAGGCGGCGGGCGATGTTCGATTTTGCACCCTCCGACCCGAGCGACAAGCCGACCCTCTATCGTGAGCTGGCCGAAGCGGTCGATGCGATTACCGCTGGTGAGCCCGATGGTGTGGCCAACATGGCCAACTGCGCGGCACTGTTCGGCCTGTTCATCACCGATTGCAACTGGGCGGGCTTCTATCGCGCGGTGGGCGACACGCTGGTTCTGGGACCGTTTACGGGCAATCCGGCCTGCATCCGCATCCCCTTCGGCACCGGCGTCTGCGGCGCGGCGGCGGCGGCGGCCAGCGGAAAAACCCAACTGGTGCGCGACGTCCACGCGTTTCCGGGGCATATCGCCTGCGACGCGGCAAGCCGGTCCGAACTCGTCGTGCCGATCGTGAAAGACGGTGCCGTCATCGCGGTCATCGACCTCGACAGCCCAAGCCTTGCGCGCTTCGACGAAGCCGACCGCGCAGGGATCGAATCGGTCGCCTCGATCCTGGCCGACCGGCTCTAGATTTCCCCGCCCGAGAGACGCTGGCAAACGAGGTCCAGCTGGTCGAGCGACTTGTAACGCACGATTACACTGCCCGTCGTCGGGTCGGCATCGGCCTTGATCTCGACCGGCAAGCCCAGAAATTCCTCAAGATGCTTTTGCACGGCGGCGATGTCGGCATTGTCTTCACGCGGCGGACGCGCAGCACGACGCGGGGCCGCACCCTGCCCCGATGCCTTGCGAACACGCTTTTCCACTTCGCGCACCGAAAGGCCGTTCTTCACCGTATCGCGCGCAATCGCTTCGGCATTGTCGCAATTGATCAGAGCGCGCGCATGACCCATCGACAGCTCGCCTTTTTCGACCAGCGCCAACACAGGATCGGGCAGCGCCAGCAATCGCATCAGGTTGGCGACATGGCTGCGCGACTTCTCGACGAGTTCGGCGATATCGGACTGAGACATGCTGTCCCGTGTCGAGAGCCGCTGATAGGCGCGCGCCTCCTCTATCGGGTTCAGGTCTTCGCGCTGGATATTCTCGATCAGCGCCAGCGCGGTGACGTCACGATCATCCAGTTTTCGAATTATCGCTGGAATTTCATGGACTTGCGCCTTCTGTGCAGCGCGCCAACGACGCTCTCCGGCAACAAGTTGGTAGGTTCCGCCTTTGGCCGGGCGCACGATGATCGGTTGAATCACGCCGCGCGCCGCAATCGACTTGGCAAGGTCTTCCAGCGCGCCTTCCTCAAAATGCACGCGCGGGTTTTCCGGATGCGGCTCGATGGCCGAAACCGCGATCAACGCAAGACCCTCTTCAGGCGCAGCTTCGCCATTCGCCCTTGGGCTGCGCCGTGCAATCGGTTCTTCCCGCTTGGCATCACCCAGCAAAGCCCCCAGCCCGCGACCCAGCGCGGCCCGGCTCTTGGCATTGGGCTTGGTCGCTGTCTTTTCGGTCATGCGGCTTTCCTTCTTTCGGGCAGACGGCGGATCAATTCGCGGGCAAGGTCCATATAGGCCCGCGATCCGGTACAGTTGTGATCATAGACGATGGCGGGCAATCCATGGCTCGGCGCCTCGGACAGACGGACGTTGCGCGGCACCACCGATTCGAACACCACTTCGCCCAGAACGCCGCGCACGTCGTCGGACACTTGATCGGTCAGACGATTACGACGGTCAAACATGGTCAGGGCCACGCCGATAATCGACAAGTTGGAATTGAAGCGATCCTTGACCTGCTCCACAGTGCCGAGCAGCTGGCTCAGCCCCTCAAGCGCATAGAATTCGCATTGCAACGGCACCAGCAGGTGATCGGCAGCCGTCAGCGCGTTCAAGGTCAAAAGCCCAAGCGACGGCGGGCAATCGACGAAGCAAATGTCATAGTGCGCATCTGCCAAGCCGTCGCGAAGCCGTCCGGTGCGATCGTGCATCTCGACCAGCTCGATCTCGGCCCCCGACAAATCGACGGTTGCCGGTACGAGATCGAGATCGGGGATAGTCGTCGAAACGACCGCTTCATCCAACGCCACACCGTCGACGAGCACGTCATAGCTGGAAACACCGCGATCCTCTGGCGGAACACCCAACCCGGTCGAGGCATTGCCCTGCGGGTCGAGATCGACCAGCAAGGTCCGCCACCCGATCGCCGCCATGGCCGTTGCAAGGTTTACGGCGCTGGTCGTCTTGCCGACGCCGCCCTTCTGATTGGCAATGGCGATCGTTATCATGTGCTTTACGAACCCCGCTCTATTTCCGGCCGATAAGATGACCCGTAATGATCCCCGATTGCGGATCGGTTACCGACTGTTCCACGTGGAACATATGTCGCCACCCTTTCAGCGTTTCCAATTCGTGCGTGGCAGACCGCCCCTTCGGCAAGACCCATGCGGTGGCTTTTGTGGAAAAGGCGGCGGATAGATTGAGGAGCTTTTCGAGCGGGGCGAATGCACGCGCTGAAATGACATCAAAATCTTGCTTGGGCACCTGCGAAATATTTGCGGTGACAATCTCAACGTTGCGCAATCCCAAGGCGACTTTTGCCCGCTCCAACCACTCCGTGCGCCGAGGCCGCTGCTCTACCAAGGTGAAATGCGTCTGCGGAAGTGCGATTGCGCAGGCCAGACCAGGAAAACCAGCGCCCGTACCTAAATCAAGCCAAGTCGATGTTCCACGTGGAACATGGGTGATCAGTTGAAGGCTATCGACAATATGACGACTCCAAGCAAACGGGAGTGTGCCCTTGGCAACCAGATTTTGCTGCTCGTTTTCCGCAGCCAGCAATCTTAAAAGATCGTTTAATGCTCCCCATTGTGCTGAGCCGAGTTTGAGATTCTCGGCCAACCAATACTGAGACCACTTTAAATCTTGTTCGTCGAATTGCTGGTTCATGCGTCCACTTGCGCCAAGCGGCGAGCATAGACAAGCAGCGCCGACAAGGCAGCGGGAGTGACACCACGAACCCGCCCTGCTGCTGCAAGACTATCGGGCCTTGCTGCACTGAGCCGTTCAGCCATCTCGTTCGAAAGGCCCGGTATATTTGCATAGGCAAAGTCTGGCGCGAGCGTCACCGATTCGCTCGCCTTAAGGTCGCGAAGTTCTGCATCCTGACGGGCCAAATACGGTGCGTAATGCGCGTCCTCGATCATCTCTTCCACCAGATCGGGATCGCCATCGCATCCATCATCCGCGAGCCATCCGCGCACAACCGCGTCCATGCCTTCGAAACGCAGCCAATCCCGAATTGGAGCTTTGGGCAGGTCGTTGCGCGCATCTACGCCAGCCCGCCCCACTTCCTGAGCACTTACCACTCGATCGAAAACCGTCGCGATCCGGGATCGTTCAATCTCTCGCTGGGTGTTCCACGTGGAACGTTCAGAACCAATGGAACCGACCGTCGCGGCGATAGGCGTCAGTCTTGTCGTCGCATTGCTGGCCCGCAAGCGCAAACGATACTCGGCCCGGGCGGTCAGCATGCGATAGGGCTCGCTGACCCCATGCAAGGTCAGATCGTCGATCATCACCGCCATGTAGCTATTGGACCGATCAATCGCCGGGGGTGGACGGTCCAATACAGCACAGGCGGCGCTCAGTCCCGCGATTAACCCCTGTGCGGCCGCTTCCTCATAGCCCGTCGTCCCATTGATCTGGCCTGCGCAATAGAGACCGGCGATTGCCCGAAGTTCGAGTGTCCGGCTCAAAGCCCGCGGATCGATATGGTCATACTCGACCGCATAACCGGGCACCGACATTTCAACGCCCTCAAGGCCCTCGATGGAACGCAACATCGCAAGCTGAATGTCGGCAGGCAGCGATGTGCTGATCCCATTGGGATAGATCAGAGGTGTCGCCAGCCCCTCCGGCTCCAAGAAAATCTGGTGCCCTTCCCGATCTGCAAAGCGGTGGATCTTGTCCTCGATAGAGGGGCAATAGCGCGGTCCTCGCGCGTCGATCGCGCCCGTGAACAGAGGCGAACGGTCAAGCCCGCCCCTGATAATGTCGTGCGTCCGCGCATTTGTTCGGGTGATTGCGCAGAATACCTGCGGATTTCGACGGCCCGAAGTGAGCGGCGACATCGTCCAAGGATCCTTGTCGGACTCCTGCCGTTCCAATCGTGCCCAATTGATCGACCGACCGTCCAGCCGTGGCGGTGTCCCGGTCTTGAGACGAGCCATCGGCAGGTCGGCATCCCGCATCTGGTGTGCCAGACGTTGTGCTCCCGCCTCACCAATCCGCCCGCCTTCAAGGACCTCTTCGCCGCGAAACAGGCGTCCACCCAGGAAAGTGCCGGTGCAAAGCACCACTGCCTGCGCGGTGACCTCGACTCCATCGGCCAAGACCACGCCAACCGCACGCCCGCCCTCCAGCCGCAGTGCAGCAACCTCCCCTTCAATCTCGGTAAGGTTTTCCTGCTTGGCGATCATGGTCTGGATTGCCGACCGGAATAAGTCACGGTCCGCTTGGACACGCGGGCCATGGACGGCGCTGCCCTTCGATCGGTTGAGCATGCGATAGTGGATCGCCGCGTGATCTGCGGCGCGCGCGATCAACCCGTCGAACGCATCGACTTCGCGAACCAAATGCCCTTTGCCCAGACCGCCGATGGCTGGGTTACACGACATCGCGCCCGTCTTGGTTCTGTCGAACGTCACCAAAGCGGTCCGCGCACCGGTGCGTGCAGCAGCGGCAGCCGCTTCGCATCCGGCGTGTCCGCCGCCAACTACGATAACGTCAAAGGTTTGCATGATCGGCGCTTTAATTCCGATCCGCCGAAGCGTCAAAGATGTTCCACGTGGAACATCACTTTCCGATGCAGAACCGACCGAATAGTGTGTCGAGCATATCTTCGGTCGCCGCGCGTCCGGTCAAGCGATCAAATGCCATGCGAGCAACGCGCAGCTGTTCCGCCGCCAAAAGTGGATCACGCTCTACGCCAGCCTGTATCAAGCCGTCTCGCGCCAAGGCCAGCAAACCGCCTTGATGCGCGGACAGCGCCACCTGCCCCGGACGCGGCATAGCGGTGCGCGCCAAATCCACCATGTCATCGAGCAGAGCCGAGAGCCCGGTGCCATCAACAGCGGATACACGACGATGCGGCGATGACTTTGCCGCGTGAGAAGGCAAATCGATCATCGTCTCGATCTCCCACGCGCCAGCGGGACCCTGCCCCTCTTCGCCCAGCCACAGGACGAGGTCCGCTTTGTTCAGTTCAGTCCGTGCCCGGTCGATGCCGATCCGTTCGATCGCGTCATCGGTCCCTTCGCGCAGCCCTGCTGTATCGGAAAACAGGAACGGGATACCCCTTATCGCCACAGGGCGGGTCAGAATGTCGCGTGTCGTACCGGCGATCGGGGTGGCGATGGCGGCATCTTCCCCCAATAGTGCATTGAAAAGGCTACTTTTTCCGGCGTTCGGCGGGCCTGCCAATACAACGCGAAACCCTTCTTTCAAGGTCTCGGCTCTCGGTGCATCCAGCCAATCGGCCAGATCGCTCGCCAAGGCCGCACAGCGGGTGCCAAAATCCGCCGCCAGCGCGCTGACGTCGTCATCGTCGGAAAAATCGAGGTCCGCCTCGATCTCGGCGGCCAGCGTCAAGAGCGCAGTCCGCCACTGCTCCACCGCCTGCGCCAAGGCCCCGCCCGCCAAGGCTTGCGCGTTGCGGCGCTGCAACTCGGTCTCTGCCGACAATAGGTCCGCCAACCCCTCCGCTTCGGTCAGGTCCATGCGACCATTGGCAAACGCCCGCCGCGTAAACTCGCCAGCCTCGGCACGGCGCAATTCGCGCGATGCCAGAGCACTCTCGACCGCCGCAACGACCGCGCGGCCGCCGTGGAGGTGTAATTCCGCGCAATTCTCTCCGGTCGCGCTGTTCGGGCCGGGAAAGGTCAGGACCAGCGCCGTATCGAGCACGCCACCCTCGCCGTCGCGCAATATCCGCAAACCGGCGCGACGCGGCGGCGGCAACCTTCCCGCCAGATCCTCAACCGCCGCAAATGCCCGCGGGCCGCTGATCCTCACGACCGCGATGGCCGCAGGGGGACTACCGCTCGAAAGCGCGAATATCGTATCGCCGGACATCGAACCGCGGCCCTCCTTCAGCCGGCGCTTGTGCGGGTTACTTCGTGGAAGTCTGCCCGAACGCGGCCTTGGTGCCGCTGTCCATGATCTGCTGAAACATCTTCAGCCCGATCTCGCCCATCGGGGCGAAACCCTTGATCAGGTCCTGTACCTGGTCGAGGCTGCCTGCCCCCTTCATCGCGGTAACGAGGCTGTCGACATAAACATCGTTCGCCTTGCTCACATCGGGCAGGCCCATGAAGCGACGCGCCTCTTCCGGGGTGCAATCGATTTCTATATTCATTTTCATGGGTTGGGCGCTTTCCTCACTTCGGCGGTTTGGACCTCAGACCGACCGTTCTGGCCGATTTTCCATCTTGCCAAGCTGTCACACCCCCTTGGCAAAGTCCATCATGGGTGCATATCGCATAGTACGCGGGACAAGAGGAGACCTACGATGAGCCTGAATACAAAGATCGCCACGCTTGAGGGCGAGGACACTTTAGGGGCCTATGTCGCCCGCCCGGAAGGCACGCCGCGCGCGGCCATCATCGTGATTCAAGAGATTTTCGGCGTGAACCCCGGCATCTTGCAAAAGTGCGACAAGTGGGCCGCCGCCGGATACTTGGCCGTCGCGCCCGACTTGTTCTGGCGGCAGGAACCGGGCGTTTCGCTCGATCCCGATGTCGAGGAAGACTTCCAGAAGGCGCTGGGGATGATGGGCAAGAACAACCCCGACAAGTCAATCAAGGATATCGAGGCGACGATACACTGGATCCGCCGCGAGGCAGGCGTTCAGAGCGTGGGCTGTGTCGGGTACTGCATGGGCGGGATGCTGGCCTACCTCACCGCGACGCGGACCGACATCAACGCTTCGGTCGGGTACTACGGCGTGATGATCGACCAGATGCTGAATGAATCGCACGCCATTGCGCATCCGCTGATGCTGCACGTGCCGACCGCCGACCATTTCGTGAACCCCGAAGCTCAGTCGAAAATGCACGAAGGGCTCGATCCCCTGCCCAAGGTGACCCTGCACGATTACGAGGGGCTGGACCATGGTTTCGCCACCGAGATGGGCAAGCGCCGGAACGAGGAAGGTGCGCAACTGGCCGATAGCCGGACGGAGGCGTTCTTCGCCGAACATCTCGGCTAAACCCGACCACCAGACGCAAAAAGGGGCGGCTGCCGATCTGGCAAGCCGCCCCTTTTCTATGCGTAACCGCGATGCGCGTTACTGGTTCATCGTTGCGAAGAAGTCTTCGTTGGTCTTCGAATCCTTCATCTTGTCGAGCAGGAATTCCATCGCGTCGACCGTGCCCATCTGCATCAGGATGCGGCGCAGGACCCACATCTTCGACAGGTTGTCCTTGCCGACCAACAACTCTTCCTTGCGGGTGCCGGACTTGCCGACATCCAGCGCCGGGAAGATCCGCTTGTCCGCAACCTTGCGATCCAGCACGATTTCCGAGTTGCCGGTGCCCTTGAACTCTTCGAAGATGACTTCGTCCATGCGGCTGCCGGTGTCGATCAGCGCGGTGGCGATGATGGACAGCGATCCGCCCTCCTCGATGTTTCGCGCCGCACCAAAGAACCGCTTCGGACGCTGCAACGCGTTGGCATCGACACCGCCAGTCAACACCTTGCCCGAAGACGGGACGACCGTGTTGTAGGCGCGACCAAGGCGGGTGATCGAGTCGAGCAGGATGACGACATCCTTCTTGTGCTCAACTAGGCGCTTGGCCTTTTCGATCACCATTTCGGCGACCTGGACATGGCGCTGCGCCGGTTCATCGAAGGTAGAAGAAATCACCTCGCCCTTCACCGAGCGCTGCATGTCGGTGACTTCCTCGGGCCGCTCGTCCACAAGCAGAACCAGCAGGAAGACTTCGGGATGGTTGTCGGTAATCGCTTTGGCAATGTTTTGCAGCAGCACGGTCTTACCCGTACGCGGCGGCGCGACGATCAGCGCGCGCTGGCCCTTGCCCTGCGGGCTGATGATATCGATCACCCGGGCCGACTTGTCCTTCACCGTGGGATCGGTGGCGTCCAGCGTCAGCTTCTGTTCGGGATAGAGCGGCGTCAGGTTGTCGAAGTTCACCCGGTGGCGGACCACATCGGGATCGTCGAAATTGACCTTGAGCAGCTTGGTCAGCGCGAAATAACGCTCCCCATCGCGGGGCGCGCGAATCTCGCCTTCCACGGTATCGCCGGTGCGCAGCTGGAACTTGCGGACCTGGTTCGGCGACACATAGATGTCGTCCGGCCCGGCAAGGTAATTCGCCTCTGGGCTGCGCAGGAAACCGAATCCGTCTGGCAGCACTTCGATCGTGCCGATGCCGAGAATCTCTTCCCCGTCCTCGGCCACCTCTTTCAGGATACCGAACATGATGTCCTGACGACGCAGGGTCGACGCGCCTTCGACGCCCAGTTCCTCGGCCATTTCGACCAGTTCGGCCGGAGTTTTCTGTTTCAGTTCTTTAAGATGCATTGCTGTAAATCCACTGGGGTATCTGGCCGGTTCCGGGTGCCTGATCGCAATACAGGCGGTGTTCGGATACCGATGGTCGATGGGCTTGGTGAAAGCAGACCGGATCGTCCATTGCGGATCGATCCACGGCAGGATGCCGCTACGCCCCAGATATGCCTCGCCTGGCCCCGCGTCAATCACCCATGCCGCCTGGCGGTCCGCCAATGCGACGAACGCGCAAGCAAGATCAGAAGTAAAGCCGACCCACGACAACCGTCGTCACGATCAGGATCGCCGCTATTCCAGGCACTTCGTTCAACAAGCGCATCTGCTTGTTCGAGATTCCGGCATCGCCCGCCGCGATCTTCCGCCCCAGCGCAACCATCCAGCCGTGATAGCCCGACAAGCCGAATACCAAGAGCAGCTTGAGATGGAACCACCCCATGCTCCAAGCATCGATCGAGAACGCCAGCGCCAGCCCGAGAACCCAGACCAGCACCATCGACGGCGTCATGATGATCCGCCGCAGCCGCGCCTCGCGCTCTACCCAGCGGGCGCGTTCCTCCTCGCTCGTCGCTTCCATGTGATAGATGTAGAACCGCGGCAGCATGAACAGCCCCGCCATCCAGAAGATCACGAAGACGAGGTGTCCGACCTTCAGCCAGTAATAGAGCAAGGAAAGAACCTCCTGCATGGGGCGAAGATAGGAACCGGACGGGCCAGCGTTAAGCCCCTCGGCCCGACTAATTTCAGGTGATTACCGCGACCAGCCGCGTACCGCGTCCAACAAGGTTTCGACATGCGCGATCGGCGTTTCCTTGCCGATGCCGTGGCCCAAGTTGAAGACATGCGGCCGGTCGGCAAAGCAATCGAGCACATAGCGCACCCGATCCTCCAACCGCTGTCCGCCCGACAGAAGCAGGAGCGGATCGAGATTGCCCTGCACCGGCATGTTCGCGGGCAATTCGCGCGCCGCCCAGACCGGATCGATCGTTTCGTCGACGCCCACCGCGTCGATTCCCGTCTCCCGCGCATAGGCGGCCAGTTTCTCGCCCGCGCCCTTGGGAAAGCCGATTACAGGGACATCGGGACACGCCGCCTTGAATCGGTCGACGATGCCTGCCGTCGGCGCGATCACCCAACGCTCAAATTCGTCGGGCGCCAGACTGCCCGACCACGAATCGAACAGTTGCACCGCTTCGGCCCCGGCCTTTGCCTGTCCGATCAGGTATTCGACCGTCACATCAGAAATCGCATCGATGATTGCCCCGAACGCCGCCGGATCGCCATAGGCCATGGCCCGCGTTTCGTGCTGGTCGCGGCTACCCTCGCCGTTCACCATGTAGGTCGCCACCGTCCACGGCGACCCGGCGAATCCAAGCATGGTTACACCGGGCGAGAGCTGTTCGCGGCAAAGCTCCACCGTACGATAGATCGGGCTCAGGCGTTCGGGCACCATCTCCAACGAAGCCAGCGTGCTATCTGCCAGCCGCGGTGACAGGTGGGGGCCTTCACCGGCAAGGAACTGCAAGTCCTGCCCCATCGCATAGGGAACGATCAGGATGTCGGAAAACAGGATCGCCCCGTCGAACCCGAACCGTTTCAATGGTTGCAAGGTGATCTCGGCCGCCGCCTCGCTGTCATAGACGAGCGCAAGGAATCCGCCCTTCTCGCTACGCAATTCGCGATATTCGGGCAGGTATCGTCCTGCCTGGCGCATCAGCCATAGCGGGCGGCGGGAACTGTTCGTTCCCTTCAACGTATCGAGTAAAAGTCCGGGCATGCGTGCCTCCAAACAACAATAAATTAGATTTTAAAAGGGTGATTGGAGTCTGTTGGCCCTGTGGATTGTGGGGACGATCCGCAAAGCCCGGATTTATGAGTCCGGCAAGCCGCACTTTCGGACCGCTCGAATCGCGCTGTGTCCATGGTCAAACGAATCTTGTTCGCCTTACCCACAGGCTGGGGATCATCGGCGAGCCTGCGCAGAAATACCCCTGAAGGAATCCGGGTTAGCGGGCATGGATCGGGCACATCGACTTGTCCGCGAGTCTGTCCCGTGGTTTATCGCAAGCTCTGTCCACAGGCCGCCCGGCCCCGCGAATCACTACAACGCGAGTCGTTCCACCCGCATGCCGCAATTGCACCTCCACCTCCTGTCCGATTCCACCGGCGAAACGCTGGAGATGATCGCCAAGGCCGCACTGGCCCAGTTCGAGGGGGTGGAAGTCGTCCGCCATTTCTGGCCAATGGTACGCTCGCAACAACATCTTGACCGGATCATGGGCGAGATCACGCGCAATCGCGGGCTGGTCGTCTTCACTCTCGTGAACCCGGAAATCCGTATCCAGTTGGAAAGCCGTTGTGCCGAGGCGCAATTGCCGACCGTCTCGGCGCTCGATGCCGTGACCGAGAGCCTGTCGCGGATGCTGGGACAGGAACAGCTGCACCGCCCCGGCCGTCAGCACCAGATGGACGAGGCCTATTTCGCCCGCGTCGAAGCGATCCAGTTCACCATTGCCCATGATGATGGCCTGTTGTGGGAGGAGTGGGAAGAGGCGGACATCGTTCTGGCGGGCGTTTCGCGCACGTCGAAAACGCCGACGTCGATCTATCTTGCTAACCGGGGATACAAGGTCGCGAACATCCCGGTTGTGCCGGAAAGCCCGCCCCCGCCGGCGCTCTATCGCCTGAAGCGTCCGATGGTCGTGGGTTTGACGACCTCGCCCGACCGATTGGTACAAGTGCGCCGCAATCGGTTGTTGTCGCTCAATCAGGCACCCGAAACCGACTATGTCGACAAGGAACGCGTCGACGACGAAGTGCGCTATGCCCGCCGCATGTTCGCCGATAACAACTGGCCAGTGATCGACGTGACCCGCCGTTCGATCGAGGAGACCGCGGCGGCAGTGATTAACCTGCACAACGAACGCCGCATCGGGCAGGCCGGGACGAAACCAGTATGATCGTTCTCGCATCGAAAAGCGCGTCGCGGCAGGCGATGCTGACGGCGGCAGGCGTGGCCTATGAGGCAGAGCCCGCCGATCTGGATGAGCGTGCACTGGAGGCACGGCTGAACGGGGCATCCCCGGCGCAAGTCGCCATCGCGCTGGCCGAGGCGAAGGCCTTGGCCGTTTCGGCAAAGCGGCCGGGCCGCATCGTGCTGGGCAGCGATTCGCTGGTCGAGGTGGACGGCCGCCGGTTCGACAAGCCCGGCAGCCGCGAAGAGGCGGCGGATCACTTGCGCTGTTTTTCCGGTCGCACGATGAAGCTGCACAGCGCGGCGGCGCTGGCTGTCGATGACGACATCGTTTTTCGCCACGGCGCTTTGGCCCGCTTGCGGGTTCGGCGGCTGTCCGACGCATTTATCGAGGAATACCTCGACGCCGAATGGCCCGAGGTTGGCTATTGCGTCGGCGTTTTCCGGATAGAGGCTCGCGGACCGCAATTGTTTGAAGGGATCACGGGCGACCAGTTTACGGTACTGGGCATGCCGCTGCTCGAAGTGCTGGGCGCCTTGCGCGAAGAGGGAGTGCTGACCGCATGAGCAAGCCCTATGCCGAAGTGATCGGCGATCCTATCGCGCACTCGAAATCGCCCGATATTCATGGATTTTGGCTGAAACAGGCGGGAATCGATGCCGATTATCGCCACTGTCATGTCCGGCCCGAGGAACTGGCGGACTATATCGCCAAGCGCCGCACCGATCCGGACTGGCGCGGATGCAATGTCACCATGCCGCACAAGCAGGCGGTGATGGCGCTGGTGGACCGGATCGATCCGGTCGCGGCACGGATCGGGGCGGTGAATACGGTCGTGGTCGAAAACGGTGGGTTGGCCGGATACAACACTGATGCCGCTGGATTCCTTGAACCCTTGCAGGTCGAACTCGCCAAGACGCACTATTTCCGCATGGCCCGGATCATCGGCACCGGTGGTGCGGCCCGGGCGATTATCACCGCGCTGACGGATGAGGGTGTCGTGCTCGTCGTAGCCGGGCGCGATCCGGATAAAGCGCGCGCTCTGCTCGACGAGCTTGATCCAGATGGCGAACATCACGTCGCGCCGCTCTCGCATTTCGCGGAGGCGACCGATTTCGCATTTGACGATCGTGAGGGTTGCTTCGACCTTATAATAAACGCGACTTCGCTCGGCATGGCGGGACAGGCGCCGCTCAATTTCGATTTCAGCCACGTTCCGCCCGGATCGATCTGCTACGACATCGTCACCGCCCCGCTGGAAACGCCGTTTCTGGCCGAAGCCAAGGCGCGGGGTTTTCGCACGGTCGATGGCCTGTCGATGCTGATCGGGCAGGCAGCGGCTGCGTTCGAGCGGTTCTTCGGCCTGCCCGCGCCGCGTGATGCGGATGGCGAATTGCGCCGGATCCTGACATCGTGAGCCGCGATTGGTCGCAACGCGAAGGACCGCGCCCGTTCATCCTCGGCCTCACCGGCTCCATCGGCATGGGCAAATCTACCGTGGCGGGAATGCTGCGCGATCTGGGCGTCCCGGTCTTCGACGCCGATGCCGAAGTGCACCGGATGCAGGGGCCAGGCGGCGAATTGTTGCCTGCTATCGAGGCGGCCTTCCCCGGTTCAACTGGGCCGGAGGGCGTGAAACGGGCCGAACTGGGCGCTCTGGTGTTCGGCGATGATGCGGCGCTGGCGCGGTTGGAGGCTATCGTGCATCCCGCTGTCGCTTCGGAACGCTATGACTTCATGGATGCCAACTGGACCGCGCCGATCGTCTGTTTCGATGTGCCA
The DNA here is from genome assembly GCF_001028705.1 of Croceicoccus naphthovorans. Lineage (NCBI taxonomy): Bacteria > Pseudomonadati > Pseudomonadota > Alphaproteobacteria > Sphingomonadales > Erythrobacteraceae > Croceicoccus > Croceicoccus naphthovorans. The sequence goes on along the minus strand of NZ_CP011770.1, from coordinate 3,303,518 downwards.
CTGCTGTTCGAGCGGACCGGTCGGGCTGGGCTGGATGCGGTCGCCGTTGTTTCGGCCCCGGCAGACGAGCAGCGCCGTCGCGTTCTGGCCCGCCCGGGCATGACCGAGAGCAAGTTCGAGGACATCCTCGCCCGCCAGATGCCTGACGATGAAAAGCGCCGCCGTGCCGACTATGTGATCGACACGGGCACGACGCTGGAAGAAACGCGGGAGCAGGTCGCGCAGATGGTCGAGACTTTGCGCCAGCGTCACGCATCCTGAAACAGGGTTGGGCCTGAACGAAAAAGGGCGGCCCCGCAGGACCGCCCTCTTCATTTCCGTTTAAGCAAAGCGTTAGTCGGCCTTGTCTTCGCCAGAGGTCGAGGTTTCGTCCGACGGCTTCTTCGCGGGCGTCACCTTTTTCGCCTTGGTCTTGCGACGCTTGACGACTTTCGGCGGGGCCGGGGTCAGTTCGAAGGACAGGACCGGCTTGCCCTCGTCCTCCTTGGTCGAGACATGAACTTCACCGCCCTGCGCCAGTTTGCCGAACAGCAGTTCCTCCGCCAGCGGTTGCTTGACCTTGTCCTGGATCAGGCGGCCCATCGGGCGCGCGCCGTACAGCTTGTCATAACCCCGGTCGGCCAGCCATGCTCGGGCATCGCTGTCGAACTGGATGTGGACGTTCTGGTCGGCCAGTTGCAGTTCCAGCTGCAGGATGAACTTGTCGACCACGCGGCTGACGATCGTTTTACCCAGATAAGCAAACGGCACGATCGCATCGAGGCGGTTGCGGAATTCGGGGGTGAAAAGCTTTTTCACCGCATCCTCGCCCGCGTCGGCCTTTGATACGTCGCCGAACCCGATACCGCTACGCGCCATGTCCGCCGCGCCCGCATTGGTCGTCATGATCAGTACGACATTGCGGAAATCGACGGTCTTGCCGTGGTGGTCGGTCAGGCGGCCGTTATCCATCACCTGCAACAGGATGTTGAACAGGTCGGGGTGCGCCTTCTCAATCTCGTCGAGCAAGAGCACACAGTGCGGTTGCTGATCGATAGCATCGGTGAGCAGACCGCCCTGATCGAACCCGACATAGCCCGGAGGCGCACCGATCAGGCGCGATACCGAGTGCCGCTCCATATATTCCGACATGTCGAAACGTTGCAGCGGAATACCCATGATGTCGGCCAGCTGCCGCGCGACTTCGGTCTTGCCGACGCCGGTCGGGCCGCTGAACAGGAACGAACCGATCGGCTTGTCCGCATCGCGCAGGCCCGCACGGCTCAGCTTCATCGCGGTCGAGAGCACCTCGATCGCCTTGTCCTGTCCGAAGACGACCTGCTTCAGATCGCGCTCAAGGTTTTCGAGCGCCTTTTTGTCGTCCTTCGACACCGATTTCGCCGGAATGCGGGCCATCGTCGAAATGACCTTTTCGATCTCCTTCGCGGTGATCGTCTTGCGGCGCTTGCTGGGCGGCACGAGCATCTGCATCGCGCCAACCTCGTCGATGACGTCGATCGCCTTGTCGGGCAACTTGCGGTCATTGATATAGCGGGCCGACAGCTCCACCGCAGTCTTGATCGCGTCGGGCGTGTACTTGACCTGGTGATGTTCCTCGAACGCGGAACGCAGCCCGCGCAGGATCTTGATCGTATCCTCGACCGTCGGTTCGTTCACGTCGATCTTCTGGAACCGCCGCAGCAGGGCGCGGTCCTTTTCGAAATGGTTGCGGAATTCCTTGTAGGTGGTCGAACCGATGCAACGGATCGTTCCGCCCGACAGGGCCGGCTTCAACAGGTTCGACGCATCCATCGCGCCGCCGCTGGTCGCGCCCGCGCCGATGACAGTGTGGATTTCGTCGATGAACAGGATCGCCTCCGGCATCTTTTCCAGTTCGTTGACGACCTGCTTCAGACGCTCTTCGAAATCGCCGCGATAACGGGTGCCCGCCAGCAATGCGCCCATGTCGAGCGAATAGATCACCGCATCGAGCAGCACCTCGGGCACTTCTTCCTCGACGATCTTGCGCGCCAGGCCTTCCGCGATGGCGGTTTTCCCCACGCCGGGATCGCCGACATAAAGCGGGTTGTTCTTGGACCGGCGGCACAGGATCTGGATCGTGCGATCCACTTCCGGCCCGCGACCGATCAGGGGATCGACCTTACCGGCCAGCGCCTTGTCATTGAGGTTGACGGTAAACTGGTCGAGCGCGGTTTCCTTCTTGCCCTTGCCAGAATCCGGCTTCTCTTCCTGCTTGGCCTCTTCCTCCGCGCCCTTGGGCGTGCGGGTTTCGACCGAGCGGCCCGACTTGCCGATGCCGTGGCTGATGTACGAAACCGCGTCGAGGCGGCTCATGTCCTGTTGCTGCAGGAAGTAGACCGCATAGGAATCGCGTTCGGAGAACAGCGCGACCAGCACATTTGCTCCGGTCACCGTGTCCTTGCCGCTGGATTGCACGTGCAGGATCGCACGTTGGATCACCCGCTGGAACCCGGCGGTCGGCGAAGGATCGGCCTTTTCGGCGGTTTTCAGCGATTGGTATTCCTGATCCAGGTACTGTTTCACCACGTTGGACAGTTCCGGCAGGTCTACCCCGCAAGCCTCCATCACCTGTGCCGCGTCGGGATCGTCGACGAGAGCAAGCAGCAGATGTTCGAGAGTCGCATACTCGTGACTGCGTTCGGCCGCATTGGCGAGCGCGGTATGGAGCGTTTTCTCGAGGCTCTGTGCGAATGATGGCATGGTATCAGGCCTTTCTGCCGTTGGTGGCGAGTCCCCGTTCCTTCATAACCCCAAGGTCCTGAACGAACAGCAAACGACTTGGTTGCCGCAGTGCAGCATTTTGCTGCACCTGCGTAAAGAAAAATGCGACGAACGGTCGGCCACGCCCGTAGATCGAGGCGAAGCGGGATAGGGTCATGGTGTCGCGCCGCCCGGTTTGGCAGCGAACAGGGCATCTGCCGCCTTGCGATGGGCAGCGGCCTTTTCCATGTGAGTGCGGGTGCGGACAATCTCCGCCTCCAGCAACGAAATGCGATATTCCAGCTCATCCTGCGAATAGCTGTCCAGGCTTTCGCTGGTAAGGCGGCTTGCATTGTCGCCGCGTGGGCGGGGGCGATCGTCGTCGTCCATCTGAGTAACCTTAATCTTGGGTCGGATCGGCTTGCTGTCAACGGGTCGTGCGGTTAGTCCACCGCAAGATCGTGCGCTAATCCACAATCGGGTTGCGCCATCACGTCGCAATTGGGGGAATTGTTCGATGCTGCCGGAGCGGATGACCGCAATAGCCCTGAGCGGTGCGGGCGGGCCGGAGGTGCTGGTGCCGACCCAGATCGCCGTACCTTCGCCGAGTGCGGGACAGGTGTTGATCAAGGTCGCCCATGCCGGGGTGAATCGGCCCGATGTGATGCAGCGCAAGGGGCTCTATCCCCCACCGCCTGGCGCGCCCGATACGCCGGGTCTGGAAATCGCGGGCGAAGTTGTTGCCTTGGGCGAGGGCGTCGATCCTGCCATGATGGGCACGCGGCAATGCGCGCTGGTCATCGGTGGCGGTTATGCCGAGTACTGCATTGCCGAAGCCGCGCATTGCCTGCCGGTGCCCGATGGCCTGTCGCTGGCCGAGGCGGCGGCGCTGCCCGAAACGCTGTTCACCGTCTGGCACAACGTCTTTGAGCTTGGCCTTGCCGACGAAGGCATGTGGTTGCTCGTCCACGGCGGCACCAGCGGCATCGGCACGATGGCGATCATGCTGGGGCGCTTGTTCGGCGTGAAAGTCATCGTCACCTGCGGAAGTGACGAGAAATGCGCTGCCGCCAAGGACATCGGTGCGGCCCATGCAATCAACTACAAGACCCGGGATTTCGTCGAGGATGTTGCGGCAATTACCGGCAAGCATGGTGTGGACGTGGTGCTGGACATGGTGGCCGGGGACTATGTCGCCCGAAACATCGCCTGCATGGCGCCCGGCGCGCGGCATGTGACCATCGCGGTGCAGGGCGGGGTCAAGGCGACGATCCCGATGCACAAGATCCTGACTCAGCGCCTGACCCTGACCGGATCGACGCTTCGCCCCCGGTCCAGCGAATTCAAGGCCGCCCTGACCGAAGAGATTCGCGGCACCGTCTGGCCCTTTGTAGCAAGCGGCCAGCTGCGCCCGGTAATGGACAGGCGCTTTGCCCTGACTGACACCGCCGGGGCCCATGCGCGGATGGACGAGGGCGGGCATATCGGCAAGATCGTGCTGGATGTCTGAATCCGCGAAAGGCGCGCAAATCGCATCCACACTTGCCGAACCGCGCCGCTTCCCCTAAATCAGGGGTGCAAGCGGCCGCTCCGGTAAGGGGCGGCCCTTATCGTTTTTGACGCCCGCATGGCCAGAATCGCGCCCCGGGCCCCTGATCCGAGAGGATGCTCGTGTGAGCCAGAATCAAGCAACCCCGTTGATGCCGCACGCCACGGCCAGCTGGCTGGTCGACAATACCGGCCTGACGTTTGAACAGATCGCCGATTTCTGCGGCCTCCATATCCTGGAAGTGCAGGCGATGGCCGACGATCTGGCCGGTGCCAAGTACACCGGCCGCGATCCAGTGCGCGCGGGCGAACTGACCCACGACGAGATCGAGAAGGGCCAGAACGATTCGGACTACAAGCTGAAGATTCACAAGGCGCCGGTCCAGATCCAGCGCACCAAGGGTCCGCGCTATACCCCCGTGTCGAAACGTCAGGACAAGCCCGACGGCATCGCATGGATCCTGCGCAACCACCCGGAAATGAGCGACGCGCAGATCGGCAAGCTGATCGGCACGACGCGCAACACCATCGGCGCGATCCGCGAACGCAGTCACTGGAACATCCAGAATATCAACCCGAAAGACCCGGTGACGCTGGGCCTGTGTTCGCAGCGCGAGCTGGACGCTGCCGTAGCCAAGGCCGCCAAGAAGGCCGGGATCGAGACAGAGGCAGTGACCGATTCGCGCCTTGTCGACGACCGTCAGGCGTTGATTGACGAGTTGAAGAAAGAGCGTGAAGACGCCGCCCGCGCCGCGGTTGTCGCCGCGCAAGAAGCAGAGGCCGAAGCATGGCTCGCCGCCCGCCGCGAAGAGGGCGCATCGGAAGAATAAGCCAAGCCTTAACCGGCCAAAGGTTACAAAGCCCGATCCGCAGGTCCCCGCGGGTCGGGCTTTTTGCTGCGCCTGCGAGGCTGCTCCCTTGTGGAAAGCGACGCGGGAGGGCACAATAGCTGACATGAATGTCAATAATAATATCGAGAGGAACCCGGGACCCGAATGGCCCGGAACGGATGCAACCGGAAAGCTGGGGCCGGGCGATACCTATCGCCACCCGATAGCGTGGGATTCGGAATTCGAACCGCTGTCGCTGCCCGATCTGCTGGAAAGGGGCATGCATCTGGCGGGCAATCGCAAGATCGTCGATTTCTACGGCCGCCGCACCAGTTACGTCGACATGGTGGCAGAGTCGAAGCGGGTCGCACATGCCCTGCAACGCGCCGGGATCGGCAAGGGCGACCGGGTCGGGTTGTTCCTGCCCAATGTGCCCGTCTACCTTGCCGCATACTACGGCATCCTGATGGCTGGGGCGACGGCGGTGAACTTCTCGCCGCTCTACACGGTCGAGGAATTGTCCGCGCAGGTCGAGGATTCGGGCGCGCGGATGCTGTTCACCATCGATTCGTCGGCGCTGTTGCCCACGGCCGAGGCGGTGCTGAAGCAGTCTGGGCTCGAAAAGCTGGTCGTGCAGAGCCTTGCCGATATGCTGCCGCGTCTGAAATCCGCACTGTTGCGGATCGTCGGGCGTAGCCAGCTTTCGCCGATTCCGAACGACCCGCGCATCGTGCCCTATGGCCGCTTTATCGACGGATGCAGCGAGCCGGAGCATGTCGCCATCGATCCGCTGACCGACATTGCCTTGCTGCAATATACCGGTGGGACGACCGGACGGCCCAAGGGCGCGATCCTGACGCACCAGAATATCACCGTGAACGCGCGCCAGACGCTACGGGTTGATAGGCACCGGGGCGAGCGGGACATCATGATCGGCGTACTGCCGATGTTCCATATCTTCGCAAACATCGTCGTGCTGAACCGCACCGTTATGGATGGCGGGATGATCGTCTTGCTGCCTCGCTTCGATGCGCGGCAGACCTTGAAGGCGGTCAATCGCGTGCGGGCAACATCGCTCCCCGGCGTGCCGACGATGTATCAGGCGCTGCTCGATCATCCCGATATCGCCAAGACCGACTTCTCACCGCTGCGTATCTGCATATCAGGCGGTGCGCCCTTGCCGCTCCCGCTGAAACGCCGGTTCGAAAAGGCGACCGGGGCGCATGTGGTCGAAGGCTATGGCCTGACCGAATCGTGCATCGTTTCGACCAATCCGTTCGGCAGTTGGGAGGCGGAGAAGCCCGGCACCATCGGGCAGCCCTTGCCGGGCACGAAAATCCGCCTGCTCGACAAGGAAGACCCTACCCGCCTCGCCCCTGTCGGCGAACCGGGCGAACTGGCGATTCGCGGCCCGCAGACGATGGTGGGATACTGGAACCGGCCGGAGGGGCACGCGGTCTTCCAAGACGGCTATCTGCGCACCGGCGACGTGGCGACGATCGACAACGAAGGGTTCATCACCATCGTCGACCGGATCAAGGACATGATCAGCGTCGGCGGGTTCAAGGTCTTCCCCAGCCAGGTCGAGGAAGTGCTGCACAGCCGCAAGGGCGTGAAGGAAGCGCTCGTGATCGGTATCCCAGACGCCTATCTGGGCGAGCGGCCCAAGGCCTATGTCACGCTGGAACCCGATAGCGAGGACGACGGCGACAGCTTGCTCAGGTGGATCAACGGCCACGTCGGTAAGCACGAACGGCTCTGCGCGGTCGAAATCCGCGAAGAATTGCCCAAAACGATGATCGGCAAACTGGACCGCAAGGCCCTGCGCGCCGAGGTGGCGGCGCAGGCCGAAACGGATAACGGGGCATTGGAACCGGCGGGCTGACCCGCCGGGACAGGATCAGGTGGCGAGGCTGAGAACTGGCTCGCTCTCGCCGCCCTTCTTGCCGCTGTCATGCGCGCGCTGGGCGAATCTGCCTTCGACGGCGGCGCCCTGCTCGATGGTCAGCGTGTCGTAGAACACGTCGCCGGTGATCTTCGCGCTTTTCAACACGACCAGCGTCTTCGCGTTGATCGAGCCCTCGACCGTTCCGGCCAGACGCGCCGAATCGGCGGTGATCGATCCGGTGATGCTGCTCTGCTCGCCCTGAACCAGCGAACCGCAGTCGATATCGCCGTCGACGCTGCCGTCGATGTGCAGATCGTCGCTGGCAGATATATCGCCCTTGATCTTGATGTCGGCGCCCAGCACCGAGAATGAGGAACCACTCGCCACGGGATTAGCCGTGCGTTGCGGAGTGGTCGTCTCCGCCTTGTTTTGCTTCGAAAACACGCTTCGCTCCAAGCAGGCTTGCGCCCTTTTCCAGCATGGGACGCGGGTTCACCGCGCGATTGTTGATACGCACCTCGAAATGGAGGTGCGGGCCGGTCGAACGCCCGGACGATCCGATCCTGCCGACCACGTCACCGGCATTCACCTTGTCGCCGACTTTCGCGCCGAATGCGGACATGTGGGCATAGCGGGTCATCAGGCCATTGCCATGACGGATTTCGACAACCCGCCCATATCCGCCCTTCCAACCGACGAAGCTGACCCTGCCCTTTGCGGCGGCATGGATCGGCGTGCCGACAGGGCCGCGGAAATCGAGGCCGGAGTGCATCGCAGCGCGGCCGTTGATCGGGTCGCGGCGGAAACCGAAGGGCGATGAAATCATCTCGATGCTGGCGGGCAGAACGTTGGGAATGCCTTCAAGCCCGCGCTCAAGCGCGCTCATGCGGGCGAGCGAGAGGCCGAGCTTTTCGAAACGCGGGTCCAGCGAATCCTTGCCGCGGCTGAAAGCCTCGAACGGACCGCCCATCGCTTCGTTGCGGGCATTGCGCGTGATCGCCTTGGGGTCGAGGCCCAGCTTGCGGATCGCGCTCTCTGCCTCTGCCGCGCGGCGGTCGGCAAGGCGGGTCAGACCTTCGACGAAGGCCAGTTGACGCGCTTCCATCTTGGCAAGGCCCGAAGCCTCTGGAATCGCGACCGAAACCTTGTCCACGGTGCGGCGGGTTTCCGCCGTCGAATCCTGAACGCCCGAAACGTCGCCCACGGTCGGCAAGGTGCCAAGGTGGTTTTCGACCATGTCGTCGATAAAATCCTGACGCCGGGTCAGATCGTCGGCCACCGCGCTCAGATCGTCGCGATAGGCATCGACCCGGCTTTCGGCGGTGGCGACCTTCGCCTCGCGGCTGGCCAGTTCGGCGGCGTTTTGGTGCTGGAGCCATTCGTTGGCCAGCGCGGTCGCCATCGTTCCGGTCCAGACAAGGCCCAGTGCCGCGATTCCGGCGGCGCACCGCTTTTGGAACTTCGCACTGATGCGAACGAAGCGCACCTGTCCCTGAGACCGCATGATAAATTCGCGATCCGGAAACCAGCTTTGCAGGCGGGCAGATAGCCCGCTGGCCGCTTGTGTCACAACAAGACCCCGTTTCCCTGATAGTCCCGCTGGGGGCGCGAGACTTTCCCGTCGCTGCAAGGGCTAACAGGAGGAAAGTTAACGTCGAGTTCCGAAATGGGACGTTTCGATGAACCGTTGGTCAGGCGGGATGAAATGAGGCGGAAATGTGAACAAATTCACGAATCTCCGGGAACAGAGTGGTTTGTAAGGTGTTAACGCTCGCTTTGCCGCAGGCATTTCACACCGATGTTGGCAGATTCTTCGCTCAGCCGGTTGTCATGAAATTATCAGTCTGCCGGGCTGGACGGTCCAACGCGATTAGGCACTGACACATCGGGGCCGCGGTGGTAGGCGATTGCCGTTATGATCATGCAGGAAACCATAAGCGCGCAGGGCGACACTGCCCCCGACACCGCCGATGCCGACGATCTGATCGCGACACTGGCCGCGAACGCGCGCGCCGCGCAGCGCGTGCTGGCGGGCAAGAGCGATGCCGACAAGGCCGCCGCACTGCGCAAGGCCGCACAGGCCCTGCGCGATCATGCCAAGGCAATTCTCTCTGCCAATGCGCAGGATGTGACCAAGGGCGAGGATCGCGGGCTGACCTCTGCAATGCTGGACCGGCTGCGGCTGGACGAGGCCCGGCTTGCGGGCATTGCCGATGCGGTGGATCAGGTTGCCGCCCTGCCCGATCCGGTCGGTGAAACCATTGCCAGCAGCGAACGGCCCAATGGTTTGCAGCTATCGCGCGTGCGCGTGCCGATCGGGGTGATCGGCATCATTTACGAAAGCCGACCCAACGTAACCGCCGACGCCGCCGCGCTCTGCGTGCGGGCCGGTAACGCGGTGATCCTGCGCGGCGGCAGCGAAGCGGTGAATTCCAACCGGGCGATCCTTGCCGCGCTGGCCGAAGGGCTTGCGGCGGGCGGTATCCCGGCCCACGCGGTGCAGCTGGTTCCGACGCAGGACCGTGCCGCCGTAGGCGCCCTGCTCCGCGCTGCGGACGGGGTCGACATGATCGTGCCGCGCGGGGGTAAAAGCCTTGTCGCGCGCGTTCAGGCAGAGGCGCGGGTGCCCGTGCTCGCCCACCTCGACGGGATCTGCCACACTTATGTCCACTGCGCTGCCGATCAGGCGATGGCGGAGGCAGTCGCGGTCAACGCGAAGATGCGCCGCACCGGGATCTGCGGCGCGATGGAAACGCTGTTGATCGACGCTGCTTATCCGCATGCGTCGGATCTTGTCGGCAAGCTGATCGACGCAGGCTGCGCGGTGCGCGGCGACGGACGGGCCTGTGCGCTCGATACCCGGATCACGCCTGCCAATGCCGGGGACTGGGATACCGAATATCTCGAAGCAGTCCTGTCGGTCGCGGTCGTCGACGGGCTGGATGCGGCGCTGGCGCATATCACCGCGCATTCGTCGGGCCATACCGATGCCATCGTTACAAGCGATGCCGAGACGGCGGAGCAGTTCCTCAACGCCGTCGATTCCGCCATCGTCATGGCCAACGCCTCCAGCCAGTTTGCCGACGGCGGCGAATTCGGGTTGGGTGCGGAAATCGGGATTGCCACCGGACGGCTCCACGCCCGCGGGCCCGTCGCGCTGGAGGGGCTGACGACGTATAAGTGGCAGGTGCGCGGAACCGGACAGACGCGGCCCTGACGCAGTCGCTCCAAATGCGGCCGATCTATACCGGATTGCTGGGCGGCAGCTTTAACCCCGCGCATGGCGGGCACCGCCGGATCAGCCTGTTCGCGGCCAAGGCGCTGCGACTGGACGAGGTATGGTGGCTGGTATCCCCCGGCAACCCGCTCAAGCCGAAGAAGGGGATGGCCCCCCTGCCTGCGCGCGTCGCGTCGGCCCGCAAAAAGGCGCGGCGCGCGCCGATCCGCGTGACTGCAGTCGAGACCACACTGGCCACCCGCTATACCGCCGATACGCTTGAGGCGCTGGTCCGGCGCTATCCCCACCGGCGATTCGTGTGGCTTATGGGCAGCGACAACCTTGCCCAGTTTCACCTCTGGAAGGATTGGCGGAGGATAGCGAGAACCATGCCGATTGCGGTGATCGCGCGTCCGGGGTATGATGCGCATGCCGTGACGAGCCCCGCCACGGCCTGGCTGCGGCGCTTCCGGGCGTCACCGTTCAGACTTCGCAACCGGGGAAGTTGGAGCGCACCGACACTGGTGTTTCTGGCATTCGATCCCGATCCGCGTTCGGCCACGGCCTTGCGCACGGAACAGCCCGACTGGGCCACTGGCCTTGTGGGCGCACCCCCACGCGATGCGGTTACCCGCCGCATCATACCGGGGGACGCGGCTTGAGGCGCAGCTTCGACAACCGCAATTTCGATCCAGCCATGATTTTCGGTTACGACCCTGCCCGCACGGCGCGGGCATCTGCGCGTTTCGCGCGCGCGGACTTGCAAGGGGCAACTTGAGGAGCCACCTAGGACCTTATGAATACAGCGCAAGCCTTGCCGGAAACGTCCGGCTTTGCCCAGACCGGCTCTGGCATCACCGACATTGATGCCGAACCCGGATCGCTCCACGCCCTGGTGCTGCAGTCGCTTGACGACGACCAGGCGCAGGACATCGTCTCCATCCCGCTTGCTGGCAAAAGCTCGATCGCCGATCAGATGGTGATCGCCTCGGGCCGGTCCAGCCGCCAAGTGACTGCCATGGCGCAGAAACTGGGTGAGCGGGTGAAACACGGCGGTTTCGGATCGGTCCGTATCGAGGGACTACCCGCCGCAGACTGGGTATTGATTGATGCCGGCGACGTCATCGTTCACCTTTTCCGCCCCGAAGTGCGTTCGTTCTACAACCTCGAACGGATGTGGGGTTTCGGAGAGACGGGAACGGCCTGATCTCTCGGGCCTGATTTCGCGATTCCACGGGGCCGCGCCGGGATAACCGGCAGGCCCGCTGGACGCGCATTGTGCGACACGTGTAACAGGCCCTTATGCGCCTGCACGTCATCGCTCGCGGCAAGATCGGCCGTTCGGCAGAGGCCGATCTGGTGGCGCGTTATGCCAAACGCGTGACCTGGCCGATGAAATGGACCGAGCTGCCCGATACCGGCGGCACGGTGCCGTCCCCAATGATGCCATCGAAAAAGGTCCTGCTGGATGAACGCGGCAAGCAGATGTCGTCGGAGGATTTCGCGACCCTGCTCGGCCGGTGGCGCGATGACGGGATGCGCGAAACGCAGTTCCTGATCGGTGCAGCCGACGGTCATGGTGACGCGGCGCGGGCCGATGCGGACCTGTTGCTGGGATTCGGCCCGATGACATGGCCGCACTTGATGGTCCGCGCAATGCTGGCCGAACAATTGTGGCGCGCGACCAGCATCCTCGCCGGTCACCCTTATCACCGGGCCGGATGACGATGCGCAAGCGGGCCTTCGTCCTTTTGCTGGCTACGCTCCCCGCAGCGGCGGGCGCGGCGACGACGACCGAGGAACGGCTGCGGGAAGTCGAGGCCGCACGTGCCGAGGCGGAGCGGCAGGCCGCGCAGTTCGCCGACCAATCCCGCTATATCCAGGACCGTGCGCTGAAGGCCGAAGCGCGCGCCAATGCCCTGACCGCAGAGATTGCCGAAGCCGAATCGCGGCTGGAGGCGGCGCAGATTCGCGCGGCAACCGCCAACAACCGCCTGACCGTGCTGCGCGACGATCTGGCGATCAAGCGTGCCCCCCTCACCCGGATGCTGGCCGCGCTGCAACGATTGGCGCGGCGGCCGATGCTGCTGCTCGTCATGCGCCCCTCTTCCATCCGCGATTTCGTGCGAATGCGGACGATGGTGGCGGGGCTGCAACCGCAGATCGCCCGCGCGACAGAGGACCTGCGCGGCGACCTGAACCGGTCGCGCCGGCTTGCCGCCGCTGCCGACAAGGCCAGGGCCGATGGCGAGAGAGCCAGTCGAGACCTTGCCGAACGGCGCGAAGAACTGCTGGCGATGGGCGAAGAGGGTATGCGCGAGGCGCAATCGCTGGCCGATGCCGCCAACAGGGCGCAGCGCGAGGCCACGCTGGCGCGGGGTGAGGCGCGGATGATCGGCGATCTTGTCGTCAGCGAACGCGAGGGCCGCCGCACGCTGGCCGCGCTGGCCGAATTGCCCAGCCCTACCCTGCTCACCGCCTCCACCCCGCAAAAAACCAGCGCCCAATCGCTGCCCCGCCTGCCGGTTCCCGGCACGGTGCTCGCCGGTTTTGGCGAGCGTGATGCGGCGGGCGGGCGGCAGAAGGGCATCACCCTTGCCCCCGCCCCCGGCGCGCCGGTCGTTGCGCCACTGGCGGGCAAGGTCGCCTTTGCCGGGCCGTTTCGCGGCTATGGCACCATTGTCATCCTGCGCCATGCGGGCGGGCGCACCAGCCTGATCGCCGGTCTGGACCGCGCGAGTGTGGAGATAGGGCGCGAAGTGCGGCGCGGCGAAACCTTGGGCAATGCGCCCACCGCCGATCCGCGCATCCTGTATGAACTACGCCAAGGACGCCGCGCGATTCATCCGCTGCGGCCCTAGAATCGGGCGAAAAAGCTGCCATCTGGCGTTAACCCGGGCTGCTCTATATCATGCCCGACCAAATCCGGGCGTGCGAAGCCGCCGCCCAAAGGCACGGACAAAGAAAACCGCACATGGCCACAGCTGCACAACCGGCATCCCGCAAATCCCGCTTTGGGTTTTTCATGCGCACGGCGGCGGTTGTTACCGCGTTGTCGATGTTGCCCGCGACGACCGCTGGCCTTGCCGCCGTCGATGCGAAAGGCGCGCCGGAATTCGGCAAGCTGATGATGATCTATCAGCGGATCAAGGCGAACTACGTCGATCAGGTGGATGACGACCAGCTGATCCGCGGCGCGATCGACGGCATGCTGGGCAGCCTCGACCCGCATTCGGGCTATCTCGATGCGACTGCGTTCGACACGCTGCGCACGCAGACAGAGGGCAGCTATGGCGGCCTTGGCCTGTCGGTCACGATGGAAGACGGCGTGGTCAAGGTAATCGCGCCGACCAAGGGCACGCCCGCCGACCTCGCCGGGATCAAGGCGGGCGACTACATCACGCACCTTGATGGCAAGCTGATCTATGGCGGCACGCTGGACGAGGCGGTGGAGCAGATGCGCGGCGCGCCGGGCACGCCGATCCAGCTGACGATCTTCCGCGCCGGCCGCGACGAGCCGTTCGATGTCGACATCAAGCGCGCTATCATCGAACTCACCCCGGTCGAATGGGAATTAAACGGCAACGTCGGCGTGATCACCGTGTCCACGTTCAGCGCCAACGTCGGGCGCGAGGTCGAAAAGGCTATGGCGGGGATCACGCAAAAGCTGGGCCATCAGCCGCAAGGACTGGTCATCGACATGCGGTCGAACCCCGGCGGTTTGCTGGACGAAGCGGTGGCGATGAGTGACCTGTTTCTCGACAAGGGCCAGATCGTATCGCAGCGCGGCCGTTTCGCGCGCGATAACGAGAGCTATACCGCGCGCATGGGCGATATCGCGCGCGGCATTCCGATCGTGGTCCTGATCGATTCGGGCAGTGCCTCCGCCTCCGAAATCGTTGCGGGCGCGTTGCAGGACCACCACCGCGCGCTGATTATGGGGCAGCGCAGCTTTGGTAAGGGCAGCGTGCAGACGCTGGTCCCGCTAACCAACGATTCGGCGCTGAAGCTGACGACGGCGCGGTATTACACGCCGTCGGGCCGGTCGGTGCAGGAAGGTGGGATCGAGCCGGATATTACCGTGCCGCAGCTGTCCGACCCCGATGCGCGGGCGCGGGCCGAACGCGCGGTGCGCGAAAGTGACTTGCGCGGGCACCTGATCAACGAGATGGAACTGGACGACCGCGAGCTTGAGAAAGACCTCGTCGACGATCCGCGTTTTCAGATCAGCGCCGAGGAACTGGAAAAGCGGGGCATCGAGGATTTCCAGATGCACTATGCCATCGACACGCTGCGCAATACGCGGCTGGCGCAGAATCCGCGGGCGAGCAGCGAGCGAAAGGTGAGCAAGCCCTGATCGCGGCGTAACGACGATGACCAACCGTTTGTCCACCGCGCACCTGATTGCGCTGATCGTACCGGCTGCGCTGCTGGGCGGGGCCTATGTCTCGCAATACGGCTTTGGACTCTATCCATGTGAAATGTGCTGGTGGCAGCGCTATCCGCATTTCGTCGCCATCGCGCTGGCGCTAATCGCCTATGCGGTGAAGGGGCCGGGCCGGGTCGTATTGGTACGGCTGGCGGGTATCGCGATCATCGTGTCGGGCCTGATCGGCGCTTTCCACGCGGGCGTCGAATACGGCTGGTGGGAAGGGCTGACCGCCTGCACCACCGTCGCCGCATCGGACGCTGTCGATCCTCTGGAAGCGATCATGAACGCGCCGACGGTGCGCTGCGATGAAGTGGCATGGAGCCTGTTCGGTATCTCTCTGGCGGGTTGGAACTTCCTGATTTCCGTCGCCAGCGGCATCGCGGTGCTGGTGCTTTCGGCACGGACCGGCGGTTCGCGCGTTGGGAAAGCATGATGACTGATAAGGACCGGAATGACCGCATTGCTTCGATGATTCGCGTCGATCAGGCGGGCGAATATGGTGCGACCCGCATCTACGCCGGGCAATTGGCAGTGATGGGCGACCGTGCGCCGGGGGCCGAGGAAGTGGCTGCGATGGCCCTGCAAGAGGCGGAGCATCGCCAGCGGTTCGACGCCCTGATGGCCGAACGCGGCGTGCGGCCCACTTTGCTGCAACCGTTGTGGGATCGGGCCGGTTTCATGCTGGGCGCGGCAACCGCGCTGATCGGGCCGGAAGCAGCAATGGCCTGTACCGCCGCGATCGAGACAGAGATCGACAAGCACTATTCCGAACAACTGGAAGAGCTGGGGCAAGACGATCCCGAACTGTCTGCGATGGTCAGCCAGTTCCGTGACGAGGAACGCGAACATCACGCCACCGCGATGGCGTCGGGTGCAGAACGGGCCCCGGCCTATGCCCTGTTGTCGGGCGCGATCCGGCTGGGTTGCCGCGCCGCGATTTCCTTGTCCAAGCGGATTTGACGCCGCGATGCCGCTTCACCTGTCATTCAGCGGCAAGCAGCCCTATATTGCACGAAACAGACCAGCGCTCGAAGGAGGCGCGATCATGACCGTCAAGACGATTATCGCCGCATTCGGACTAGCCTCTGGCCTCGGTTTTGCCACTGCCCCCGCTGCCGCTCAGGATGCTTCGGAGCCGAAAGTGAATCAGGTTATCGTCTATGGCGATCAGGCCTGTCCGCCCAGCACCGAGGAAGAGATTGTCGTTTGCGTGCGGCAGGAAGACCCGTTCCGCATCCCCAGCGCCCTGCGCCAGAGCGAATCGAAGGAAAACGAAAGCTGGGCCGAGCGTGTTACCGCCAACCGCGAAGTCGGTGCGACCGGGGTTGGATCGTGCGACACCGTCGGACCGGAAGGCCAGACCGGCTGCGGCGTGAAGGAAATTCAGCAGGCCTACGACGAAAAGCGCAACAGTTCCGACGTGGAAATGGGGCGCCTAGTGTCCGAAGCACGGCAGGCCCGCCTTGCCGAAATCGACGAGACGTCGCGGCTTGAGCAGGAACGTGTCGAGGCACTGGAAGCCGAGTACGAAGCGCGCCGTCAGGCTGCCGAAGCCGCCGGTCAGGACCCCGATGCGGAACCCCTGCCGGTGATCGTCGCCGACTAAACGCCGGTCAGACCCGGTTGTACTGCCGGAACCATTCCACGAAACGCGGCACGCCTTCGTCCACGCTCGTCGTCGGCGCATAGCCGAGGTTGCGTTTGATCGCATCTATGTCGGCAAAGGTGCGCGGCACATCGCCCGCCTGCATAGGCAGCATCTGTATCTCTGCCTTGCGCCCGCAGGCATCCTCCAGCAATCCGATCACCCGCATCAGGTGCTCCGACCGGTTGTTACCGATGTTGTAGATCGCGTGCGGCTTGGTGCTGCCACCCGGCTTTACCGCGCCATCGTCCGCGGGCGGATGGTCGAGACAGGCAACGACGCCTGCCACGATATCGTCGATCCACGTGAAATCGCGGTACATCTCGCCGTGATTGAACACAGGGATCGGTTCACCGCGCAGGATCTTGCCGGTGAAGATCCACATCATCATGTCGGGCCGACCCCACGGGCCATAGACGGTGAAAAACCGCAGCCCCGTCAGCGGAAGGCGATAGAGATGGGCGTAGGTCTCGCTCATCAACTCGTCCGCCTTCTTGGTCGCGGCATAAAGCGAGACGGGATGATCGACCCGGTCGTCGACCCCGAACGGCACTTTTTCGTTTCCGCCATAGACGGAGGACGAGCTGGCATAGACCATGTGCGCCACGCCCCGGTGCCGCGCCAGTTCGAGCATGTTCAGATGCCCGACCAGGTTCGATTGCGCATAGGCGTGCGGATTCTCGATCGAGTACCGCACGCCCGCCTGCGCCCCCAGATGCGCGATGCGGTCGAATTCGTACCCGGCCAGCGCGGTATTCAGCCCCGCCATGTCGGCAAAGTCATGCTCGACAAAGGCAAAGCGATTGCCTGCCGCCGCCCGAACGTCGTCCAGCCGGGCGCGTTTCAGCGCCGGGTCGTAGTAATCGTTCAGGTTGTCGATCCCGATTACCGTCTCGCCGCGTGCCAACAGCGCCTTGGCAAGGGCCGCTCCGATGAATCCGGCGGCTCCGGTAATCAGGGTCGTCATAAGGCGGGGACCGTCAGGCCAGCGCGATGTCGGGCGCGTCTTCCTGCTTCATGCCGATGACGTTGTAGCCGCAATCGACATGGTGCGTTTCGCCCGTCACGCCCGAAGCGAGGTCGGACAACAGGTATAGCGCCGAGCCGCCGACATCGTCGATGGTGACATTGCGCCGCATCGGGCTGTTCAGCTCGTTCCACTTCAGGATGTAACGGAAATCGCCGATCCCGCTGGCGGCCAGCGTCTTGATCGGGCCGGCAGAAATCGCGTTGACGCGGATTCCGTCGGGGCCAAGATCGTTGGCAAGGTACTGCACGCTGGTTTCCAGCGCCGCCTTTGCAACGCCCATCACGTTGTAGTGTGGAATTACCTTCTCTGCGCCGTAGTAGGACAGCGTCAGGATCGAACCGCCCGCATCCATCATCGCCGCCGCGCGTTTTGTCACCGCGACCAGGCTGTAGGCGGAAATATTCATCGTCATCAGGAAATTTTCGAGGCTGGTGTCGAGATATTTCCCGCGCAGCTCGTTCTTGTCGGAAAAGCCGATGGCGTGGACGATGAAGTCGATCTTGGGCCAACGCGCGGCCAGCGTTTCGAACGCGGTGTCGAGCGCGTCCATGTCCGAAACGTCGCATTCCAGCAGGAAATCGCTGCCCAGGCTCTCCGCCAGCGGTTTCACGCGTTTGGCGAGCGCTTCGCCCTGATAGGAAAACGCCAGTTCCGCCCCCTGTGCCGCCAGCGCCTTGGCAATGCCCCAGGCCAGCGACTTGTCGTTGGCAAGGCCCATGATCAGCCCGCGCTTGCCCTGCATCAGCGTGCCGGTGGGGACTGCCTGTTCGGTGGTTTCGCTATTCATGGTCGCAAACTCATTCCTGCAACGGCGCGGGTTCTGCCGCGTCCGGATCAACCTTATGCTCCAGCGGCAGATCGTCGCGCGGAACATTGGCCAGCGCCGCGTTCAGTTCGGCGCCGACGACGAGCCCTAGCCCGACCAGCCAGAAAAAGAAAAGGGCGATCATCACCCCGGCAAGGCTGCCATAGGTCAGGTCATAGGCGAACAGGCTGCGCAAGACGAAGGGCAGGGCGACGGTAACGGTGATCCACCACCCAGAGACCAGCAGCGCGCCGGGCCATTTTGCATATTCGGGCCCGCGAAATTTCTTGGGTGTGAGCGTGACGAACAGAAGCCAAAGCGAAAAGAAAAGCCCGAACGCGGGTATGATGCGCGTTAGTCGCAGCGTCTTGTCCATACCCAGCGCCTGCGGGAACCACGCGTCGATCACCTCCTGCGTGGCGGTGATGAAGAACTGCGCGGAAAGCGACATCATCAGGATCACGATCGAACCGATGATGACCCCCACTGACAATAGCCTGTATTTCAGGAAACTGACCGAGGGCTTGGTGCCATAGGCGCGGTGCAGGATGTCGCGGATCGTCTCGATCAGGCTGGATACCGTCCACAAACCGAACAGCGCGCCCGCCCACAACAGCCAGCCGGTGCGGGCGGAGACGACGTCCTTCGCCACCGGCTCCACCACTTCGGCGACGACGCGGGGCACGGCCAGCAGGATCGCGTTTATCGCGGCGGTGCGGTCGGCGGCATCGCCGACAAGGCTGAATACCCCGGCGGCGACGATGAAAAAGGGGAACAGTGACAGGATCGCCATATAGGCAAGGTTGCCCGCATGGATGAACCCGTCCTGCCACGCGCCGGCGGCAACGCGCTTGGCAATTTCGAAGGCGCGGGTGCCCGGGCCGACTTCGGATTTGACCCGGTGGAACTGCCGCTTGATCCGTTTCCTTACCACCCTTCCGGCCCCGTCATCGCGGGGACCGGGGCAGGGCGGAGGATGGCGGCAAGGGTCAAACCCCCAGCCTGGACCTTACGGCACGCGAATCGGTCCAGCCTTCCAGCCGTTGCTTCAGGTCGGCATCGGCTTCGGGCAAGTCGATTTCCAGCGTGACAAGCTGATCGCCGCGGCTGCCGTCCTTGCGGGTAAAGCCCTTACCTTTCAGGCGCAGGACCTTACCCGACGAGCTGCCCGGCGCGACCGTCAGCATCACTGCGCCGCTGGTGGTCGGCACTTTGACTTTTGCGCCGTTCACCGCCTCGTCCAGGGTGACCGGCAGGTCGAGCCGGACGTCATCGCCATCGCGGCGGAACACGCTGTGTGGTTTCTCTACAATCGTCACGATGGCATCGCCCGCACCGCCGGGACCCTGTTCGCCTTTGCCGGACAGGCGCATCTGCGTGCCGTCTTCGGTCCCGTTGGGCAGTTTCAGGTCGATGGTCTTGCCGTCGGACAGCGTTATCCGCTGCGGCGCGAGGTTGGCGACATCGGTCAGCGATACGGCCAGCCGGTACTGCACGTTCGCGCCCTTGGGCGGGGGACGACGCGGGCCGCCACCGCCAAAACCGCCTTGGCCGCCGAACGGATTGCCGCCACCGCGCTGTTGCCGTGCGCCCCCGCCGAACAGGTCGCCGAACAGGTCCGACAGGTCGACTTCCTCGCCCCCGCCGAAGCCGCCACCGCCAAAACCGCCCGGGCCGGCGCCGGGATGCCCGCGACGACCGCCACCCATGCCGAATGGCATCTGCGGATTGCCGTCAAGGTCGATCTCGCCCCGGTCGAACTGAGCGCGCTTGTCCTTGTCGGACAACAGATCATAGGCCTTGGTTACGTCGGAAAAGCGTTCCGCCGCCTTGGGATTGTCCTTGTTGCGATCGGGGTGCAGTTCCTTCGCCAGTTTGCGATAGGCGGACTTGATGTCCTTTTCGCTGGCGCCACGCGGCACGTTCAGGATCGAATAGGGATCGGCCATGACCGTTAGCTAGGGTGCCTTTTGCCCTTGCGCAACGGACCTTTGCGCGAAGGCGCAACCGTGCCTATGTTGGCCATGGGCGCAGCACCTGATTTTTGGACCCTTGAGAGCACACGACGTGGAACCCGAACTGCTGGCAGAAGACGCGATTCCCACCGGCGACCCCTTCGTCCTGTTCGACGACTGGTTTGCAGAGGCGCGGGACAGCGAACCGAACGACGCCAACGCGATGGCGCTGGCCACCGCAACGCCGGGCGGCGCGCCTTCGGTGCGCATGGTCCTGCTGAAGGGGCATGGCGCAGACCTCGGCTCCGGTGGCGGATTTGTGTTCTATACCAACACCCTTAGCCGCAAGGGTTCCGAGATCGCCGCCAACCCGCAGGCGGCGCTGCTGTTCCACTGGAAAAGCCTGCGCCGTCAGATTCGCATCGAAGGCCCGCTGGAGCCGGTAAGCGACGACATGGCCAACTCCTATTTCGCCAGCCGCGCCCGCGATTCGCAGCTGGGCGCCGCCGCCAGCGACCAGTCCGCCCCGATGAGCGACCGCCGCGAATTCATCGAGCGGTTCGAGAACGTGCGCCGCACCTACGAGGGCAAGGACGTGCCGCGCCCTTCGCACTGGAGCGGGTATCGTCTTGTGCCGCAGGCCATAGAGTTCTGGCACGACCGGCCCTTCCGCCTGCACGAACGCCGCCGCTTTACGCGCGGCAGCGGCGGCTGGGCATCCACCCTGCTGTACCCCTGATAGCATGGCGACACTGAGCGAACCGGCACCGGCCCGCACCGCGGCGGAAGAACGCGCGCTGTTAACCCGCAGCGCCGCGATGGCGAGCATGAGCGTCGCGCTGCTGCTGCTTGCGCTGAAAATCTTTGCCACGATACAGACCGGATCGACTGCGATGCTGGGCAGTCTTGCCGACACTGCGCTCGACCTCGTGGCCTCTCTCGTCACCCTGATCGGCGTCTGGGTCGCGGCACAACCTGCCGATGCCGATCACCGCTTCGGTCACGGCAAGGCAGAGGCGCTGGCTGCGCTGGTGCAGGTCGTTCTCATCTCTATATCGGCCGTGGGCCTTGCCGCGCGCTCTATAGATATGTGGATCGGTGGCGGTCGGACAGAGGCGGCGGAGACGGGCATCGGCGTGTCGATCATCGCGATGGGCGCGACCCTGCTGCTGCTGGCGTGGCAGCGGCATGTGATCAAGCGGACGAACAGCCTCGCCATTCAGACCGACCACGTCCACTACAAGTCGGATATCCTGCTGAATTTCGGCGTGATCGCGGCACTGGTGCTGGACCAGTATGCGGGCATTACCGGTGCGGATCCGGTCTTCGGCCTGATCATCGCGCTCTGGCTGGGATGGAATGCTTGGGAGGCGAGCCAGCAGGCTGTCGACAACCTGATGGACCGCGAATGGCCGGTCGAGAAGCGGCAGCGTCTGCTCGACACGATCCGCGACAATCCCGACCTGCACGGTGTGCACGATTTGCGCACCCGCACCGCCGGGCACCGCGATTTCGCGCAGTTCCACATCACCGTCGATCCGCACATGACCGTGGCCGAAGCGCACGACGTGATGGACGCAATCGAGGCGAAGTTGCTTGCGAGATTCCCCGATACCGAATTCCTGATCCACACCGATCCCGAAGGGCATATCGAACCCGATGCGCCCAAACCCGTCGACCTTCTGTCCGAAGGGGTCGATGCCGATTTTCCCGAAGAGAAGCCCGCCTGAAAGGCCGCTGCAATGCTCGTGATCCCCTATTGGCACGTCGATGCCTTTGCCGCCCACGCATTCGAAGGGAATCAGGCGGCGGTGATGATCTACGAGCACGGCTTTCCCGACGATACGACGATGGCGCGCATCGGAAACGAGAACAACTTCGCCGAGACCGCCTTCCTTGTCCCGCACGAGGGGCCGGAGGCTGATTGGCATCTCCGCTGGTTCACGCCCGATTGCGAGATTCGCCTCTGCGGCCACGCGACGTTGGCTGCAGGTCATGTGGTGCTAAGCCGCGACGGGGGCGATGTCGTGCGATTCCAGACGCGGCAGGCCGGGGTGCTGACGGTGAAGCGCACCGACGATTGCTATGCGTTGGGGCTGCCCGCCATCCCGACCCGCTATGGCGAATTCCCGCAAGCGGTGGCCGCGCTGGGCGATGCGCCGGCGGCGATTGCCCGTTCGGACGACGGGTACAACCTGTTCTTTTTTGAAAACGCGGCAAAGGTTCGGGCTCTTCAGCCCGACATGAAGGCGCTGGCCACGCTGGGCGATCACCAGTTCATTTGTACCGCTCCGGGTGAGGATACCGATATCGTCAGTCGTGTGTTCGTGCCGGGCGCTGGCGTGGACGAGGATAGCGTGACCGGTTCTGCCCATGCCGCGCTGACCCCGTTCTGGGCCGACCGTCTGGCGCGTAGCGCGTTCACCGCGTTTCAGGCTTCGCACCGGGGCGGGCACTTGTCATGCCGGTTGGACGGCGATGTCGTCTGGCTGGGCGGACCATGCGTGACGGTGGTCGAGGGCTTCTTTTCCTACTGACGTTCCAGCGGGAAACTCGCGACCAGCGCGCCCATCGCCGCGCGCAGGGGGACCTGATCTTCCTCGCTCGACACGCCAAGCCGCACGACGGTCAGACCCTGTTCGGGCGACACCACGACATATTGCCCGCGAAAGCCCAGCATCGCGATCAGTGATTTCGGCGCGTCGCCGGGGAACAGTACCGGATCGCGCCCCTCTGGCCGCGCGCGGTTCAGCCACAGATGCGCGCCAAAGGCCGGATCGGTCGGGCTGGGCGTCGACATGAACGCGATCCACTTGCGCGGCACGACGCGCGTCCCGTTATGCGTGACGCCGCCCTTGCGCAGCATTTCCCCAAAGGTGGCCCAATCGCGCGCGGTGGCGTGGATCATACTGCCGCCGGTCAGCGTGCCCGATGCGTCGAATTCGGGATAGGCGCTGGTCATGCCCAATGGTTCGAACAGCCGCTCTTGCAGATAGGTAGCCATCGCGGCATGGCGCACCTCTGGGCGGTCGGACGGGGTGAGCGCGCGCGTCGCGACATCGGCCAAAATCACGCTGGTCGCGGTGGAATAGTCGTATTCGCTGCCAGGATCTGCATCCAGCGGCTGCGTCGCGGCATAATGGGCCATGTCGTCGCGCCCGTCGAGGAACAGCATACGCGCAGTATCGGCGGTGTACGAGGGATCGGCCCCTTCCGCATGGCGCAGGCCCGATCGCATTTGAAGCAACTCGCGGATCGTCACTTCGCTACGCGGGTCGCCGCTGCGTTGCCACAGCGGCAAAGGGGCCGGTTCGTCGAGCGAGAGCGAGCCATCGGCGATCAGCATGCCGATCAGCACCCCGGTCACCGTCTTCGTCAGCGACCAGCCGACATGCCGCGTCTCCGGCCCGAATCCCTCGGCGTAACGTTCCGCGACCACTTTGCCGTCGCGCATCACCAGCAACGCGCGCGTCTCGCCCACCTCGTTCGCAAAGACGCCATCGATGGCGCGGGCCAGCCCTTCGCGCGATGCGCCGGTGTCGCCCTTGGCCGTGGCGGCCAGCGATTCGGCGGAGGGCGGCGGCGGCGTGCCGTCGTCATCCACACCGCAAGCGGAGAGTGCTGGCAGCATGGCGGCGGCAAGGATAAAGGGGATCGCACGTTTCACCCGCGCCTGATCGACCACATCGACCCCGCTTAGCAAGCCGAGCCACCGCCATGCCCACCAGTAATCCGCCCCCAACGCAATCGCGCCCGCGCTGGAAACGCGCGACGATGGGCACCGTGCTTTTGCTGGCCGTCCTGCTGGCATGGGGCTGGACCCCGCTGACCCGTCAGGCCGAAGCGGGTACGGCATTCGGCGCGCGAGTCGCCTGTTCGTGCAAATATGTCGGCGGACGCGATCTGGCCTCTTGCGAGGGCGACTTCCTTGACGGGATGGCGCTGGTGTCACTGAGCGAGGATGCGAGCGCAAAGACGGTAACCGCCAGCGTCCCGCTGATCGCCAGCACGACCGCGACCTATCGCAAGGGCTGGGGCTGTATGCTGGAGCCTTACGAGGGTTAGGACGCGGGCGGCGTCCAAGCGCCGAGTGGCAGGTCTTCCTGCGGAATGCACATATTGCCCGGACCGAGGCCGGGGTGCGGAACCTCCATGCTCATGCCCGGTGCGGGCGGCATCGGCGGGATCGTGTTCTGGCAGCGGATGCGGCTTTCACCCATGGCCATGCAATTGGCGATCTGCTCCTCGCGCCCGGCCCGCATGGTCATTTCGATCTGCCGCTGGTTCTCGGTCATAACCGAGCGGTTCTCTTCGGCCTGTGCAGCAGTAATGTCGCAGACGGGCGGGCGCTGAATATCGGTCACGAACACCCCCGCGCCGCCCCCGCATTGAAGGCGTAGCGCTTCGAGCGCCGGGTCGTTGTGCTGCACCGGATCGCCCCGCACGACGCCAGTTTCGCCCACGCGCAAACTATGCATTCCGGCAAGCCCACCCACCGTCAGCCATCCCGCGTCGTCGATGAAGATTGCGTTGACGCGTGGGGTAAGGATCACCAGCGGCCCGTCGGCAGCCCCAAGCCTTAGGCACCCGTTCGACAGGATAACCCGATCTGCCAGAGGCTCCGGCTTTATCATCGAACCTTCCTGTCCGCCGGTGACGACCCTTTCTTCGTCCTGCGAATTCCAGCGATCGTATCCCGGCACCGCCAGCGCGATTACGCGGACCACCGATCCGACATTGCCGATAAAGGCGCTGGCTTCGCTGCCCATGGCTTCGGTCAGGCTTTGCGGCCCGCCACCTTCGCCCGCAAAGCTGGAGCGCATCAACTGATCACTTGTGCCGTATCGCGTCGGCGCCTCGGCAATCGATCCAAAAACGAAACGCTGCCCGCGCCCGTCGCTCGCCAGAGTGACACCTCGAACAACGCCATCCCCGCGCGGCGGCGTCACCAGCGTGATCGGCTCTTCCGGCGGGGCCGGTTCCTCATACCGATACCGGCCGATCGCGAACGGATCGAACCACGCCAGCAATGCGATGAACAGCCACGACCCGATCAGCAGGCCAAGCCATGTCGTCCGGCTCTTGCGGTCCGGCTCCAGCTTCAGGCCTTTTCGGTACCCTCTATCCATCCGCCGCCGATGACCCTTTCCCCCGCATAGACCACCGCCGCCTGTCCCGGCGCGACGCCGTATTCGGGTTTGTCGAAGACGATGCGGGTTGCCGCGTCATCGCCGAACGGTCCTCCTATCCGGCAGGGCACCGGTTTCGCAAGAGAGCGAACCTTTACAGTCAGTTGCGTATCAGGCCCGGTCGTGGGAAGGGGCCCGATCCGATTGGTTTCCACCACTGTCATCGCGCCCACGGCCAGCATCCGCTTTGGCCCGACCAGCACAGCCTGCCGCTGCGCATCGATGCCGGTGACGTAAAGCGGTTCGGCCTGTCCGCCGATTTCCAGCCCCCGGCGCTGGCCGACGGTATAGTGGATGATCCCCTTGTGCCGCCCCAGCGTTTCGCCGCTTTGTGCATGGACGATGTCGCCCACGTTGGCGGCAGCGGGGCGCAATTTCTTGACAAGCGAAGCGTAGTCGCCATCGGGCACGAAGCAGATGTCCTGACTGTCGGGCTTGCTCGCCACGCCCAGCCCGATGCCGGCCGCGATCTCGCGAACATAAGGCTTGGGCAAGCCGCCCAAGGGGAAGCGCAGGAAAGCCAGCTGTTCGTCGGTCGTGCCGTAAAGGAAGTACGATTGGTCGCGCGCAGGGTCCGCCGCGCGGTGCAGTTCGGGGCCTGCCGCGCCGATCACACGCTGTACATAGTGCCCGGTGGCAAGGCAATCCGCGCCCAGTTCGCGGGCCATGCGAAACAGGTCTGTGAATTTTACGCCCATGTTGCAACGGATGCACGGCACCGGCGTGCGCCCGGCCATATACTCGTCGGCAAAGCGGTCGATCACGTCTTCGCGAAAGGCGCTTTCGTGATCGAAGACGTAGTGCGCGATGCCCAGCTTGTCCGCCACGGCGCGCGCATCGCGAATATCATCGCCGGCGCAGCACGCGCCCTTGCGCTTCACCGCCTCACCATGATCGTACAGTTGCAGCGTCACGCCGATCACTTCGGCCCCGCTCTGCGCAGCCAGCGCCGCGACGACCGAAGAATCGACCCCGCCCGACATCGCCACGACGATCCGGCGCGCGGACAGCGGCTGTTCCAGCTGAAACAGCGCAGCCGGGTCGGGCGCATCCGTCGGACGCGTGGGTGTAATGGCGGAATCGGTCATGGCGGGCCTGTCGGGCATGGCGTGCCCCTACACGTTGGCGGCGCGGGGCAAAAGCCCGTGCGGCATGGATGATCTACGTAGAAGTCCTAAGGGTTATCCCTAACAAGACGTGAAAGCCGCGTTTACCGGTTCTTGACCAAGCGCGGGCCATGGTTGGTTCATGTTGGCAAATGTCCCCCACCTGCCGAACGATCCAGAGGCAACGCCACAGGATCAAGCGCGCCTGCGCCCGGTGGAATGGGACGGGCTGCTCGCCCGCCTTCAGGCAGAGCGCGATCTGCGCGCATCGCTTGGCGAAACGTTCGATCCGCATGGCCTTGCCCTGGCGATGGCACAAGGCAGCTTCGACCCACGCGCGGCGGAAACGCTGTTCGCGCTGGCGGCGGGGGCAGGGGTGTCGGGCGATATGCCCGAACGCCGTTTTGCGCCCGAAGATCTGCGCCATCTGGGCCTGACCGGCGGCGAAGGTTCGGGGCGTTTACCCAATATCAAGCCTTCTGAAGCTAACAATCCGTCACGCAAGGCTGCGCAGGTCCTTCGGGATCACGCAGGCAGCCCTGCCGCCACGGCAGCCGAAGGGCCGCAAGAAGCGCCAAGCATAGGGCCAAACCAAGGGCCAAGCATAGGGATTGTGTCGAGGACCGAATGATCGAGAACCAGGACATCAAACCGGCAATGGTCATCGGCCCGCTTGGCGAGCCGCTGACGCTGGACGATCTTCCCCCCGCGAGCACACGCCGCTGGGTCGTTCGCCGCAAGGCGGAAGTGGTCGCGGCCGTGAATGGCGGGCTGCTGACGATCGATGATGCGTGCAAACGCTATGACCTGACGCTTGAGGAATTCGCTTCGTGGCAACGTGCCGTCGAACGGTCGGGCATGAAGGGCCTGCGCGTTACGCGGATTCAGCACTATCGCGATCTTTACGAACGGCAGATGAAGTACTGATCACCTTCGCATCCCGCGAACTTCTGTTTTTCATCGACATTTTCCCGCGCCGGTACGCCATTTCGCGCAGCATATATTTTTAAAGCAGGCGAAATAGGCACCCGCGCCCTGCCCCGACCGACGAGCGACTGTTGTCGTTCGACGAGGGGCAATTGTGCGCCGCGCAAAATCTTGTTAGCACTGGTGTCAACAGGCCCTGAAATGCGGGGCCTTTTCGTTTAATTGCGCTTGATACCAACGGCTCTTGCCCAAGGTGACTTATGCGCGTAATACAGCGTCCGCATAAGGCGACCGTTGTGGAGTGGCTCAGGGCCAGGCACCGATGAATTACGAAACCTCTCCCGAAACCCGTCGACCTGACGTTGCAGAAGGTGAAGTGGTGATCGACGAGTTTGCGATGGAAGAGGCCGAAGACCGCCGCCGCCGCCAGATCAAGATCGCCCTGATCGCTGCCGCCGCCATCGTCGGCATCGTTGCCATCGTGCTGTTCTTCACCGGTTCGGGCGAAGCCGTTGCCGACGATCCGGCGGCCACGCAGGTTCCCACGGTCAGCGTGATCGTGCCGGGAAGCTCCAGCGTGGTCAGCGAGATCAACGCCAGCGGCACCTTGGCCGCGCGCAAGCCGATGCCCATCGGTTCGGTGGGTGAGGGGGGGCAGATCGTCGACATCCGCGTGGATGAGGGCGACTGGGTGAGCCAGGGCCAGGTTCTGGCGGTGATCGACCGTTCGGTGCAATCGCAGCAGGCCTCGGCGCAGGCCGCGCAAGTACAGGTCGCCCGCGCCGATGCCCAACTGGCGCAGTCGAACCTTGATCGTGCGCTGCAACTGGTGGATCGCGGCTTTATCTCCAAGGCCGACGTGGACCGCCTGACCGCGACGCGTGATGCCGCCGTTGCCCGCGTACGCGTTGCCGAATCGCAGCTGCGCGAACTGAATGCCCGCAACGCGCGCCTCAACATCGTTGCCCCGGCGGGCGGCCTTGTGCTGACGCGCAATGTCGAGATGGGGCAGGTCGTTTCGGGTGGGTCCGGCCCATTGTTCACGCTTGCCCGCGGGGGCGAGATGGAGCTTGCCGCGCTGGTCGGTGAAAGCGACCTCTCTCGCCTTTCGGTCGGGGCCACTGCGGAAGTTTCGCCGGTGGGCTCGGGCAAGGTTTTCACCGGGCAAGTCTGGCAGATTTCACCGACTATCGATGAAACCTCACGCCAGGGAGAGGCGCGGATCGCGCTGGCCTATGATCGCGCACTGCGCCCCGGCGGCTTTGCCACCGCGCGACTGTCCAGCGGCGGCGTCACTGCGCCGATGCTGCCCGAATCCGCGATCCAGAACGATGATGACGGCGCGTTCGTCTATATCGTCACCAAGGACAACACCGTCCAGCGACGGTCCATCCGCACCGGTCTGGTCACCGACCGCGGTATTACCATCGTCGATGGGCTGACCGGCAAGGAACGCGTTGTTCTGCGCGCGGGCGGCTTCCTGTTCGAAGGCGACAAGATCAAGCCGCAGATGGTTAAGGATACGCTGGGCGGGGGCGCCAATAAGGGCGGCAGACGATGAACCTTCGCAATCTTTCCGCGTGGTCGATTCAGAACCCGATCGTGCCCATCGTCCTGTTCGTCGGGCTGTTGCTGGCGGGTATGCTGTCGTTCGCGCGGATGGACGTGAACAACAACCCGGACATCGACTTTCCGGGCGTTAACGTGACCGTCGTACAGCCCGGCGCCGCGCCGAGCGAGATCAACACCCAGATCACGCAAAAGGTCGAGGCGGCGGTTCGTTCGATCAACGGCGTCGACCAGATCCAGTCGACCGCCAGAGAAGGGGCCAGTGACACCTTCATCCAGTTTGAACTGGGGATCGACCCGAACGACGCGACGAATGAGGTGCGCAATACCGTCGACCAGATTCGCAGCGATCTGCCCGACGGTATCCTCGAACCGCAGGTAACCAAAATCGACATCGCGGGTGAGCCAATCGCCTATTTCGCGATCTCTGCAGACGACATGACGATGGAGCAGCTGAGCTGGTTTGTCGACGACACGGTGTCGAAACGCCTGCTCTCGATCGAAGGCATGGCCGCGGTAAGCCGTGGCGGCGGCGTGGACCGCGAGATTCGCGTCGTGCTCGATCCGGCGAAGATGCAGTCGCTGGGCGTGACGGCGTCGCAGGTCAACGCCGTGCTGCGGCAGGTCAATGTCGATGCGGCGGGCGGACAGTCCGAGATCGCCGATGCGCGCCAGTCGGTCCGCGTGCTGGGCAATGCACGCGATGCCTATGATCTGGGCGAAACACGGATCAACCTGTCGGGCGGGCGGATCATCCGCCTGCGCGATGTCGCCACGGTGACCGACAGCTATTCCGAACAGACCCGCGTCGCCAAGTTGAAGGGGCGGCAGGTCGTGACCTTCAGCCTCGAGCGCGCGAAGGGCGCGTCGGAAGTGTCGGTCTATGACGATGCGATGGCCGAGATCGAGAAGATCAAGGAAGAGAACCCGGGCATCTCGTTCTTCCCGCTCTTCACCTCGACCGAATATACCAAGGACCAGTACAAGAGCAGCATAGAGGCGCTGGTCGAAGGGGCCTTGCTGGCCATTATCGTGGTGTTCTTTTTCCTGCGCGACTGGCGCGCCACGATCATCAGCGCCATCGCCATCCCGCTGTCCGCGATACCCACGTTCTTCTTCATGGACCTGATGGGGTTCTCGCTGAATACGCTGTCGCTGCTTGCGCTCAGCCTTGTGGCGGGCGTGCTGGTCGATGACGCCATCGTCGAGATCGAGAACATCGTGCGCCATATGCGCATGGGCAAATCAGCCTATCAGGCCTCTATCGACGCGGCGGACGAAATCGGTCTGGCCGTCGTCGCCACCACGATGTCGATCGTCGCGGTGTTCCTGCCGGTCGGCCTTATGCCGGGCATTTCCGGTCAGTTCTTCAAGAATTTTGGCCTGACGGTCGTCGCCGCCGTGCTGACCAGCCTTGCCGTGGCGCGCATGATCACGCCGATGATCGCAGCCTATTTCCTGCGTTCCCACGGCCATGCCGAACATGGCGAGGGCCGGATGATGGACCTTTATATGAAGGTGCTGCCCTTCATGCTGGACGAGCGCAAGGCGGAGGCGCGCAAAGCGCAGCCAGCGCGCGCGATAGAGATATTCGCGCCCGCTCTGATCCTTGCCGCATTTGTATTTATCTCGATGACCGTCCTTGGTTTGGCCGGAGCGGATTATGGAGAGAACGCGTCAGATGCCCTGATCGCAACCGGATCTGCGGTCGGCATGGCGGCTGCCGGTGCCGCCATCGCGGGCGCGGCGTTGTTTGCGATCAGCTTCGTCCTGCGCCTGTTGGTTGGCATGTTCCGGCGCGAAAACGGTCGCGATGGGGTATTCGCCAGTCTGCGCAATTTCGGCCATCGGGTCTATGCGCGGCTTTACGATCATCGTTTCTGGGCGTTTTGCGGAGGGATCGGGGCGCTACTCCTCACGATGGTTCTGTTCATGACTATTCCGCAGCAGTTCCAGCCCACGATCGACAGCGACACCAGCCGCGTGCGGATCGAGATGGTGCCGGGCACCACGCTGCAACAGACGGTTGCCGTAGCGGACCAGATTTCCGAATTGCTCTACGCCCAGCCAGAGGTGGAGCGGGCGCTGCAAAACGTGCGTGAGGGCAGTGCCAATATCTATATCGCACTGAAAGAAGACCGCAAAACCACCAGCATCGACTTCGAACGTCGCCTTGCGCCAGAGCTTCAGTCAATCTCCGACGCGCGGGCCAGTTTCGCCTCACAATCGGGCGGGTTCGGATCGGGCCGCGATATTACCGTGATGCTGGCCGGGTCGGACCCGGACCTGCTGCAAGATACCGCGAACAAGATCGTGAACGAAATGCGCGGGTTGAACACGCTGGTCGCCCCCCGGATCGAGGCCGACCTGCAGCGCCCCGAACTGATCATCACCCCGCGCCCGGACCTTGCCGCGCAACTGGGCGTGACGACGGCGGCGCTCAGCCAGGCGATCCGCATCGCCACCATCGGAGAGATCGACCAGAACGCGGCGAAATTCTCGCTATCCGACCGCCAGATCCCTATTCGTGTCGTCTTGTCCAAAAGCTCGCGCAGCGACATTGCGGTGATCGAAAATCTGCCAGTGCCGACCGCCAACGGCGGATCGGTTCCGCTCAGCCGGGTGGCGGAAATCAGCTTTGGCGCGGGGCCAACGCAGATTCAGCGGTTCAATCAGTCTCGCCGCATCATCATCGGTGCCGACCTTGCCGAAGGGCAGGTCAAAGGCCCGGTCATGGAAGAGATTAACAAGCTGCCGACGATGGCAAACAAGCCGACCGGCGTGTCCAGCCCTGCAGTAGGTGAGGATGAGTGGCAGGCGGAGATGATCCAGAACTTCATCATCGCGGTGATCACTGGCATCCTGCTGGTCTTCGCGGTGCTGGTCCTGCTTTACAAGCGCGTCGTCTCGCCCTTGGTGAACATGACCTCGCTGCTGCTGGCGCCGCTGGGCGGATTGCTGGTGATCTGGTTCCTCGGCTTTTTCAGCGAGGGACTAGGGTCACTCTCCATGCCGGTTTACATCGGCGTGTTGATGCTGCTTGGCATTGTCGCCAAGAACTCGATCCTGCTGATCGACTTCGCGATCGAGGAAATGGATAAAGGTATCGACAAAAAGGTCGCGATCATCGACGCCGGGCATAAACGTGCGCAGCCGATCGTGATGACCACCGTCGCGATGGCGGCGGGCATGGTGCCGACCGCCCTGTCGCTCAGCGGCGATGGCGCCTGGCGTCAGCCGATGGGCCTGGTGGTGATCGGCGGCCTCATTCTGTCGACGATCCTGACACTGGTCATCGTCCCCGCCGGGTTCAGCATTGCCGATGGCTTCGAAAAACGGATCGGGCCAAAGCTGCGCAACATGTTCCTGACCTATCGCCCGGGCGACGAACATGGCCCGCGTGACGAGCAGACCGACCGGGGTGGCGCCCTGCCGGCCGAATAAGGGCTTGGCGCGGATCGCCGCCATAGCATCCGGCCCCGTGCCGGATCGCGCCAAGACGATGCGCCGGGTGGCGACCGGGCTGCTCCTGCTCATGGCCGCAGTCTTTCTGGTATCGCGCCAATATGTCGGCCTGCATCCCGGTGTCGGCTACGTCATGGCATTTGCGGAGGCGGCGATGGTCGGCGCGCTGGCCGACTGGTTCGCGGTGACCGCGTTGTTCCGCCGCCCGCTCGGCCTGCCGATCCCGCACACTGCGATCATACCGACCAACAAGGATCGCATTGCCGATACGATGGCCGGGTTCCTGCGCGCCAATTTCCTGACTCCGCAGGTCGTGGCGCGGCGGCTGCACGGCATGAACGTGGCGCGTGCGCTGGGCGAATTCCTCGCCGATCCGGCCAAGCGCGACCAGATCGGCGTACGTGCGGGCGTCGCGGAACTGATCGCCGAAGTTCTCGAATCGCTCGATCCCGAACGGCTGGGTGAACAGGTGCGCGGTGGGTTGAAGCACCAGTTGGACAAGCTGGAGGTCTCGCCGCTCTTGGGAAATGCGCTGGGGGCGGCGATTGCCGACCGGCGCCATCTGCCGCTGATCGATGCCACCGTGCGCTGGGCGGGCCTGACGCTGGAGGCGAACGAGGCGCTGGTGCGCGACATGATCCACCAGCGCGCCAATGCCCTGCTGCGCTGGACGGGTCTGGACGAGCGGCTGGCGAATTCGGTGCTCGACGGGCTCTATCGCCTGCTGGCCGAGATGCTGGTGAACCCCGACCATCCGGTGCGGGCCAAGGTCGAGGAAGGGCTGGAAAAGCTCGCCCGCGATCTCGTTCACGATCCTGCGATGCGCGCCAAGGTCGAGGGCATCAAGCGCGAGATGCTGGAGAGCGAGGCGCTGGGCACCTGGTGGCAGGGCGTGTGGGAACGCATGCGACACGGGCTGATCGACGCTGCGCGCAATCCGCAGGGCGTCTTGTCCGGCCAGCTTGGCGGAATGATCGCCGAACTGGGCGAAGCGGTGCGCGGCGATCCGCGGCTACAGGCCCAGATCAACCGTTTTGCCCGGCGCAGCGCGGTGGGTGTGGCCAATCGTTATGGTGACCAGATCGTCCGGCTCGTGTCCGAAACGGTCAAGCGATGGGACGCGCAGACCATTACCGAACGGGTGGAGGGCGCCGTGGGCCGCGACCTGCAGTTCATCCGCATCAACGGCACACTCGTCGGCGGGTTGGTCGGCGTGACGATCCACGCGATCGATCACTTGTTGTAACGCGCAGACCCTTACGTAGTTCTGCCTAAGCCTGCCTGCGCCCTGCGTTAGAGCGCGCCCGTTAACCCTGTTTGTCCGCCGCAGTGCCCCGCGGCGTGCAGACCGGGAGGCCGAAACGTGTCCGCCACGACAGACGCGCTGGAACGCGAAATCGCCGCCATTCGCGCCCTGCGCATAAAAGTTAGTGACGCGCGATCCCGACGCGAGGAAGACCGCATCTTCGCGCGGATCATGCGCCTGATCGCGCCGCGGGTCCGCCACTTCACCCGCGCCTATGGCCTTGTCGACATGGCCGAAGATGCCGAACAAGCCTGCGCCATCGGCGTCCACCGCGCCATCGACGCCTATGATCCGGACCGCGCACGGTTCACCACGTTCGTCAACTGGCAGCTGCGGTGCGAGTTGCAGGCGCTGCGCCACCGCGTCCGCCTCGATTCGCGCGACAGTGCCAAGCGGATCGGCGCGCGCACCGTCTCGCTCGATGCGCTGGCAGCCAGCGACGGAACTGTGTTCGACGTAGAGGACGACGCCGCGACCGACCGGGTCGAGGCGAGTGCCGCCGACCGGATCGCGGAGGAATCGTTCGAAGCGATGCTCGATGCCTATGAGGCGAAAATGCGCGACCGCGCCCAGCGCGCTCTGGCCAAGGTCCGCTTGCGTCAGCGTGAGACGATGCCCGGCACGCTGCACCCCGACGATCTGACCGCGATTGAGCGCGATCTCGCCAGCGAACGTGCCATCGTCACCCGCTATGTCTTTGCCGACAGCGACAAGGCGAAGTTCGACCCAGACCACCCGCTGGACAACGAAAAACAGCGCCAGATCTCGCGCCGGGTCCTGCGCAGCCTGCGCGCGCAGGCCGGGCCGATGATGCTGAACTGATCGGGTAGAAGCTGGATGCCCCGTGAGGATTCGAACCTCAATTGACGGAGTCAGAGTCCGTAGTCTTACCATTAGACGACGGGGCAACTGCGGCGGCCATATAAAGCGCGCTGCGGGCCGTGCCTCTATGCGCAGCAGCGGCGCAGGTCAAGCCATCTTAGGCGCGGGAAATCCCGCAAACTTGCCACATCGCACCCCTGCGCGTAGCATGGCCGCAGGTTCGCCGTGATGGGCGCCCCCGGGCGCGATCGCGGTTCATGTGGAAATACGAATTCGGATAGTTGAGAGCATGGCGGATTTCGACCCGCCGGCAACGCAGGAAGAGGATCGAGGCAGGCACGATTTGCCGCAAGATCCGCAGTCGGACGGGCAGAGTGATCCGCCATCCGTAAAGGCAGCGCCGGACAACAAGGCGAAGAGCAAACGGCCCGGCAATGCGCGCGATGAAGACCTGCGCCCTGCCCCCGCGATCCGCACCGGCGGGCCTGCTCCCAATCTTGGCCAGTCGCGTCAGGCCTATGCCGCCATTGATCTTGGCACCAACAATTGCCGCCTGCTGATCGCCCGCCCTTCGGGTGAGAACTTCGTCGTCATCGATGCGTTCAGCCGCGTGGTGCGGCTGGGCGAAGGGCTGGCGCAGACCGGGCGATTGTCGGACGAGGCGATGGACCGTGCCGTCGCAGCGCTGAAAGTCTGTGCCGACAAGCTGCGCCGCCGCAACGTCCACCTCGCAAGATCCGTCGCGACCGAGGCTTGCCGCCGTGCCAGCAACGGTGAGGCGTTTATCGAACGCGTGCGGACCGAAACAGGCATCGCGCTCGACGTGATCAGTGCGCAGGAAGAGGCGCGGCTGGCGGTGCTGGGCTGCCATGTCCTGCTGGAACAGGGCGAAGGTCCGGCGATGATCTTCGACATCGGGGGCGGTTCGACCGAACTGGTGCTGATCGAGACCGGAGAAGGCGCGGTTCCCCGCATCCTCGACTGGCAATCGGTGCCGTGGGGTGTGGTTTCGCTGACAGAGAGCTTTGCCGATGGCGCGGGTTCGCTGGACCGGGTGCAGCGGCTGGACCGGTATCGCCGGATGCGCCGTGCGGTGCGCGATTCCTTTGCCGATTTCTCCGAACGGCTCGATCCCTTCCGCGACATGCCGGCGCGCGATCCGCCGCGCCTGCTGGGCACCAGCGGCACGGTGACGACGCTGGCCAGCCTGCACCTTGGCCTGCCGCAATATGATCGGCGCGCCGTTGACGGGCTGATCGTTCCGGCCACCGCGATGCGTGACATCGCGCGCGACCTGTCGTCGCTTGACCGCGCAGGGCGGCAGGAACTGCCGTGCATCGGGCGCGACCGGGCCGAACTGGTCGTTGCGGGCTGCGCGATCCTTGAGACCATCCTCGACCTTTGGCCCGCCGAAAAGCTGGGCGTGGCCGATCGCGGGATTCGCGAAGGAATCCTGCGCAGCCTGATGGCGGGCGCGCGGCTGGGCGATGCGAACAGGGCGCTGGCTCGCCGCGAGCGCGCGCTGTAAGGCGACCCCATGAGCAGATCCGGCAACGACAGGCAAAAGCTGAAGGCTAACAAGAAGCGGACCGCGAGCTCGGCACGTTGGCTGTCGCGCCAGCTGAACGATCCCTATGTCGCGCAGGCCAAGGCCGACGGCTATCGCAGCCGCGCCGCCTATAAGCTGAAGGAGCTGGATGAAAAGTTCGGCCTGTTGCGCGGCACGCAGGCCGTCGTCGACCTTGGAATCGCGCCGGGCGGATGGAGCCAGGTCGTGGCCGAGCGTCGCCCGCAGGCGAAAATCGTGGGCATCGACCTGCTCGACGTCGATCCGTTGCCGGGCGTGACGATCTTCAAGATGGACTTCATGGACGACGCCGCGCCTGATGCGCTGATAGATGCGCTGGGGCAGGCGCCCGACCTCGTCCTCTCCGACATGGCGGCCAATACCGTGGGCCACAAGCAGACCGATCACTTGCGCACGATGGGGCTGGTCGAAACGGCGGTCGACTTCGCGGTCCAGACCCTCGCCCCCGGCGGGGCCTTCGTGGCCAAGGTCTTCGCGGGCGGCACTGACAAGGCGCTGCTGGACATTTTGAAGCGCAACTTTACCGTGGTCAAACACGCCAAGCCGCCGGCCAGCCGCAAGGACAGCAGCGAATGGTACGTCATCGCGCAAGGCTTCAAGGGCAGGGGCTGACGGCAAACGAAGGGGGAAGAGCGATGAAGTGGCTCGTTGGAATATTTGCCGCCCTTTACCTGTTCGCGCTTGCGCTTTTGCTGATCGGAACGTTCGGCTGGTTCGGCCAGGAAAAAGACCCGCTGTCGGGCGTTTTCCTGATCCCGCTGGGGCTTCCCTGGAACCTGTTGTTCGACCGGGCGGGTTGGACGGGGCCGACGATGGCCGTGCTGGCCCCGGCAATCAACCTGGCGATCCTGTTCGGAATCTGGCGCTGGCGACGGGCGCGCTAGCCCCCTTCGACCAGCGCATCGACAATGACGTAAGTTTCGGGGCCGAAGCTGATCGTCATCCGGTCGCCGTCCCGAACGGTCTTGAAATCCCAGCCCGCCGATCCGTCGGATTGCGCGCTGTCGGCCCCGGTTGGGGTGGTACCGGTAAAGAATATCGCCCGGGTGCGGCCATCCGGCTTCTTCACTTCGACCAGCGTGGTGCCGTCATCGCCCCACTGGCGCTTGACCCCCGCGAAACAGGTCTGGGCCGGGGCTGCACCGCCAAAGCCGCAGGGAATATCGGTGGTCGCGTTGTAGTCAGTGCCGGGGACGAGCGCGTCGCCGCTTGCCGCCGCGGTCCGCGCCTCGGGCACGGAGACCATCACCACCCCGTCGACGGTGGCGACGATCGTGCCGCCCAGCGCTTCGGCCTGCGCCTGTGTCGGGCAACCGACCAGCGCTGCGCTGTCGTCGAGGTAGGGCGAGGTAGCAGAGCTTTCGCCCAGGCGTCGGCAGGTGTCGCCGGCTTCGGGATAGCCGTCCCCGAATGCTGCGACGCTTTCGGGAAAGGCGAAGCCGTCAGCCTCTCCCGCAGGCAGGGCGTCGCTTGTCGGGGTGGCATCTTCTGGCGCTTGCGAACCGCAACCCAGAAGCGCCAGCGTGAACAGCGCCGCAGCGCCGCGTCCGGACGTCATGACCAGGGCCCCCATTACCGGCACTTCGGATGTTGGCCGATGTCGCGCAGGTCTTCCAGGCGGCCGTCGGCGACGATGACCTGAAGGCACTGGCGCGATTCGGGCCGCCACTGGATCGAATAGCGGCCATTGCCCGAGGTGAAATTGTCGACCTGGCGGAAGCCGCGGCGCGACAGCTCCTCCATGCCGCCGGCGGCGCGGGCGCCCTGAAGGTCCTGGTACTGGGCGACCGCCGCATAGCCGCCGCGCCCATGATGGTGCGACAGATTGGCCTGCCGCTGCTCGATACCCGCTTGGTACCCGTTGGCGTAGTGGTCCGACCGTTCGTAGTTGTGATAGGCGGCGTTGTGCAGACCGTCGGTATAGCCGCGTTCGTACTGCGCCTCGTGCTCGGCATGGGCCGCGTGCTGGTTGTCGTCATGGTGGTGGGATTTGTGCGAAAGCAGTGCGCCCAGCAACGCCGCCCCCGCGACCACGCCGGCCGCCGCCGCGGCATTCCCGCCGCCGCTGTGGTGGCAATCGCTGTCGGACGCGTCCTGGATGGTTTCGACCCTGCCGCTATAGGCTTCGACCTGAACGCAGTTCCTGTCGCTCGCGTCCCACCAATAGCTGTAAGTATAGCCCATCGAATTGGTGTTGCTGGTGATGTACTTGAAGCCGCGCGACTGCAGCGCGCTCTCGGCACCGTCAGCAGAAAGGCCGTTGAGGGTGGTGAGACGATCCGCCTTTTCGGCGTGGGCGGGCATGGCGGCCAGGATCGAAGCGGTCGCCAATGCGGCAATTACAGGCTTTCTCATTTTCTTGTTCCCCGAGTCGAATGATCGCGCATTTTGCTCTGCCAAATACGCAAAAATGTGGCGATCAGGTCCTTTTAGGGGCGCACGAAAAAGGGCGGCCCCATCGGGACCGCCCTTCTTGTTTCCGGGTGAACCGAAACTTGTGTTTGCAGATCAGCGCTTGCTGAACTGGAAGCTGCGGCGGGCTTTCGCGCGCCCATACTTCTTACGCTCGACGACGCGGCTGTCGCGGGTCAGGAAGCCGGCGGCTTTGACCGTGCTGCGCAGCGCGGGCTCGTACTTGGTAAGCGCCTGCGAAATGCCGTGCTTTACCGCACCGGCCTGGCCCGAAAGGCCACCGCCCTTGACGGTCGCGACAACATCGTACTGGCCCTGACGATCGGTGATCGCGAAAGGCTGATCGATGACGAGGCGCAGCGTCGGTCGCGCAAAATAGACTTCCTGTTCGCGGCCGTTGACGATGACCTTGCCCGAACCGGGCTTGATCCACACGCGGGCGACGGCGTCCTTGCGGCGGCCGGTTGCATAGGCGCGGCCCTGCTTGTCCAGCTGCTGTTCGCGCAGCGGCATGGTCGGGGCCTTGGCTTCGGTGTTCTCGATCTCGGTGCCTTCGGTCAGGTCAGCCAGATCGGACAGGTCTTTGACTTCGTTGTCGGCCATCATGCACCAACCTTGTTCTTGCGGTTGCGGGCGGCAACGTCGAGCACTTCGGGCTGCTGCCCGTCGTGCGGATGTTCGGTGCCGGCGTAGAGGTGAAGCGCCTTCATCTGCTGGCGACCCAGCGGGCCGCGCGGAACCATGCGTTCCACGGCCTTTTCAAGGACGCGTTCCGGGAAACGGCCTTCCAGCACCTTGGCCGGGCTGGTTTCCTTGATGCCGCCGGCATAGCCGGTGTGCTTGTAGTAACGCTTGTCCTGCGTCTTGTTGCCGGTGAACTTCACCTTGTCGGCGTTGATGACGACGACGTGGTCGCCGCAATCGACGTGCGGGGTGTAGCTCGGCTTGTGCTTGCCGCGCAGGTGGTTGGCGATGATCACCGCCAGGCGACCGACGACGAGCCCTTCGGCGTCGATCAGGTGCCATTTCTTTTCGACCTCGGCCGGCTTGATCGACCGGGTCTGGGTGCTGAGCGCCTTCATGGCCATCAGTTCCTTACGTTAGATGCGAGAAGCGCCGCGGATGATCCGGGGCGAAGTGGGCGCGCTTTTGCCGGTCTGCGCGCACAAGTCAAGCAAATGCGGGCATTTCGGACGCGGTAAAATAATACCGTGCAGTTGCGCCTAGTCCGAAGCCGGCCCGATCCCCGCCAGCCAGGCCAGCGTTTCGCCGCCCGCCGCCTGACAGGTCCAGCCGGTGATCGCGGGGGTTTCATAGGGGTGCAGCTCTTCCAGCCGCGCCACTGCCTTGTGAAGCAGGTCTGCCCGGGTCTTGAACAGCGCGCCGACTTCGTCGCCCTGTCCGCGCTCACCCTTCCAGACGTAGCGCGACTTTATCGGGATCATGTTGCAGCAGACGATGAGACCTTCGTCGAGCAGTGCATCGGCGACCTTGGCGGCGCTGTTCTCGTCCTCGAACGGGGCCCAGATCAGTGCCGCCGCGCTCACTTCAATGCGCTTCCCGGCATCCGGTCGCGATAGCCGAGCAAGTGCGCGCCCCACACGGCTGCCACCAGCACCAGTGCGCCGACCACCTGATGTGCCACTGCGACCCACAGGGCGAGGCCGGTCCAGACCGTAGCGATGCCGAGCAGGATCTGCGTGCCGAACGTGGCGTGGATCGCGATCGAGGCGCGGCGGTCCTTCGCCCGCACGTGCCGCGCCATGACGATCAGCGCCGCCACCGCAACCCATGCCCACCAGCGGTGGATGAAGTGCACGAGGAACGGGTCCGCCGTCATCGCGTGAACCGCGCCAAGCGCCCAGTCGATGCCATCGGGAAAGAAGCTGCCCTGCATCATCGGCCACGAATTCCAGAATCCGCCGCCCGCGACATATCCGGCGTCCAGCCCCGCCATCCACCCGCCGTAAAGCAGCTGGATCGCAAGGATCACCAGAACGCCGACCGAAAAGCCGGTCAGCCGCGAATGCGGATCGCTGCGCGCCCAGTTGCGCAAGTCCAGCGCCGTCCACACCAATCCGCCCAGCGTGAACAGCGCGGTCATCAGGTGGACGGATAGCCAATAGTGCGAAACGTCGGTCCGCATCGCCGGGATCGCATCCGGCCCGGTGCCCGACCGGACCATCAGCCAGCCGAAGGCCCCCTGCAATCCGCCCAGCGCCAGCAGGGCCAGCAGTCGCGGCTTGTACCCCGCAGGGATAGCCCGCCGCACCCAGAACCACGCCAGCGGCAGCGCGAATGCCACGCCGATCAGGCGGCCCAGCAAGCGGTGAAACCATTCCCAGAAATAGATGAACTTGTAATCGGCCAGCGTCATGCCCGCCGGTCCGTTTACCTCTATATATTCCGGGATCTGCTTATAGGCATCGAACTCCGCCTGCCACTGCGCTTCGTTCAACGGGGGCAGCGCGCCGGTCACCGGCTTCCACTCGGTAATCGACAGGCCCGATTCGGTCAGGCGGGTGATCCCGCCGACCGCGACTATCAAAATAACCAGCGCCGCGACGATCATCAGCCAGCGCGACAGGGCGAGGGGGCGTTCCGATCCGTATCGCACGGAATCCGGGGCGTAGAGGGAGGCTGTCTTCATCTCGGAAGCCGCATCTGCGGCGCTTTGCGACAAAGTGCAAGGGGCCTGCAGGCGACTGAACGCTCGAAACACCTTGCGCAATGATACAGTGTAACATACACGGCCCCGTATGGAGCGACCGACAGGAGCCTTGCGCATTAAACTCGACCGGCTGGGCATTGCCCTGTCTGGTCTGTGCGTCGTGCATTGCGTCGGCTCGATCCTGCTGGTTGGCCTGCTGGGCCTTGGCGGGCAGTGGTTGCTGGCCCCTGAAATTCATGAGATCGGGCTGGGTCTGGCGATCGTCGTCGGCGCGGTGACGATCGGGCTGGGCGCGATGCGGCACAAGCAAGTCGGGCCGTTGTTTCTGGGCTCGTTCGGGCTGGCGCTGATGGCCACCGCGCTGTTCGTGCCGCACGGCGTGGCAGAGGCGGGGCTGACCATCGCGGGCGTGATCTGCGTCGCCACCGCGCATATCCTGAACCTGCGGCTGCATTCTTTCTGATATTGGCGTTCTGACTTTCGCGGGGTTTGCGCGCTTGCACGGGCGCGTAAAGCAACTATGTCCCGCCGCATGGCCGAACAGATTTCCATCGTCGTAAACGGCGAAACCCGCCGCATCCCCGCCGGCAGCAGCGTTGCCGACCTTGCCCGCCTGCTCGATCTGGAGCCGACGAAAGTCGCGGTAGAGCGCAATGGCGACATCGTGCCGCGTACCTCGCTGGAAGGCGTGGGCCTGTCGCAGGGCGATTCGCTGGAAATCGTACACTTCGTCGGCGGCGGCGAACACGGTGCCAGCGTAACGGACGATAGCTGGACGGTGGCGGGCAAGACGTTCCGTTCGCGCCTGATCGTCGGCACTGGCAAGTACAAGGATTTTGCCCAGAACGCCGCCGCGCTGGAGGCGAGCGGCGCGGAAATCGTGACGGTCGCGGTGCGCCGGGTGAACATTTCCGATCCCAAAGCGCCGATGCTGACCGATTTCATCGACCCGAAAAAGATCACCTACCTGCCCAACACGGCGGGCTGTTTCACCGCAGAAGACGCGATCCGCACCCTGCGGCTGGCGCGAGAGGCTGGCGGCTGGGATCTCGTAAAGCTGGAAGTTCTGGGCGAGGCGAAGACGCTTTATCCC
Source organism: Croceicoccus naphthovorans (assembly GCF_001028705.1). Lineage (NCBI taxonomy): Bacteria > Pseudomonadati > Pseudomonadota > Alphaproteobacteria > Sphingomonadales > Erythrobacteraceae > Croceicoccus > Croceicoccus naphthovorans. The sequence continues at coordinate 3,261,299 of NZ_CP011770.1, read as the reverse complement.
GACATGCGCGAAACGCTGCGCGCGACCGAAGTGCTGGCCAAGGAAGGCTTCAAGCCGATGGTTTATTGCGCCGACGATCCCATCGCGGCCAAGCAACTGGAAGAAGCGGGCGCGGTGGCGATCATGCCGCTTGGCGCGCCGATCGGATCGGGGCTGGGCATCCAGAACCGCGTGACGATCCGCCTGATCGTAGAGGGCGCGAGTGTGCCCGTGCTGGTCGACGCGGGCGTCGGCACCGCCAGCGATGCGGCAGTCGCGATGGAGCTGGGCTGCGATGGCGTGCTGATGAACACCGCCATTGCCGAAGCGAAGGACCCGATCCTGATGGCCCGCGCGATGCGGTTGTCGGTAGAGGCGGGCCGCGCCGCCTATCGCGCAGGGCGTATGGCGACGCGCAAATACGCCGACCCGTCGAGCCCGCTGGCCGGCCTGATCTAACCGGCGTGGAGACCCCGCGCGAGGCGATCGACGATACGCTTCGGCACATCGCCGACCGGCTTGCCGATTGCGGGTTCGCGGTCCGCTCTGGCCACAAATTGGCCCGCAAGCGCGGCGACATGACCGAGGAACTGCACGCACAGGCGGACCGCGGCAATCGCGCGGGCGAGGTTGTGCGGTTCCGGCTGAGCGCCATGACGCATTCGGCTGCGGCGAAACGCTGGACCATGGTGCAGACGGAACCGGCGCTGCATTCCGAAGGGCCGTTTGCGGGCGTGGTCGGGTCAACACAATTGCATTTTGCCGAGGGGCTGAACGGACGCGACTTCGATGTCGTGAACCCGGACGACCGGCCCTTCGTGGCCGAAACCTTTGCCGCGAGGGTCCTCCAAACCGTCCTGCCGTGGTTCGACACGCTGGACGATCCCGAAGCGGCACTCGCAACGATGGGGGACGTTCCGACCAACGAAACATGGTTGCTGCGGTTCGCATTGGCCCATGGTCTTGATGCAGAGGCGCGCGATGCGCTTGCCCGCCGCTGCGGTCGCTACCCCGACTTTGCCCGCGAATTCGCGCAATATGTCGCGCAAATCGCCGCGAACGGCCCGCCGCAGGGCTATCGCGACGCGACCGAGGAACTGGCCGCCTTCGCGGTCGCCGCGAACCTCGCACCCTGAAAAAAGCATCGAAATCGCATCCGGCGTTTACCTGATGCTAACCCCGTTTCAGCCATTCTGACCCGACCGGCGATGTCCCCTCACGTCGCCGGGCCACAGGAGGAAAGGCGGAACAAACGATGGCGCAGCTCGACACGGCATCTCTGGCTATCGCGGAATTGCGCGAATTTGCCGAGTTCGACCCGGCAGAGCAGCGTTATATCCGCCGCGCGCTCGACATCGGTCTCAGCCGCGCCGACCCCTATGACCGCTGGGCGCGCAATAGCGACGAAGCAGCCTCTATCCGCCGCCAGCATCTTGCCTATCAGGAACTGCGCTCGCTGCGCGCGCATCTGCCCGCGATGCGTTCGGGTGACCGGATGCAGGACTTTATGGGGCGGCTGATTGCGGTGACGGCTGTCGATCTTGCCGAAGGGTGCCTGCACGGATTCGCGGCCTATCGCTTTCTATACGAACGCCTGCTGGGGCCGGAAGCGCGCCCCTGGCTGCCCGCCGCGTTCTGCGCCGCATCGGCGCTCCCCCAGATTGTGCCAGAACGGCGCAAGGTGCTGCTTCACTCGATCAGCGAGGCCGCGGCATGCGCTCCGGGCTGGTCAAAGCGCCGTCCTGGCTTCTATCCTGACTGGATCGAAGACCAGTCGGCGGAGATCCATTGAGCGCAATTACGGGAACGCCGGTACCCGAAACCGGCGGCAACGGACCCCATTGGGATGAAATCTGCAGCTGGCGTGGCCGCTGCATGAACCTCTATGCCCGCGGGGACGAGATCATCGCAGAGACGCTGATGGTTGCCGAAGCGGCTGGCCATCCGGTCGACCTGACGCTTCCTCCCCACGAACAGCTGGGCATCCTGCGCGATCTGGCAGAGGCCGGGATGACGACGGAAGACCGCGACGCGGGCAAGCGCAGCAACACGGTAAAAGCCATCGACGCATGGTCGAAACTGGGCGCGCGCAGGCCCTTCGTGGTCGGCGGCGTGGTCACCGCGCTGATGCAGAACCGCGAACGCTGGCACGCAAGGTTCGATTCGATGATCGGCGAGGGCGATTCGCTGAAAGTGGACCAATGGGTCGCCGACAAGATCGAGGCCGAGGCGTTCGAGGAAATCCTCGACGCGGCGTACACCCTGCTGAGCATCGAGCTGGAGCAGTTCCAGAACGGGTTTGGTGTTTAAGTTTGGGTCTTATTTTCCGGGAAGCTGACTGACGGCTTACGACCCCGTTGCGGACGTTCGATAAGCATGACACTATCGCAATATGCGTTTGCTTGGCGCTTCTATCTTGCTGCTTTTGGTGAGCGGCTGCGATACACCGGTTGGCCCTGATAGCTCAAATTTAGAGTCCCGTTTGAGGAGCAACCCCTCCGACTTCAGTCGGATAGTGGCTTCAGCCATAGACTCGCGTGATAGCCTGTAACCTCGGGAAAAGCGGAAACCGCCGAAGGCGTGAAGCTTCCGCTTTTCCCGAGGTTACAGGCTATGGCGTATCGCTCCGGTTGTCACACGACATTCCATCATCGCTATCATCTCGTCTGGGCGCCGAAGTACCGGTACAAGGTGCTGATCGGCGATGTGCGGCTCAGGGTTCGCGAAATCATCCGGCAGGTCTGCGATGAAATGGGCGTGACCATCGTGAACGGCGTGCTGTCGAAGGATCACGTGCACATGTTCGTAGAAATCCCGCCGCACGTCTCGGTCAGCGACTTCGTGCGCCGGGCCAAGGGGCGCTCGTCGCGCAAGATCCAGCAGGAGTTCGAACATATCCGCAAACGCTACTGGGGCCAACGCTTCTGGCAACGCGGTTACTTTTCAACCACGTCCGGCAACATCACCGATGACATCATCATGCGTTATCTGGACCGTCATACCCACAAGGATGGCTTCAGCCCCTCCGCATGATCCTACCGGCCTCGGCCGGTCAGTTATTCAGCGCCGTCAGTTCGCACGGCAATTACCGACGCCGATCGGTTCCCAGGTTTTCATGTTTTTCCACCGAGTGTTGGCGTTGAGAGCCCGCCATACCCTAAGGAGGGAATGGTGGCCGACGAGCATCGCAAGTGGGCTCGGTATGTATGGCCCAGAATTTGCCGAAACATAGAGGTGCGGCGCGTTTCTGGTCTGGTGAGTCCGGATCGAAATTGCGACGTAGAATACCTGACCGCCATGATTCCAAGCCAGCAAATGTATTCGACTGGGCGTTTATCCGTTGGAGATGCAGACATTCCCGTGGCGTGGGTGTGGACAATCACCGGTTATGGCAAAGACGATGTATGCAAATTCGATCCCATTGCCACTGAAGCGGCTGAGTTTTTGATGGTTCGAAGCGGGGAGTTTCGGAATTGGCAAATTGTTGAAATTTCCGATGACGATTCAGCGTCGTTCAGGCTATTTGGAGAGTCCGCATTGGAAAAATGTCGAACCATGTCCTCGGATATGCGTTGAACCGCTCGACTAACGCAAGCACCCCCACCGATACCGGACAGTCAGTTTTCCACCCCATCCCGGTCATAGCGCACAAGTCCGGGCGCGGCTGAAACCCGCCGTTTCACCCGCCTTTGTACATCGCCTCCAGCCGGTCGCCATAGCGGCCGCGAATCTTGTGGCGGCGGATCTTGAGCGAGGGGGTCATTTCCTCGTTCTCGATGCTGAAAATCTCGTCCGGCAAGGCGTATTGCCGCACTCGTTCGATTACCGACAGGTCCTTGTTCACCCGGTCGATCGCGGCGCGCAATGCGGCGCGGAAGTCGGCGTTGTCGCGCAGCGCCAGCCAGTCGCCGGTCTGGCCGTTTTCGCGCGCCCATTCCTTCGTCCACTCGGCATCGGGCACGATCAGCGCGACCATATAGGGCTTGCGGTCGCCCGCAATCATCGCCTGCGCAATTTCGGGCTGCAAAGTCAGCATGCCCTCGACCCGCTGGGGCGAGATATTGTCGCCCTTGTCGTTGACGATCATGTCTTTCTTGCGGTCGGTGATCATGATCCGCCCGCGTTCGTCGATATGGCCGATGTCGCCGGTGTGCAGCCAGCCGTCCTGCAACGCCTTCGCGGTTTCGACCGGGTTCTGCCAATAACCGTGCATCACCATTTCACCGCGCGCGAGGATTTCGCCATCGTCGGCAATCCGCACTTCCGCCCCGTGGATCGGCGGGCCGACGGCATCCATTTTCAGGCCAGCAGCGGGCCGCGCGACAGAGATGATCGGCCCGCTCTCCGTCTGGCCGTACCCTTGCAGCAACGGCATGCCGAGGCCGGTGAAGAAATAGCCGATTTCCGGGTTCAGCGGCGCGCCGCCCGAAACCAGCGCCTTGATCCGCCCGCCGAACTTCGCCCGCACCTTGGGGCGCAGCACGCGGTCCAGCAGCCGATCTTCCAACGCATCGATGATCGGGCGCGGTTTGCCTTCGGACGCACGTTCGGCCAGCGCGATGGCGCGGTCGACCAAGATTTGCGCGGCCCGGCCCTGTTTCGCCAGCTGCTTAAGAATGCGCATGCGCAACACCTCGAACAGGCGGGGGACGACGATCATGACGCTGGGGCGCACGTCCTCGATATTGCCGGCCAGCTTGTCCAGCCCCTCTGCATAATGGATCGTCGCGCCAAGGCAGATCGGCAGGAATTGCCCGCCGGTATGTTCGTACGAATGCGACAGCGGCAGGAACGAGAGGAAACTCTCGCAGTCCCAGCCGAAATCCTCTGCAATCACCCGCGCCGCGCCCGCGCAGTTCATCAGGATCGCGCCGTGGTGCTGGCGCACGCCGCGCGGGGACCCGCCGGTGCCGCTGGTGTAGATGATGCAGGCAAGGTCTTCGCGGCTGACCGCCGCCATGCGTTCGCGCACCGCGGTTTCGGCGGCCCCAGCATCGCCGGTCAGCAATTCGTCCAGCCGGTGGATGCGGAACTGGCCGACCTGTTGCTGGTCCATCGGTTCGAAACTGATCACGTGTTCGACAGCCGGGCTGCCCAACACGGCGGGGATCAGCGTTTTTGCCAGCTTTGGCCCGGATACGATGACCGCCCGCGCGCCGCTGTTTTCCAGAACGTGCAGGTGATCGTGCGTGGTGTTGGTGGTGTAGGCGGGCACGGTGACAAGGCCTGCCGCCATGATGGCAAGGTCGGAAATGCACCATTCGGGGCGGTTCTCGCTGACCAGCACGACCCGGTCGCCGCGTTCCAGCCCCATCGCGCGCAGCCCTTCGGCCAGAAGGACGACGCGGCGTGCGACTTCGGCCCAGCTGAGCGGTTGCCATGCGCCATCGGCGCGGACGTAGAGGAACGGCGCGTCGCCCAGCGTGGCCGCGCGGTCGAGGAACAGCGAGACGAGGTTTCGCGCCTCGTCCATCTGTTCGATAGTGGCCCCGGACGGACCGCGATGTGATCCGCTGGAAGCGGGTTTCGCCATGGGGCGCTCTCTCAGATGTCCTCGAATGTCTTATGCGAATGCGTTTCTAGGCCGCCGGTCCCGCCTCGGCAAGCAGCGTCGCGCCGCTTATTGCGCGACCGCCACGCCCTCGCTGCGGCTGTCCGCCGCGCCGCGCCATTGGCCATCGACAAGTTCTATGGCATTCGCCTTGAAACCGGGGCGGCGGGGACGAATGTCGGCATGGCCCAGCGCCTGCAAGGCGGGGATCATCGCGACCAGCGCGGTGTCCTCCTCCACCCACACGGTATCGCCGCCGGGCGCGAAGATTACTGGCAGGTCTATCGCCTGCTGCGCGGTCAGGTTCCAGTCGATCACGCCAATCAGCGCCTTGGCCACTTGAGCGATGATCGTCGCGCCCCCGGCGGCGCCGATGGCGAGCCTGAACGTGCCGTTGGGGCCATAGACGATGGTCGGCGACATCGACGAACGCGGGCGTTTTCCGCCTTGAACGCTGTTCGCGGTGCCGGGTTCGAAGTTGAAATCGGTCAGCTCGTTATTGAGGTAATAGCCGTTGACCATCAGGCCTGAACCGAACGCGCTTTCGATGGTGGAGGTATAGCTGGCCACCCCGCCCTGCCCATCCACCGCCACGAAGTGCGAGGTGCCTTTTTCGGGTTGCGGCGCGCCCATGCCCATGATGGCCATTGCGCCGGGCGGCAGACCGGGTTCTGCATTGGCGATGGTGCGGTCGGCACGGATCGCCTTGCCGCGCTGGGTCAGATAGCCGCCGTCCATCATGCCGGGCAGCGGCACATCAACGAAATCGCTGTCGCCCAGCCACTTGCCCCGGTCGGCATAGGCAAGGCGCATCGATTCGGCGATCAGGTGCCATGCAACCGGATCGGTCGGGCCATACGCGGCCATGTCCTGCGATTCGAGCTGTTTCAGGATCGCGAAAACGGTGGTCGCGCCGGACGAAGGCGGGCCCATGCCGCAGATCAGATAGGCGCGATAGGTGCCGCAGGGGCTCGGGCGTTCCTTGGCTTCATAGGCGGTGATGTCGGTGAGCATCATCTTGCCGTCGGGCAGCTTGATTGCGGGAACCGGGCTACCATCGCTTTGCACGCTATACCCGGCGCGCTTGGCATTGGCGGGCATCGCGGCGTTCACGGCGTTGGCGATCTTGCTCGCGTTATCGCCGTGGTAGAATGCGTCCGGCCCGGCCTCTGCCACGCGGTCGAGAAACGTCGCCAGCGCCGGATTGTAAACGCGGGTGCCGACCGGAACCGGCTCTCCATTCGGGCCATAGAACATCGTGCGCGCAGCGGGCGTCATCGCGCCGACGGAACGCCATTCGCCCAGCGAAGCGCGCAGGCGGGGCGTCACGTCGAACCCGTCGCGGGCCAGTGCAATCGCCGGTTCGAACAACTTGGCCCAAGGCAGTGCGCCGTGTTCGCCGTGCGCTTTCGCTGCTAGAGCAATGCTGCCAGGGACGCCGACGCTCAGCCCGCTTTCCACCGCCGTGCGGAAGGGCAACGGCTTGCCGTCGTTGTCGAGGAACCATTGCTCAGTTGCCGCTGCCGGGGCCGTTTCGCGCCCGTCGTATGTCGTCGGATCACCATCGCCATCCGGATCGAGCACGAGAAAGCCGCCGCCGCCGATGCCGCTCGACTGCGGCTCTACCACGGTCAGCGCGATCATCGTCGCCAGCGCCGCATCGGTCGCATTGCCGCCCGCGCGCAGCATCGCCACGCCTGCCTCTGCCGCGCGGGGATCGGCGGCGCTGACCATCCCGGTTGTCGGATGATCGGGCGTTGTCTGGACGGTGGCACACGCGCCGAGCAGGAGCGGCGCGGCAAGGGCGGCAAGAAATCGGGTCAACATGGCGCGCAGCCTATTCGCTGCCAACCGCCTCTGCAATCGAGGAAAACCCGTCACGCGCCATCAGCTTTGGCAAGCCGCGCACGACCTTTGCCGCGATGCCCGGTCCTTCGTAGACCATCGCGCTGTAAAGCTGGACCAGGCTGGCCCCGGCGCAGATCCGTTCCCACGCGTCCTCCGCAGTGGCGATGCCGCCGATGCCGATCAGCGGAATCTGTCCGCCCGTGGCCCGCCGGAAATCGCGCAAGCGTTGCAGCGCAAGGGCTTTGATCGGCGCGCCCGACAGCCCGCCGCCCTCGTCGCGATGCTTCGATGCCAGCGCAGGTCGGCTGATCGTGGTGTTCGACACCATCAGCGCGCCCAATTGCTTGTCGATTGCGATCCGCGCGATGGCGTCGATATCGGCAGGCTCCAGATCGGGCGCGACTTTCAGGAATACCGGCGGGGCCCCTTCGATTCCATTGGCTGCACCCCGCGCGGCCAGCACCGCATCGAGCAATCCGGTCAGAGCCGATTCGTCCTGCAGGGCGCGCAGTCCGGGGGTGTTCGGGCTGCTGATATTCACCGCCAGATAGCTGGCATAGGGCGCCATGATCCGCGTCATTTCGGCATAGTCGGCGACGCGATCTTCGCTGTCCTTGTTAGCGCCGATGTTGATCCCGACGATTCCCGATCGCCCGGCGCGCGCCTTCATCCGCGCCTCTACCGCCGCCGCGCCTTCGTTGTTGAAGCCCATCCGGTTGATGACCGCGTGATCCTCGGCCAGTCGGAACAGGCGCGGCTTCGGATTGCCTTCCTGCGGGCGCGGCGTCACGCTGCCCAGTTCGGCAAACCCGAATCCGCAGCGCAGCAGCGCGTCGGGCACTTCGCCGTTCTTGTCGAAGCCCGCCGCCATGCCGACCGGATTGGGAAACGCGATCCCCGCCACCGTCATCGCCAGCGCCGGATCGGGCCGGGGCGGGCTGGCCATCAGAGAGCTGGGCAGGGCCTTCAGCGCCGCCAATGACGCGCCATGCGCCCTTTCGGCATCGAAACGAAACACCAGCGGACGCAGCAGCGAATAGACCATGGCGAGCGCCTATGGCAGAGGCGTTTCGCCCTGTCGATGCGGCACCAGGCTGTTGATAAGCCGCATAGAACAAACCGAGTCCGGTAGACACAAGCGGTTCACTTGGGAATCATGCTTAACGGTCGCGCTACCACTTTGTCCGACCTCCGATCCTCGGTCTCTTTTGAGGCGAGGGGCACGAGGCTCCTCGGAGGTGCTGGTCTCTGCCAGCTTGGACAAAGGAGGTGACGATGAAACGCGTATTCGTACGTGCTTATCGCCGCTGGCGCTTTGGTCGATGGGAGAGTGTGTGTCAGCACACTCGCCGCTGGCCACGCCAGTACTCGTTTATTTTCTAACTGAACTCGGTAGCGCGACCACTTTTGCGGTTCGCGAAATGATTCTTTGCACCTTCGATGTGCGGGATCAAGCCCGCGCGGTGGAAATATCCATCGATCCGAAGTGGGCACAAATGCTAACGACTCGCAACAGGCTGGTTTTCATTGAATCCGCCGGTTCCCACCACTAGGTGACAAACCAGACCGGATCGATCCGATTAAGCGGATCGGGTCCACGGGCACCACAGGAGCTTGGGTTTTCGATGCGGCTTTCGAGCATGGCCGACTATGCCGTCGTGGCAATGCGCGCCGCCGCCCTTCATTGCGGCGGGGATCGCACCAACGCGTCCGAAATCGCCGAGGAAACCGGGCTGCCGCTGCCCACGGTGCAGAAACTGGTCAGCAAGCTGGGCGCGGCGGGTCTGCTGCGTTCGGTACGCGGCGCGGGCGGGGGTTTTCGCCTTGCGCGTCCGGCGGCGGCGATCACGGTGGCAGACATTGTCGAAGCCATCGAAGGGCCCATCGCGCTGACCCAGTGCTGCGAAGAGGATGGCGATTGCGCCATCGAACTGCGCTGCGGCGCGCGAGCGCACTGGCCGCAGGTGAACCGCGCCATTCGCGGCGCGCTGTCCGGCATCACACTGGTCGACCTTGCGCATTCTCAGGCGGAGCCTGTGGCGCAGGTGTCCGAAGGAATTACCGCATGACTGAAGACGTCACCCAACAGGTAGAGCAAGACGCAGCCGCCCGCGATGCGGCCAAGCGGCTTGAAACCTATGAGTTCGGCTTTTCGTCCGACATCGAGCAGGAGTTCGCGGAAAAAGGCCTGTCCGAAGACACCGTCCGCTTCATTTCAGCCAAGAAGGAAGAGCCGGAATGGATGCTGGAATGGCGGCTGAAAGCCTACCGCCACTGGCTGACCATGCCGCAGCCGGACTGGGCGAAGGTGAACTTCCCGCCGATCGATTATCAGGACGCCTACTACTACGCCGCGCCCAAGAAGAAGGAGACGCTGGCGTCGCTTGACGAGCTCGACCCAGAGATCAAGGCCGTCTACGACAAGCTGGGCATCCCGATTGGCGAACAGGAAGTGCTGGCGGGCGTCGAAGGCGCACGCAAGGTCGCCGTGGACGCAGTGTTCGACAGCGTTTCCGTCGCCACCACCTTCCGCAAGGAGCTGGAGGAGGCGGGCGTCATCTTCCGTTCCATCTCCGAGGCGATCCGCGAATATCCCGACATGGTCAGGAAGTGGCTCGGCAAGGTCGTGCCGATGCATGACAACTACTTTGCCACGCTCAACTGCGCGGTCTTTTCCGACGGCACTTTCGTCTACATTCCCAAGGGCGTGCGCTGCCCGATGGAGCTATCGACCTATTTCCGGATCAATGCGGAGAACACCGGCCAGTTCGAACGCACCCTGATCGTGGCCGACGAAGGCAGCTATGTCAGCTATCTCGAAGGCTGCACCGCGCCGATGCGTGACGAAAACCAGCTCCACGCCGCCGTGGTCGAACTCGTCGCGCTGGACGATGCGGAGATCAAGTATTCGACGGTCCAGAACTGGTACCCCGGCGATGCCGAGGGCAAGGGCGGCATCTACAACTTCGTCACCAAGCGCGCGCTGTGCCAGGGGAAGAATTCCAAGGTTTCGTGGACGCAGGTTGAAACCGGCTCTGCGGTGACGTGGAAGTATCCGTCCTGCGTGCTGAACGGAGAGAATTCGGTGGGCGAGTTCTACTCGGTCGCCGTCACCAACAATTACCAGCAGGCCGACACCGGCACGAAGATGATCCACAACGGCAAGAACACCCGTTCGACGATCATTTCCAAGGGCATCAGCGCGGGCAAGTCCGACAACACCTATCGCGGCCTCGTCCGCGTGGGACCGAATGCCGACAACGTGCGCAATTTCACGCAGTGCGACAGCTTGCTGCTGGGCAGCGAATGCGGCGCGCATACCGTGCCCTATATCGAGGTGAAGAACCCCACCGCCCAGATCGAGCACGAGGCGACGACCAGCAAGATCAGCGACGACCAGCTGTTCTACGCGATGCAGCGCGGGCTGGACGAGGAGCAGGCCGTGGCGCTGATCGTCAACGGCTTTGCCAAGGAAGTGCTGAAAGAGCTGCCGATGGAATTCGCGGTCGAGGCGCAGAAGCTGCTGGCGATCTCGCTTGAGGGGAGTGTGGGGTGATTGGAACTGCGATCCTGTCCTTGGCCATGCTCGCAGGTGCGCCGCCTATCGTCACGATAACGTGTGAACGCGACGACAAGGGCAACTGCATTTTCGATTATTCGCCGAAGCCACTTTCGCGAGTGGCTGGACCCGACCGCGAGGAAGCCCGTGCATATTATCGACCGTACTTTGAATGCTATTACCAAAGTCTCGTGGGAAATGAGGGTTTCGGAACCTCAGAGGGGAAGAAGGCCGTCGATGCGATGATGAAAGCGGCGTCAGAATGTAGTCGGACGCGCGACATCGGCGATGCTGCGCTTGATAATCTTCTCGTTGAGCGGGCTGTTTATGGAGACGAAGCCCGCCGAAAATTCGTGCAAAACAATTTCCGTAGGGAAGAACGATGGGCTTTCCTCGATGCTCGGGCCGGAGAGGATGGATTGGCAGAAAAGCTAAGCACAACTTCAAAAGCCTTTTACGAAGCGATCTTTCAATGACCGACCGCAAACCCCTCACCCTGCGTCCCGCATCGGAAGACGCCGCGCCTGCGATCAAGAAGAAGGGTCGCGGCTGGGAAATCTCCGAATCGCGACTTGACGCGTTGCATGATCGTGCGCGCGAGATGCGGAGACATTCGACCCCGGCGCACAAGGCGCTGGCCGAGAAGTTCGCCGCTGCCGACATGGGGCGCCACAAGTTCACCCGCCACGCCGTCGTCGGCAGCGCCATCGTCGACTTCAACTGCCACAGCCTCGGCATGGCGATCGACATCGACGAAGAGGGCGAAGACCCCGCGCTCGCCACCCGCCGCGACAAGAGCCTTGAGGCCGTCGGCATCCGCGTGATGCGCATCAAGGCCAGCGATATCCTTGAAAACATGGACGACGTGCTGAAGCGCATCACCGCCGGCATGCGCCTGCGCATCGGCGACAAACAGGAAGCGCGCCGCAAGCACTTCGACCAGAAGAAGAGCAGCGGGCAGGGATATAAGCCGCGCACGTTCCGCGAGAATAGAGACCAGTAATGCTGAAAATCGAGAACCTGACCGCCGAAGTCGGCGGCAAGACGATCCTCAACGGATTGAACCTCACCGTGAACGCGGGCGAGGTCCACGCGATCATGGGCCCCAACGGCGCGGGCAAGTCGACGCTGGCCTATACGCTGGGCGGCCGTCCGGGGTACGAGATTACCGGTGGTTCGGTCACCTTCGACGGTATCGACCTGCTGGCGCTCGACCCGCACGAACGCGCCGCTGCCGGGCTGTTCCTGGGCTTCCAGTACCCGGTCGAGATTCCCGGCGTCTCCAACGTTCAGTTCCTGCGCGAGGCGGCCAATGCCCAGCGCAAGCATCGCGGCGAAGAGGCGCTGACCGGCGGCGAGTTCCTGAAGCTGGCGAAGGAAAAGGCCGCCCTGCTACGCATGGATATGGACATGCTGAAACGCCCGGTGAACGTCGGATTTTCGGGCGGTGAGAAGAAGCGGAACGAGATGGTGCAGATGGGCATCCTCGATCCGAAATTCGCCGTGCTGGACGAAACGGACAGCGGCCTCGACATCGACGCGCTGCGCGTGGTGGGCGAGGGGATCAATTCCATTATGCGCGCGCCCGGCAAGGGCGTGCTGCTGATCACGCACTATCAGCGGCTGCTCGATTACGTGAAGCCCGACTTCGTGCACATCCTTGCCAAGGGCAAGATCGTGAAGACCGGCGGGCCGGAACTGGCGCACGAGCTTGAGCGCGAGGGTTACGAGGAAGTCGTGTGACCGATCTGGCGACCCTTCCCACAAACCGTGACGAAGACTGGCGCTACGCCGAAACGGCGGCGCTGGACGCGCTGACCGTGCCCGACCTTGATGTCTGGCACGAAGTTACCGTTGCGCCCGGCGTAGTGCAGCGCAAGGACTTCATCCTCGATAACGCGCACCCCGGCATCCACCGCGTTCGCATGACGCTGGAAGAAGGTGCGCGGGGCGAGATTTTCGCCATCGCCAGCGCCGACGCCTATACCCGGCTGGAGGTTGAAGTGACGCTGAAACGCGGTGCGCACTTCGAATTCGGCGGCGTGACCATCGGCGGCGGCGAGCATGTCCGCGAATTCGTGACCCGCTGCATCCATGCCGAACCCGAGGCGACCAGCAACCAGGTCGTCCGCGCGGTGCATTGGGGCAAGGCGACGGGCAATTTCCTTGGCCGGATCGAAGTGGTGCGCGACGCGCAGAAGACCGACGCGGCGCAGAACTTCCGCGCGATCCTGCTTGAAAAGGGCGCATCCGCGAATACCAAGCCGGAACTGGAAATCTTTGCCGACGATGTAAAGTGCGCCCACGGCGCCGCCATCGGCGCGCTGGACCAGACCGCCGGGTTCTACATGGCCGCACGCGGCATTCCGCCCGAAATCGCGCGCAAGTTGCAGGTGCAAGCCTTCATCGCCGACGCTTTCGAGAACGCGGGTGAAGAAGGCGAAGGGCTGCTGGACCGCGCGCTGTCCGTTCTGGAAGGGGCGCAGCTGTGAGCACGCAGACGATCAGCCGCCCAGTGAAAGAAATCAGGGCCGACTTCCCCGGCATGGTGAATGCCGATGGCAGCCCCTGGCATTACCTCGACACCGCCGCCACCGCGCAAAAGCCGCAGGCGGTGGTCGATGCGATGACCGCAGCGCTGGGGCGCGATTATGCGACGGTGCATCGCGGAGTGTATTCGCGCTCTGCCGAAATGACGCTGGGCTATGAAGCCGCGCGTCGCCGGGTCGCCGGTTTTGTCGGCGGGGCCGAGGATGAGCTGGTTTTTACCCGCGGCGCGACAGAAGCGATCAACCTTGTTGCCGCAACATGGGGTGAAGCAAATCTGCAGGCCGGCGACCGGGTCCTCCTGTCGGTGCTGGAGCATCATTCGAACATCGTCCCTTGGCAATTGTTGCGCGAACGGGTGGGAATCGAAATCGATGTCTGCCCGTTGACCGATGATGGCCGCATAGACCTCGATGCTGCGCGGCAAGTCATTGACGAACGAACGAAACTGGTCGCGCTGGCGCATGTCTCCAACGTGCTGGGTTCGCGGCTCGACGTCGCCGCGACGGCGGAGATGGCCCATTCGGTCGGCGCGAAACTGCTGGTCGACGGGTGTCAGGCGGTTCCGCGCCTGCCGGTCGACGTCAAGGCGATGGGCTGCGACTTCTACGTATTCTCCGCGCACAAGCTTTACGGCCCCACCGGCATCGGCGCGCTGTGGGCAAGGAAGGACATCCTGGGTGCCATGCCGCCGTATCAGGGCGGCGGGTCGATGATCGACCGCGTGACCTTCGAAAAGACCACATGGGCCGATGCACCGCAGCGCTTCGAAGCCGGCACGCCCGCGATTGCCGAGGCGATCGCCTTCGCCGCCGCCGTCGATTACGTCGATGCTATCGGGATCGAGGCGATCGCCGCGCATGAAGACACGCTGACCCGCACCGCCCGTGCCGAACTGGCAAAGATCAACTCGTTGCGGCTGTTCGGCCCGGATGACGCAGCCGGGATCGTCAGTTTCCAGTTGGGCGACATCCATCCGCACGACCTCGGCACGATCCTCGACGAAGAGAACGTCGCCATCCGCGCAGGGCATCACTGCGCCCAGCCGTTAATGGACCACCTTGGCGTTCCCGCCACCGCCCGCGCCAGTTTCGGGCTCTATTCCGACGAAGACGACATCGCCGCGCTGATCCGCGGCATCGAACGCACGAAAAGGATCTTCGGATGAGCGAAGACAACACCCATACCCCGCCGACCAGCGAAGAAGTATCCGACGTGGCAACCCCGCGCCGCGCCCGCGTCGACGAGGCTGTCGAAGAGACGGCGAGCGAAAAGCTGGGGCGCAAGAAGGACTATCTGGAAGGTTTCCTGAAAGAAAAGCCTGCCGGCGTTTCCGGGAATGAACCGGGCGGCGATCTGTACGAGAGCGTGATCGCCGCGCTCAAGGAAATCTACGACCCGGAAATCCCGGTGAACATCTACGACCTGGGCCTGATCTACGGAGTCGAGATTTCAGAGGGTGGCCACGCGAACGTCACGATGACGCTGACGACGCCGCATTGCCCGGTGGCCGAATCGATGCCGGGCGAAGTCGAACTGCGCGTCGGCGCGGTGCCGGGCGTGGGCGATGCCGAAGTGAACCTTGTCTGGGATCCGCCGTGGGACCCGCAGAAGATGAGCGACGAGGCAAAGCTCGAACTGGGAATGCTGTGAGCGAAACCGCCGCGCCTTCTGTCTCCTTGGCCCTGACAGTCACGCTGGCCGATTACTCCGACCCGCAGGACGCGGCGGCGCTGATCGACCTGCTCGACGTTTATGCCCGCGATCCGATGGGTGGCGGTGCGCCGTTGTCGGACAAGGCGCGGAATGAGCTTCCGACGGCGCTGGCTGCGCATCCGGGCGCGTTCAGCCTGATCGCGCGTGGCGAGGATGGCATGGCGGTGGGCCTGGCCAACTGTTTCACCGGATTTTCAACGTTCGCCTGCGCGCCGCTGGTGAACATTCACGACCTGTCCGTCCGCCCCGGGCAGCGCGATCGCGGCGTGGGCCGTGCTCTGCTGCGCGCCGTCGATGCCGAGGCGAAAAAGCGCGGTGCATGCAAGGTTACGCTGGAGGTTCTGTCCGGCAACGAACGCGCCCGCGCGCTCTATGCTTCGGAAGGATTTGCAGGCTTTGCCCTTGATCCGGCCAAGGGCAGTGCCCAATTCTGGGAGAAGGCATTATGACCGAAACCAAGACCAGACCCGCCCCCAAGGCAGCCGTGACGCTGACGCCCAGTGCGGAAAAGCGCATTGCCGACCTGATGGAGAAGGCCCCCGAAGGCGCGATCGGCGTAAAGCTGTCGACGCCCCGCCGCGGCTGTTCCGGCCTCGCCTACTCGGTCGATTACGTGAACGAGGCGAACGGCTTCGACGAACGGATCGAGACGCCGGGCGGCCTGTTCTTCATCGACGGCGCCAGCGTGCTCTACCTGATCGGCAGCGTGATGGACTGGAAGGAAGACGACTTTCAGGCGGGATTCGTGTTCGAGAATCCGAATGCGACCGGAAGCTGTGGCTGCGGAGAATCCTTTACCGTCTGATCACGATAATCTGTCCCGATATTCGGGGCGGGTGGAGCCGAGAATGGTGCGACCGCGTAGGCCGAAGCGCAGCGTACTTCAGTACGTGAGCACCGGAAGCGCGCGGGCGTGCCGTTCGCAGGCCCGCATGGGCCGGATAGCGGGATTGATTAGGGAGCTTCGCCGCCTTCCAGAAACCGCAGCAACGCCTGGTCATACTCATCGACCATGCCGTTGCCCGACATCTGGATATCCAGCCACTTCTTCTCGCTTGCCGTGACCGCGTGGTCCGCGGCGACGAGCTGTTCGCGCGTCGGCGCATCGGTGCCCTTCTTGCCGAAAACCTTGCCGAACCGATTCGGGCTGGTTTTCGCCATGCGGCCGAGGAAACGGCCGACGTTGGAACTGGCATCGGCCATGAACGCCTCCAGCTCTGCGGCGCGTTCACGGCTGATCTGGGCACTGGCAGAGGCATAGCCTTGCAGGTGGTTGCCTACCGCCTGCACGAACAGGCGCTTCCATTCGGGCGCGTTTTCGGATTCGAGGCAGGCGTCCTTGATGCGATAGAGCATTTCCGCCTCACGGCGGCTGATCGCGCCGGGGCGGTCCGACCCGGGTGCGAACAGGGCGCGGCGCAGGATGCGGCACTCCGCCTCTGATACATGCGTGTCGGACAGGTCGCCGCCGTGGCGGGTGGGGCCGGTGCCGGACAGGACTTCATGCTCCAGCGTGGCGATCACATAGACCTTCAGGCGTTCGGGCACGTTCGAGGCGCGTTCGACCAGTCGTACGACCAGTTCCATTTCGGCCATCGATTCGACCTTCCCGCTGGCGTTCAGCCGGTCGATCAGCCACTTGCCCTGCTCTTCGGTGACGTAGCCGGCGGGCTGCATCGTGTTGAGCACATACTCGCCGATAGCCTCGACGAAGAAGTCGACCCATTCGGCGCTGCGATCGTCCAGCGCGTCGTTCAGCGCGAAAATCGTCTCCGCCTCTTCGGGCGTGATCGTGCCGTTCGCCCAGCCTGCGCGGCGCAGCGATAGCAGCTCTTCGGATGAGACACGGCGGTCGGTGGCGGCCTGCCGGGCGATATCGGCGAAATGCATGGTCATAAGCGCGGTTCAAACCCCTGTTCGTCGCGAAAGGGGTTAGCGAAACTTGCTTAAGACCCGGTTACCGGCGCAAAGCCGACACGCAAGCGGCGCGGTCCACGTCGCGCCCGTCGGTCTGGCGGCGCGCCTCTACCCATGTGGCCTGCTCGGTGCGTCCGGGGGCGGGAGGATAGAGGAAAACGTCGAGCACGCAGGCTTGCCCCGCGAATTGCAACTTGCGCGCGTCGCCTTCCCAAACATCGAGCCGGGGCGTGCCGAATTGTCGCACAAGTCCGCCCGCATCGCTGCCGATCACGCCGTCTAGCCCCGGCATCTGCATGACGCGTGCCGGGCGAAAACTGGTTTGCGGGGTGACTTGCGGGTTCTGCGGCGGGGGCGCGGCGGTTGCCGTGTCGGGCCGCGTCGTCGAATAGGGCACGGAGGAAGAGGCGCAGGCGGCGGCGAACGGGATCAGAGCGAGGGCGGCAATCTGGCGAAGCATGAACATCACCGTGGCGTTTGCCGCATGGCGACGCGGTGAACAAGATGCGTTGCGGCAGCCGCACTCAGGAACGGGGCGAGGAAATTGACGAAGGGCACCGCCAGCAGCCCGACGGTGGCAAGGCCCAGCAGGAAGCGGCTGGCGAACCCCAGCGGCGCGGTGGCCCCGTCATGCCGGTGGCGCGCCCAGACCATCTCCTGAAGTTCGCGCCCAAGCAGAAAGGCGTTGACCACGACGAAAACCAGTGCGGGTCCGATGGCGGTGAAGAACAGCGCCAAGGCAAAGGGCAGCGCGATCAGGTTGACGATCAGCGCCCGCAGCGCGCCCTTGATTGCCATCGCGGTCTGCTCACCCAGCGGCAGGTCGCGGGCAGCCAGCGCGGGGTAGTGTTCGGATTCGACGATCGCGACCACCTCGTCGGCGTAGAACTGGATCACCGCCATCGCGACGATCCGCCACGCCAGCCACCCCGCGACCAGCCCCAGCGCGCCCAGCACGACGACCATCGCGGTGCCGATCCACGGGATCTGCGTATCGACGTCCGACCCATAGAATGCCCCAAAGGTCCAGCCCAGCGCCACGACCAGCGCAAAGGCGAGCAGCGCGGCCAGCACGAGGCTGATCAGCACCGATTTTATAAGCAGGCCGATGACGCGCCGGTCGCCGACTTGCGCAAAGGCAAGGGCGAAGGCCTGCGGGATGGATAGCGTGGCGCGTACATCATGGGCGGGGGTGCGGTTCATGGGCGCAAGGATTGCGGCGGGACGGGCCTTGCTGTCAACGCAGGGCTCGCCTAACCGGCTGGGTATCCGCCGTTTCGCGCATTTTTCAAGGACCGATCCCCAGAATGACCCAGACCCGTTTCGACGTGCCTCGTTTTGATGTTTTGGCCATCGGCAATGCCATCGTCGACGTGCTGGCCCCATGCGACGACGCATTCATCGCGGCGGAGGGCATCGACAAAGGTGCCATGACGTTGATCGACACGGCACGGGCCGAGGAACTTTACAGCCGCATGGCCCCGGGGCGAGAGATTTCGGGCGGCAGCGCGGCGAATACATGCGCGGGTCTGGCGGCGCTGGGCGCGAAGTCGGCGTTCATCGGGCAGGTCGCCGACGATCAGCTGGGCGCGGTCTTCGCGCACGACATTCGCGCGGCGGGCATCCATTATGAAGTCGCCCCGCGCGCAGGCGATCCGCCGACGGCGCGGTGCCTGATCCTTGTCACGCCCGACGGGCAGCGGACGATGAACACCTTCCTTGGCGCGTCGCAGCACCTGCCGGCCAACGCCATCGATACGGACCTGATCGCCAGTGCGAAAGTGCTGTACCTCGAAGGCTATCTCTGGGATCCGGACGACCCGCGCGCCGCGATGCAGGGGGCGATCCGCGCCGCGCGCGATGCCGGGCGGCAAGTGGCGTTCACGCTGTCCGACGCATTCCTGCTCGACCGCCACGGGGACGATTTCCGCCGCCTGATCGATGAAGGACAGATCGACATTCTGTTTGCCAACGAAGGCGAACTGCTGGGCCTGACGGGCGCGGCGGACATCGAGGCGGGCATCGCCATGATTGCGCCGAAACTGCCGGTGCTGGTCGTGACGCGCAGCGAAAAGGGCGCGATTGCCGTTGCGGGCCAGACACGCGCCGAAGTCCCGGCGGAGCCTGTCGCCAAAGTCGTGGACACGACCGGCGCAGGCGACAGCTTTGCCGCCGGGTTCCTGCACGGCCATGTTCAGGGCAAATCGCTGGCCGACTGCCTGACCATCGGTGCGGTCGCCGCCGCCGAAGTCATCAGCCACTATGGCGCGCGGCCAGAGGCGGACCTGGCCGTGCTGGTCGCGAAACGGCTTGGTTAGGTATTCGGGCTAAAGCGCTACTCCGCCGCTTCGCGCTCCACTTCGCGCCAGCCGATGTCGCGGCGGCAGAACCCCGACGCGAAGTCCACCGCGTCGACTGCCTTGTAAGCCGCCGCCTGCGCCTCGGTCACGGTCTTGCCCAGCGCGGTCACGTTCAGCACGCGGCCCCCGCTGGCGACCAAAGTCCCTCCGTCCTCGGCGGTGCCGGCGTGGAAAACCTTGGTCCCGCCTGCTTCGGCCTTGTCGATCCCGTGGATCGCGCCGCCTTTTTCGGGCGTGCCGGGATAGCCATTCGCGGCCATCACCACCGTCAGCGCGGTTTCGTCGGCGAATTGCGGTGCCTTCAGGCTGCCCAGTGCATTGGTCGCACAGGCATAGAGGATCTCTGCCAGATCGCTTTCCAGCCGCATCATCAGCACCTGACACTCCGGATCGCCGAAGCGGCAGTTGTACTCGATCAGCTTCGGCCCGGCATCGGTCAGCATCAGCCCGGCATAAAGCACGCCCTGATAGGGATGCCCGTCCTCTGCCATCTGGCGCACGGTCGGCGCGATGATCTTCTTCAGCACCTCGCCCCGCAGCATAGGGGTCAGCACCGGGGCCGGGCTGTACGCACCCATGCCGCCGGTGTTGGGGCCGGTGTCGCCATCGCCTACGCGCTTGTGATCCTGCGCCGATCCGAACGGCACGATCGTCGCGCCGTCGGTCAGGGCGAAAAAGCTGGCCTCTTCGCCGGTCATGAACTCCTCGATCACGACGCTTGCGCCTGCCGATCCGAACCGCCCGCCGAATATGTCGCGGATCGCTTCCTCCGCCTCCTCGCGGGTTTCGGCGATGATCACGCCCTTGCCTGCCGCCAGCCCGTCGGCCTTGATGACCACGGGGATCGTGAAATCGGTCAGAGCGGTCAGCGCCGCTTCGGCATTGTCGGCATGGGCATAGGCGGCGGTGGGAATGCCCGCGCGGTCGCAGACGCCCTTGGTAAAGCTTTTCGACCCTTCCAACTGCGCCGCGGCTGCGCTGGGGCCGAACACCGCCACGCCCCTGGCGCGGAGCGAATCGGCAAGGCCATCGACCAGCGGAGCCTCTGGCCCGACGACGACCAGGTTCACGCCCCGGTCGTCGCAGAACGCGGCCACCGCGTCGTGATCGGTCACATCCAGCGTGACATTTTCCGCCACTTGCGCAATTCCCGGATTGCCCGGGGCGGCATAGAGCGTTTTGCAACGCTCCGATTGCGCCAGCTTCCACGCCAGCGCATGTTCGCGGCCGCCCGACCCGATCAAAAGGATGTTCATTGGCTAACGGCCCCTCAAGTGCAGAATTCGAAGACGGGCGGCTGTTAGCGCAGGGGCGCCCGGGCGACAACGCCGCGCCCCTCTCCGTGTCCGAAATATCGCAGCAGCTGAAGCGAACGGTCGAAGATCGCTTTGGCCACGTGCGCGTACGCGGAGAGCTTTCGGGCGTGAAACGCGCGGCTTCGGGGCACTTCTATTGCGCGCTGAAAGACGAGAACGCGGTTATCGACGGGGTGATGTGGCGCGGCAATGCCGGGCGACTGGCGTTCCGGCCAGAGGACGGGATCGAGGTGATCGCGACCGGCAAGCTGACCACTTATCCGGGACGCTCGAAGTACCAGATCGTCATCGATTCGATGGAAATCGCGGGCGAGGGCGCGCTGCTGGCCATGCTGGCGCGGATCAAGGCGAAGCTGGAGGCCGAGGGCCTTTTCGCCCCCGAACGCAAGCGCCGGTTGCCGTTCCTGCCGCGCACGATCGGCGTCGTGACGAGTCCGACCGGGGCCGTGATCCGCGACATCCTGCACCGGCTGAACGATCGCTTTCCCAGCCATGTTCTCGTCTGGCCGGTTATGGTGCAAGGGCAGGGCGCGGCGGAGCAGATCGCCGCTGCGGTCGAGGGGTTTTCGCGGTTGCCGGCGGGCGGTGCGGTGCCTCGGCCCGATCTGGTGATCGTGGCACGCGGCGGCGGGTCTATCGAGGATTTGTGGGCATTCAACGAGGAAGTCGTGGTGCGGGCGGTTGCGGCCAGCACGATCCCGACGATCTCTGCCGTGGGGCACGAGACTGACACCACGCTTTGCGATTTTGCCGCCGACTTGCGGGCGCCGACGCCGACCGCCGCCGCCGAGATCGCAGTGCCGGTGCGGCAGGAACTGCGCGCCCTGCTTGACGAATATGCCGCCCGTCAACGCCGGGGCGTAATCCGCCCGGTCGGTCTGGCACGCGAACGATTGCTGGCGTGGAGCGAGCGGTTGCCCGACCCCGCCGCGCTGGTCGAGGCGCAGGGCCAGCGGCTGGACGACCTGACCGACCGGCTGCGGCGCGGACTGGCCGGACGGGCGGAACAGGCGCGGCGTGCCTTGGCCGAGAGCGGGGGCGGGCTGCGGCCCGCATTGCTTCAGCGCAATATCGACCAGCATCGCCGCGAACTGGCCCGCGTGCCCGATGCGCGCGCGCTGGTAATCCGGCGGCATCGTGATGCTGGCGCCGCATTGCAATCGCTGGCCCGTGTATTGCCGCAGCTGAACCCCTATGCCCCGCTGGAGCGTGGTTATGCCGTGGTCACCGGCCCGGACGGCCATGCCGTGACGACCCGCGCCGCCGCCGCCATGCATGACCGGCTTAACCTGCGCTTCCGCGACGGCGAGATCGACGTCAGCACCGGCACTGCCCCTGCTGCGCCTCCAACGCCGCCCAAGCCGCGTCGCCGTTCCTCGCCCAAGTCGTCGCAAGAGGGGAACGACAGCGGGCAGCAGTCATTGTTCTGACAGGTAACACGCGCTATCTGAAACCCATGCTCATGCAATCCAACGGACCCGCCCGCCTTCTCTACGGACCCAACGGTTTTCGCCAGATGACCGCCGGGGACCATGTTCTGTGCGCGGTATCGGGCGTGCCGATTCAGCTCGACATGCTGCGGTACTGGAGCGTGGAGCGGCAGGAAGCCTATGCGACGTGCGAAATCGCCACAGAGCGGTTCTTGCGCGATCAATGAGTTTTGACCGAACGACCCAAACCGCCCTCGCGCTTTTGACTGTCACGGCCCTCGCGGCCTGTACCGTCGTGCCTTCGATACCAGAGACGCAGTCCGCGTCGGCCAGCACGATGCCTGCGCCCGCACCGGTTCCGACACCCTCACCGACCCCGGCGGCGCTTCCGGCTGGCACGTTCACGCTATCGGGTGAGATGACGCAGGGCGGCTGGCTGCGCGGCACCGCGCCGGTCGGCACCACCGCACTGACGCTGAATGGCGAGGCGGTGAAGATCGACGCCAATCGCCAGTTCCTTGCCGCGTTCGACCGCGATTCCGGCCCTATCGCCACACTCGTCGCCAAACGCAGCGACGGGACGCAATTGACCAAGCCGCTGACGATCAGCCCCCGTGACTGGCGGATCGAACACATCAACGCCGCCCGCCGTACCGGCGGCGCGACAGAGGCGTTCATGAAGATCCGCCGTCCAGAGCTGGAGGCGATCAACGCCTCCCGCGCGCAAGTGACCGATGCGCAAGGTTGGCGCGAGGATTTCATCTGGCCGGTAAAAGGCCGCATCTCCGGTCTGTTCGGATCGCAACGTATCTATCGCGGCGAGCCGGGCAGCTATCATTCGGGTATCGACATCGCGCCCGGTGCGGGCACGCCCTATGTCGCGCCAGCCGACGGGGTGGTTGTACTGGCCGTCGACGACTTCAGCCTTGAGGGCAAGTTGCTGATCATCGATCACGGCATGGGCCTTAACAGCGCGTTCCTCCATTCGCAGGAGCTATTTGTGAAAGTGGGCGACCATGTGAGGCAGGGCCAGCGCATCGGCCTTGTCGGGTCCAGCGGGCGCGCCACCGGGCCGCATCTGCACTGGAGCCTGAAGTGGAACGACGCCCGGCTCGATCCGCTGTTGTTCACCGGCCCCATGAACTAGGCGCCATCCGCGCATGATCCGGCACCGCCTTTTGCCAAGCCTGCTGCTTGCGCTGGCGGTTGCCGCGATCCTCCTCTGGCCGCCGCGCGTCGATCCCGAACTTACCGGTTTCGGATCTGCGGTATATGTCGATGCGGTTCCGGTCGCGCAGGCGGGCTTCGTCTCGTCCGGCGGTATTACGCTGGACGGCGCATGGGAATTGCGCGGCGACCGGCCGGATTTCCATTCGCTGTCCGCGCTGGCCATAGACCCGCAGGGCAACTTCGTCGGCGCCACCGATCGCGGGCTGGGCGTGCGCTGGCCAATGCCGGGTCACGGTCGGGCCGGAACGATGTGGCCACTCGACCGGCGCGCCGATGGCACCGGCAACCGTGTCGATGCAGAGGCGATCGTCCTGCGCGACGATGGCGGGCTTTGGTACGCGATGGAAAATCAGAATGTGATCGTTCGGCTCGGCCCCGATGGTCGGCTGGTGGATCGGGCCAAACCTCTGGAAATGCAGAAATGGACCGCCCTGCGCGGGCCAGAGGCGATGGCGCGGCTTCCCGATGGCCGGATGCTGGTTCTGGGCGAGGGGTATGAACGCGGGCGCGACCGGACCCTGCCCGGGCTGGTCTTCGCGGGCGATCCGGCCGACGGGGCGGAACCGTTTCTGTTCCACCTCAGCATGGCAGAAGGCATGCGCCCGGTCGATGCCGCGCCCTTGGCCGATGGTCGGCTGCTGATCCTGGGCCGACGCTTTCGCTTGCCGTTCGGTTTCGAATCGGCGCTTTACCTGCTGGACACCGCAAAGCTACGCCCCGCCGGTCGGGTCGAGGCGCGGCGGATCGGCCATTTCGGCGGATCCGGGCTATCCGACAATTTTGAGGGGCTTGCCATTCAACAGAGTGCCGATGGCGGCGTGACGGCGTGGGTCGTATCCGACAACAACGAAGCGCAAGTCCTGCAAAAGACGCTGTTGCTGAAACTGCACATAGGAAAAGGCGCCCTGCGATAGACTCGCGGGCGCCTGTTTCTTCCCAATCCCTGCCCGTAACCGGGCGGGGCGAATCAGGCCGCGGCGGCGACCTTCTTCAGTTCGCGCTTTACCTTGAGCGCGCGGGTCGACAGCTTGGTGTC
Source organism: Croceicoccus naphthovorans (assembly GCF_001028705.1). Classification (NCBI taxonomy): domain Bacteria; kingdom Pseudomonadati; phylum Pseudomonadota; class Alphaproteobacteria; order Sphingomonadales; family Erythrobacteraceae; genus Croceicoccus; species Croceicoccus naphthovorans. The sequence goes on along the minus strand of NZ_CP011770.1, from coordinate 3,236,810 downwards.
GTTGGTCTTCAGCAGCCAGTTGTCGAGACCGCCGTTGTGTTCGACCGAACGCAGGCCCTGCGTCGAAACGCGGAACTTGAAGCTCTTGTCCAGCTTCTCGCTCAACAGCGTGACGTTCTGGAGGTTCGGCAGGAACACGCGCTTCGTCTTGTTGTTGGCGTGGCTCACATTGTGGCCGACCTGGCGGCCCTTGCCGGTCAGTTCGCAGATACGCGACATGGCTATAAACTCGCTTCGCAAAAATTCGTCGGTTGTGACGGAAAGGCGCGCGCATAGCGGCAAGGGCCCATCCCGTCAAGCGATCGGGGCCCAACCGTTCCGGTTCGTCGGCACCCATTGCCGCATTCGCGCGATTCGGGCAAGTCGCGCAGGATCATGAACGAAACCAAGCCCCGCTGGCCGCTTGCGCCACCGATGCAGGCCGCGCTGGAGATGGCGCGACAGGCCGCCGCCGCAGGTGAAGTGCCGGTGGGCGCGGTAGTGGTGAAAGACGGGGCGGTGATCGCCAGCGCCCACAACGCCCCCCGCACGCTGAACGATCCGACCGCCCATGCCGAGATGCTGGCGATTCGCCGCGCGGCAGAGGCGCTGGGCGATGAGCGGCTGACCGGTTGCGACCTCTATGTCACGCTGGAACCCTGCCCTATGTGCGCCGGGGCCATCGCCCACGCGCGGATCGCGCGAGTCTATTACGGGGCCAGCGATCCCAAGGGCGGCGCGGTCGAACATGGCTGCCGCACGTTTGACCAACCGACCTGTCTGCACCGTCCAGAGGTCTATTCAGGGCTGGGCGAGACGGAAGCGGCCGACCTGCTGCGCGGGTTCTTCGCGGAGCGACGCTAGAGCGGCTGGAAGTCCAACCCGATGTCGGCGGCGGGCGCGCTTTGCGTCAGGCGACCGACCGAAACGTAATCGACCCCGGTCGCCGCGATCGGCCCGATAGTGTCGAGATTGACCCCGCCCGAAGCCTCGCACGGAACGCGCCCTGCGACCAGCGCCACGCCCTGTCGCAACAGGTCGGGGTTCATATTGTCGAGCAGCAGATGCGTGGCCCCGGCGGACAGGGCGGGTTCGATCTGGTCGATCCGGTCCACTTCGCAGATGATCGCCTTCACCCCGGCGCGAACCGCGCGGGCCACGGCTTCGCCGACCGAACCGGCCACCGCGACGTGGTTGTCCTTGATCATCGCCGCATCCCACAGGCCCATGCGGTGGTTCTGCGCACCGCCCATGCGGGTGGCGTATTTTTCGAGATGGCGCAGGCCGGGGATCGTCTTGCGCGTATCGAGCAGCGTGGCGTGGCCATTCATCGCCGCCACATAGGTCGCGGTCATCGTCGCGATGCCCGACAAGTGCTGCACCGTGTTCAGCGCGCTGCGCTCCGCCGTCAGCAGGGCGCGGGCGTTGCCCGACAGGCGCATCAGGTCGGTGCCGGGGGTGACTTTCGCGCCTTCGTTGACCAGCACCTCGATCTGACAAGTCGGGTCCAGTTCGCGGAAGAACGCAGCCGCAATCGGCAGGCCTGCGACGGTGATCGCATCGCGGCTGTCCATTACGCCCGAAAAGCGCGCCTCTGCCGGGATCACGCTCTCGCTCGTCACGTCATGGCCGCCGCCTTGCAGGCCGATGCCAAGATCTTCGTCCAGCGTCGCGCGGACAAAGGTGGCAAGGTCGAATCCGGGAAGGGAAAATGTCATGCCTAGGCAAGTGGCGCGGACGCCGACTGAACTCAAGAGCGGACCATACGAAAAAGGGGCGGCCCGCGCATTGCGAGCCGCCCCCGTTCATTAAGATCGTCTGGATCAGAACTTCACGCCGAGGCCGACGACGGTCTGGTAGAACTCGAGACCGTACTGATAGTCGGTGTAACGGGTTTCGACCATGCCATAGAGGCCGCCGAAGTTCTGTTCGAAGCCAAGGCCGAGGCGCGTGCCGTCGGCGCTGCCCGGAACGCCATCGGCGTCGAGGTTGGCGTAAGCGACGGTGCCATAGACCATCGAACCGGTGCCCAGCTTCGCGCCAATGCGCGCGCCGGCGGTCAGTTCGCGAATGTCGGTGCCGTCGTCATCGAACAGGCCAGTGTAACCGACGACCGGGCCGATCGCGAGATTGCCGATGTCGAAGTCGTAACCCGCGGTCAGGCCATAGGTGGCTTCTTCGGTGCCGAGGAAGTCATCATCGATAACGCCCAGTTCGACGCCGACGCGGGCACCCTGCGCCGAAGCAGGAGTCGCGACGATGGCCGCCGTGGCGAACGCCACCGCGAGAACGGTCTTTTTAAACATGTAAGTATTTCCTCATTATCTCCCGCCAGCCCTAATAGGCTTGGCGTGGCGCGGACTTATGGTCGCGCCAAATGGAAATCAAGACATGGAATTAGTCTTGCAACAAATTTAATTTAGTTAACGCAAGCCTTTGTTCAGATACGGGATCGGCCCCGCATCTCAGTGTACGAACCGGGCCACAACATCGCGATAACTGCGGCTGACTTTCACTTCCGCCCCGCTGTCCAGCACAAGGAAGCATTCGCCGTTGGTATGCGGCTTTACCTGACGCACCTGATTGAGGTTCACGATGGTGGAGCGGTGCACCCGCTGAAACGCACGCGGGTCGAGGCGACGTTCAAGGTCCTTCATTGTTTCGCGCAGGACCAGCGAGTTGTCGCCGGTGGAGATCACCATGTAATCGCCCGCCGCCTCGATATGTTCGATGGAATCGACGTCGACACGGAAAATCTGGCCGCGATCCTTCACGTTCAGCATCTTTTCGTAGCGGGTGTCGGCATGGCCATCGTCATCGGGCATCTGGTCCATCGCGTCGGGCGCGACTTCGGCCAGCACGTTCTTCAGCTTCTCCACTTCTTCCAGCCCGCGCTTTTCGGACAGGCGTGTGCGGGCGCGGTCGATCGCATCGGCAAGGCGGCCTTCCTCCACCGGCTTCATCAGGTAGTCGACGGCATTGGCCTCGAACGCCTTCAAGGCATGTTCGGAATAGGCGGTGACGAAGATGAAAAGCGGCGGATCGACATCCATCACCCCGCCGACCACGGAAAACCCGTCGAAACCGGGCATCTGGATGTCGAGGAACACCAGATCGGGCTTTTCGGTCTTGATCGCGCGGATCGCTTCGCGCCCGTTCTGGCACGTGGCGATGACCTCTATGTCGGCAAACGGCTCCAGCCGAACCTGAAGGCCCTGGATGGCGAGCTTTTCGTCGTCGACGATGATGGTACGGATGGTCATGGAAGGGGGGATTCCTGTTGGAGTTTGCCTAGGTAGAACGGGTTGCGGGCGACAAGGTTTCAGGGGCGGAATCGACGCGCGCAAGCCGTTGACGAATCGCGGAAACCGGGCCTGCGCCGGACTGCCGGACGGGTTCGGGTTCGATTTCTTCATCGGTTTCGAAGGGGATCTCGATGATTACCGCGAACCCATCTTGCGGTTGGGATCGGATTTCGAAATGCTGGTTCTCGCCATAGGCCTGCGCCAGTCTTTCGCGAATGTTGACGAGGCCGACGCCGGTCGACCGTGCGCCATCGCCGTGAACCTTACCGAACAGCTTGCTGGCTTTCGTCCCATGCGGAATGCCGGGGCCGGTGTCCGACACGGTAATGCGCAGCCGGTCGCCGATGCGTTCGGCGCGGACGGTAATCTCTGCCCCGGCCTCTTGCGTGCTGACGGCGTACTTTATCGCGTTTTCGACCAGCGGTTGCAGCAGAAGCGAGGGGAGCAGCGCCTTCGCCACGTCGGGCGCGATGCTGAAATGCGTGCGCAGCCGTTCTTCAAACCGCATCCGCTCGATATCGAGGTAGAGTTTCAGCGTATCGATTTCCTGCGCGATGGTGACGCGTCCGGTTGGCTGGTTGATCAGGGTATAGCGCAGAAAGCTCGACAACCGCGACAGCATCGCGTTTGCCGGTTCGGTCTGTTTCAGCAGGACCAGCGTGCTGATCGAATTGAGCGTGTTGAACAGGAAGTGCGGGTTCAGCTGATAGCGCAGCATAGCAAGTTGCGCGCTGGTCGCCTGATTTTCCAGCAGCAGCAGCCGGTCGTTCGCCTCTTCCACCTGCAAGTAAAAGTTGATTGCGTAATAGAGCGCCGACCACGCGCCCAGCAGCGTGAGATCGAGGTAGAACACGCCAAGGAACAGCTGCGCGAACCCCGGCTCCGCAGTCGGGCGATAGAGCGAGATCACCCACGAATCGATAAAGGCATAGACGCCGACTGCCGCCGCCAGCACCATCGCGGTCGCGCCCCACGTCACGATGGCGCGGCGGTTCATCAGCTGGCGATAGAGCACCGACAGGATCAGCGAGAGCGAAAAGCCGGTCAGCGTCGCGATGGCGACCAGTACGAGGAACGTCAGCGGCTGGGCATTGGCCAGGCTGGACACCGCGCGCAGCACCATCGCGCCGCCCCAACCGAGCAGCTGCAACCGCCAGAAGGCGCGGTTCTTGTCCGCGAAGAACGGGACAGGCGCGACGGGAAGCACCGACATGCCCGACTGATACCCGATTCCGCGCGCGCGCGACAGCGCACCGCCTTTTTGGCGGAACGCACCCTTCAGGAATGCACCCATAAGGAAAGGTTGGCGGCGTGCCCCATCGCTCATCCACCCGGTTTGGCGACGGCACGGTCCAGCGGGAAGCGTACGGACCAGTCATATTCGCCGGGACGCGCCGGGCTTGCGGCGACCAGAGCGATTTCCTCGTCCACGCCGTTCAGCCGCTCGTCCCAAGCGTCATGCGTCGGATCCAGGAAACCGACATCGTGGCTGCGCGCCCAGCCGAGCATAAAGGCCCGCGCGCCGCCCACGTCGTACTCGGCATTGCGCATCAGCCAGATTGCCAGCCGGTCCGCCTCCCGCTCTGTATGGCGCACGCGGCCCCACTTGCGGCCCTCGCGCTTCAGCATCTGCGGGTGGCCCAGCGCGTTGTGGGCGAGTTCGTGCGCGATGACGAAGGCAAGCTGATCGTCGTCAGCCAGCCCGAGCGCCATTTCCGCACTGACCAGCACACGGATGCCATCGGCCTGCGCACGCTTTCCGTCCGTTACGATCTCGAAGCGGCTGGCGCAGACCGGCCTTGCGGGAATGCGCAGCAGCGTGCGTTCGTCCTCTGCATTATCGACTCCCAAGGCCAGCCAGCCGTTGCGGTTAGCCAAGCCATCGACGCGGTCGAGCAACTGGACCTGCCGCGCGAAGGTGCCGGGGACTGCGGGCGGCAAGTCGCTATCCAGCACGGTATCGCCGATGGTGTAGATCGGTTCGCCGGTGGTTAGCCCCGCGTCCGCCGCCGGCGACCCTTCCGCTACCGCGCCGACGATGACCTGTACCGATGGGTCGACGTCGAAAGCGGTGCGCGCAGCGTCGGGCCTTTTCCAGCTTTGCAGGTCCTGCACCAGCAGGCCGGTCGATTGCATCGTGGTCTTGCAAAACCGGGCGTTCGCCTGCGCCAATCGCCAGCCGATCGACTGCACCCGGCGGTCGAGCAAGGCGACGACGTGAAACGGATCGAGTTGCTGGTCGCTGTCGGCACGGACGGGTTCCGCCTGTGCCGGGATCGCGGCAAGTATTAATAGGGCAGCAAGAATGCCGCCGGGCGCGCGCATCACCCGCCCTGTGCGCTGCCCGGTTCGTTCAGCGCCTTGCGCAAGGCATCTTCGCCGACCGCGCCTTCCAGCGTGCCGCTGGCCGTAACCCACGCGGGTGTGCCGCCGAATTGCAGCTGGTTGGCGAAAGCGCGGTTGGCCGAGATTTCGGCGGCGATGGCGGGGCTGGCCGCAGCCTTGCGCGCCATTTCGACATCCAGACCGGCGGCCTTCGCAGCCTTTTCGATATTCGCCAGCGTCGGGCGTCCGGCGGCGTACATCGCGTGATGGAATGCCTCGTACTTACCCTGATGCGCGGCGGCGAGTGCCCATTTCGCGGCGGTGACGCTGTCGTCCGACAGGATCGGGAATTCGCGGATCACGACTTTCAGATCGGGATCTTCGGCGATCAGCTTCTCCACCGCCTCGACCGAACGGCGGCAATATCCGCAGGCATAGTCGCTGAATTCGACCAGCACGGTTTCCCCGCGCGGATTGCCCAGCACCGCGCCGGGATAGGGCGTGAACAGGTCTTCGCGGATCGCGTCCATCGCCGCCAGCGATTCCTTTTCGCGCAGCCGTTCGATGGCTTCGGGCAGGATTTCCGGGTGCTCCAGAATGTAGCTGCGCACCAGCGCCTCGATCGCGGCGCGCTCCTTGGTGTCGAACCCGGCCGCTTCGACCGCGTCGTCGGCATCGCTTTTCGGTTCGGCGCCGTTCGCGGTCATATACCAGACGGTGCCCAGCAGCAGGGCAAGGATGGCCACGGCGACGGCGGCAAGGCGGAATTGCTTTGGGGCAAGGGTCATGACAACCGTCCTACTTGCGCTTCTTGCGCTGTTCAATCTCTGCCCGCGCTTCCAGCTTGATATCCTGCGCCCGCAGCCAGTCCGGGGTTTCCGCCGGAAGCGACGCCTCTGCCGCGGCGGCGTTCTGCAAGGCGGCATCGGGCCTGCCGGTCATCATCAGCTGTTCGGCGCTGGCCAGCCGCGCGCGGGGCGTATCACCCCGATCGGCATAGATGCGGCCCAGCATGTACCACGCGGTCGGGTTGAACCGGTCGCGTGCGACGGCGGCGCGCAACACGCGCTCGGCCTCTTCATGGTGGTTGGCGTCCTCTGTCGCCAGCAGCGCATGGCCGAACAGCGTGGCGATGAGCGGCTGGTTGTTCGACAGCGTAACCGCGCGGCGCAAAGGCTGTAGCGCTTCGTCCGGCTGGCCCGATTCCAGCAAGACCTGACCCTTCAGCTCCAGGAAATAGGGGTTGTCCGGCTCTGCCAGCAAAAGCGCATCGGCTTCCGCCACCGACTTGCCGATCAGCGCTTCCTTGTTGCGCGAATAGGCGCGGGCATAGTGCGCGGGGATCGAATTGTCGGTTTCGGGAAACGCGATCAGCGTGTCTTCGGGCTTTGCCTGATAGCCATAGAGCTTGGCCTTCACCCGGCGAAAGCGTTCCTCAAGCACAGGATCTTCGGGCTTTTGCCAGGCGGGGTCTTTTTCATAGACCGCCTGCAGCGTCTCGATACGATCGCGCGACAGCGGGTGGGTGCGATAGAAGGTATCCTCCTCCTTTGCGTAGTACCCGGCGCGGTGTTCCAGCTGTTGCAGTTTCTTGAAGAACTCCAAGCTGCCCTTGCCCGAAAGGCCCGCGCCCGAAAGGTACTGCGCACCGGCAAGGTCCGCCGCCGATTCCTGTCCGCGCGTAAAGGCAAGGAAGCTGCCCATTGCCGCCTGCTGGCCCGCCGCGATCACGCCCATCGCCGCCTCTCCGCCGCCAGCCGCTGCCGCCGCCGCGCCAAGGATCAGCGAGAGGATCGAGATATTCGTGGCCTTCTTCGCACCGTCGGAAAAGCCGATTACGTGGCCGCCGGTGATGTGGCCCAGTTCGTGCGCGATTACGCCCTGTACCTGCAAGGCGGTGTCCGCCTCAGCAATCAAACCTGAATGAACGTAGACCGCCTGCCCGCCCGCGACGAAGGCGTTCACCGAATTGTCGTTGATCAGGACGATGTCGACATTTTTCGGGTCCAGCCCCGCCGCTGCTACGATGGGTGCGGCCATGTCCTGCAACAGCTCTTCGGTCTCCGCATCGCGCAGGATGGACTGCGCGAGCGCGGGCCGCGCGCCCAGCAGGAGCAGGGCGAGGAGAAAGGCGACATGCGCCAGTGGGCGTATATATGTGTTGCGCATCGGATCCTGTTGCGCCTCAGGACTGGTCCGTGGGCGCTGAACATAGGATTAAGCGCGTGCGGTTCGCGGCTCAAGCATTGGCGGCCGATTTCTTGAGCGTTTTCTCGGGTTTTGCGTCGGCGTCTTTCTCGATCGTGTCGACGATCTGGGCGGTGTCGCCGGTCTGCGATACGCCGATCTGCTCAAGGAATTCCGTGCCAACCTCGAAACTCTCGCCATGCCAGAACGGCACGCCAGCCGCCTCGATCCGGGTGATTGCGGCCAGTTCCTCCGCCGTGTGCAGTTCGCCCGCGTGCCGGATGAAGATCGCCGCAATGCGCCCCGGAAAGTCGGCGGCAAGGTGCGAATAGGCGACCAGATCGCCCTGCGTATCGTCTCCGATCAGGGCGAATTTCATATCGGGGTAGGTGGCCAGAATGCCCTCCGCCGCCAGCCGCTTATGCGCGCCGTGGCCGGATGAGCCCAAGGTTGCACGGTTGAAGTCCCAATCGCGCAAGTGCAGCGGGCCGAGCGGGAGCGAGCGCGACCGCATGAATGCCACGAGATAGCCGAAAAGGTTCCACGGGCTGGACGAGACATAAAAGAACGGTCGGTGCGGCGCGATCAGGCGGGTGCCGGGTTCCTTGTCCGGCTGGGCCAGCACGCTTCCTGCCAGTCTGCCGTAAAGCTGACCCGCGCCCGGCACCGGGGTCCGGTCATCAGGCATCGTCGCCAGCATCCGCCGCCAGTTGCGCACCAACGCCCGCGGGCCGCCGGTGATGCCGGTTTCGATTACGGTATCGTCGATGTCAGAAATCACGCCCATCCGCGTCGCATGGCCGGGAGCGAGGACGAACCCTTCCGTCGATTGCGGGCCGGTGCGGTTCATCCATTCGAAGCGGACAGTTTCCCAAGCGGTGTGGGCGGGGCGTTCCCACCCGTTCAGATCGATGGAAAAGTGCGCATAGCCCTCGTCATCGGCGCGAACCTCGTGCCGCTGTTCCGCGCCATCGGGTGTGCCGACCACCAACGTAACCGGCAGGTGCGGCTCTTCGCGAGAGGCGAATTGCTGCCACAGCGCGCGCATCTTGGCGAGGTCGCCGGTGTGGTGCCACGCCGGTTCGCGGGCGCGCAGGGCGCGGGCGGTGATGGTCAGGCGATGGGCGCTGCGGTGGCCGAAATAGGGGAAGACGGTGGGCGGGTGTCCGAACAAGGGCATGCCTGGTGAACGAGGCGGTGGCGATTTGGTGCCCGCAAACGCGCGGGCAGAACAGGTCAGCCCCGGCTAAGCCGGTCCGCCGCCTGCCGCATCATCACCGGATCGAACGGCACTTCGCCCAGCAACTGGACATTGCCGGACGAAAGCCTGCGCGCCATCAACAGCGTGAATTCCGGCCCATCGTCGGCCAGCTCGTCGAACCCCTTGGGGGTCATCGCGCGCAACCGGCGCGATAGCGGCGCGGGCAGCGTATCGCGCGGTCCGGGCATGCGCGTGGCGGGCGAAGGCGTGATCGATCCGGCTACCTGCTGCGCAAGGCTTTCGCAAAGCGGCGTTTCGGCGACTTCCTTCCAGTTCAGCACGCCGTAGATGTGATCGATCGTCAAGTCGTCGCTGGAAAACGGCAAAAGAATGCCGCGATAGACGATCAGCTTGCCGCTACGGTTCACGAATTCCGCTTCGAACCCGATCGGGGCCTGACGGGCAAGGATCTGGATGTAGTGATCGGTAATGCGTGACAGCAACGAGCCCGACGGCACATCGGACAGTTGCCCGATGTACCCTTCGCGAAGATCGCCGCATTCGTCCGCCAGACGCGCGCCGAGGTGGACGATCACCGGGTCTTCGATCCCGCCGGAAAAGTCCATCAGCACCGAATGGTCGCCGAAGTCGTTGTTCCCGGCGTGGTCGAGGTCGGCAATGTCGGGGAAAGACCGGTTGGCCAGCAGTTCGGCCCACAGGTTGTAGGCGCGCACCTGCATGCGGCGTTCGTCCTGCCCAATGCCCGGCGGCGGTGCTTCGGATTCGATCGCGGTCCTGCCCTCATCCTCTCGGATCAGGCCGTCGCAGGCATCGGTAGCATCGAAGCCTGCCCACTCGGTTTCCGAGTGCCAGCCGCCTTTCAGTGTTTCCATGTGCCAACCCCGCTGGGCGGCCCGGAGTCGGGCGGCCCTTTGCCGGACTATGGCGCAAATGGGTAAACCGGTTGTTAAGATGCACCCTGCGCGGCGATGGCCTCTACCCGCGCAAGGCACTGCCGCGCCTGTGTCAGGTGCAGGATTTCAGCCATTTTTCCGTTGACGCGGATCGCGCCGCGCCCGGCATTGGCGGGATCGGCAAAGGCATCGACGATTGCCTGCGCCTCTGCCACTTCATCCTCTGTCGGGGCGAAAATGCGGTTTGTCGGCTCGACCTGGCTGGGGTGGATCAGCGTCTTGCCATCGAACCCGCCGTCGCGCGCCTGTTCGCATTCGGCGGCCAGCCGTGCTTCGTCGGCAATCGCGTTGCATACGCCGTCCAGCACGACCAGCCCGTGGGCGCGGGCGGCCAGCACGCTCATCGTCAAAACCGGCTGAAACGCGGCACGTCCGGGCAGCTGGGCAATGCCGCTATCCTTGGCCAGATCGTTGAGGCCAAGCACGAACCCGGCCAGCGGCGTGGTCGCCGCGCTGGCGGCGATAGAGGCAAGGTTCAGGATTGCCATCGGCGTCTCGATCATCACCCACAGCGCGACCTGGTCGGAATAGCCCGCATCGCGCATCGCCTTGGCCAGCGTTTCGACGTCGTCCGCCGTATCGACTTTGGGCGCAAGGATCGCGTCCATCCCGGCATCGGCCATCGCGCGCAGGTCGTCCGCGCCCCATTCGCTGCTGAGCGCGTTGATCCGCACGACCATGTACCGCGCGCCGAAGCCGCCCTCGGCCAGCTCTGCCTTGATCGTGCCGCGCGCATCCGCCTTCGCCTCTGGTGCGACCGCGTCTTCCAGATCCATCACCACTGCATCGCAGGGCAGCGTGCGCGCCTTGGCAATCGCCCTTGCGTTAGAGCCGGGCATATAGAGAACGGAACGCAGCAGGGCGGGAACGGTCAAGCTTCTTGTCTTTCGCAGTCGTATCGGGATCAGAGCAGGTAGCGCATCTTGATCGGCTGGCGTACGTTTTCCTTGCCCACGTCGAACGCGGCGGCAGAGAACGGCGGCGGGCCCATGCGGACCGGCGCATCGCGCGAGAAGCCGAAGCCTTCCTTCGGGATCATCAGCGCCTTGTCGATCTTGCCGTTGTCATTCTCGTCATGGATCAACGCGATGGCGTACGTGCCGGGCGCAACGTTGCGAAAGGTGAATGCCCCCGCCTTGTCCGCCGCGACGCTGAGTTCCATGCCCACGCCGCCCCGGCAATCGGGGAACGCACTTTTCTGCGGGGCCATGCACGCGCGCACCTTGCCATCGGTTGATCGCAAGTGCGTCACCGACACGGTAACGTCCGCCCCCGTCGGCGGTGTTGCACCCAAAAGCGGCAAGGCCATCAACGGCAAGATCAGCGCCCGCTTCATCGATCCCACCCCGGCTGCGCCACGCCGCTGTCGGTGCCGCAAAGGCGATCCCAGAACCGGAAATAGAGGCCGTAGTTGCATCGATACTTCTCGTGATGAAGGTGGTGATGGCTGGCTGTTATCAGCCCGCCCCCTAAGCGCGAATGAACGAGGGCGCGAGGAAATATCTCCCACCCCATGTGGTTGGTCACGCCCATGACAGTCATGATGGTCAGCACTGCGAGCAGCACGCCGACATGGATCGGGATCAGGAAAACCAGCACTGGAATCACGACCGTGCCGGTGATCGCCTCTATGGGGTGAAATGCCATCGCGGCCCAGGCCGTAGGCGGGCGGCTGGCGTGGTGCACGGCGTGGGCGATGCGAAACGCGTGCGGTTCGTGCATCAGGCGATGGGTCCAGTAGAACCACGTGTCATGCGCGAATAGGTAGACGAACAGCGACACCGGCATCCACCACAGCGGATAGGTGCCCGCATCGGTGTAGATTCGCGTCCAGCCATGCTGCTGCCAGCCCCAAGCAACCACGCCCGCCGGAATGCCGTAGATTGCGGCGGAGAGCAGCGACCAGCGCAGTTCCGCACCGATCTGGCGGTTCAGCCCCTTGTACAGTCCCGGTCGTTTCGCGCGGGTGGCCAGCGCGAACCCGCCGCTCGACAACAGGTAACGCACCGCGACGATCGCGGTCATCACCAGCGCGGACAGGACGATCGCGACGATCGGCGCTGTGGGGGAAGCGGCGTCGGCCATGCCCCGCGTCTTACCCGCAACCGGCGTACGAAAAAAGGCCGGGGAGGTGTTGCCCACCGCCAACCGTGTCCTGTGAGGTCTGTACTACCCCGAATGCTCGCCGCCCCAAGGCGCGCAATGCGGGTCCAGATCGACCTGCCGCCGCCGCAAGGCACAGCGTGCCAGCCGCTCCACCTCCATCCGCCGCCGCGCCGGGTTCAGCTTTAGCAACGGGGCCGGGCGCAGGATTTCCGCATCATAACCATCTGCCACGATCACGCCGCAGCGGTCGGGGTGAAAATCGCCGGTTTCAAGGCATTGACGGTCAAGTTCGGGCGAAAGCCCCCAATAGAACCGGTCGCAATGGTCAAGGTAATCGGTCCACTTGCCATCGCCCATCAGGTCTGCGCGCGAAACCTTGATCTCCACGATTACGACTTTGCCCCGCGAATCGACCCCCATCAGGTCCGCCCGTCGCCCGCCCACCAGCGGCATTTCGGGCAAGGCCCAGATGTCGTTTCGCGCGAACAATCGGGAAATCCCGCGCGCTACGGCGGCGGCCCCGGCCAGCGCAGTGGCATCGGTGTCAGGCGAAAGGGCGAATGCGGTGGACGAGTCGGCCATACCCGGGACTGTACGGAACGAACCGGGAACAGGGCAAGCGGATATTTCGAAAGGGAGCGCGCCTGCCCGGATCAGGCGGCGAGATCGGCCTCGGTCTCAACCTCGGACAGAAGGCGGCGCCGCTTGTCCTCGAACCGGCGGAGCAGCGCCTTGGCCGCGACTTTCGCCTCTGCCCCGTGTTCGCGTGCCTGCAGGATGGCATAGACGCCCAGTTCCATCATCGCGCAAAGATCGGCGGTGCCGGCCTCAAGCTCCGTCCGATCGTGCTGCGGCAGGCCGACGGGATAGAGCGAATAGTTCCGCTCCGGCCCGGCCTGCGGCCCCAGCATCTTGGCCAACGCATCCGCCGACCGATGCATCGCGGCCCAGCGCGCTGACAATACGTCTTCCTCACACCCGGTGGGGGTGCCCATATCGTCGGTGGGAAAGTCGGGAATCGCGCTCATGCAGGCAATGCTAAGGGCGGCATCGTTATTAAAGCCCTAACGCTCGCCTTCGGGACATTTGCCTTCCGGAGGGCGAGCAAGCAAAAGGGGCTGGCAAGCGCGCGAACCGGCTGCTAAGCGCCTGCCCCTGCCGCACGAGGCAATCCTCGCGCACCCGTAGCTCAGCTGGATAGAGCGCTGCCCTCCGAAGGCGGAAGTCAAGCTGATATTCGGGCGTTTGAGGAAGAAAATAAGGTCGTAGAAACAGGGTTTTAGGCCGATTTTGACGGAAGCGGTTTTTCGAGGCAAAAGCGTCGCGGAAGCACCACGGAAGCAGTCGGCAGATTGACGATTTTCGAGCCCCCAACTAAGGGGGACCGGATGCACTCGTAGCTCAGCTGGATAGAGCGCCGCCCTCCGAAGGCGGAGGCCACAGGTTCGAATCCTGTCGAGTGCGCCAAATTTCCCCTTAGAAATCAAACGCTTGAATCAGGCGTCTTGTGCGGCCTCCAGCGCAATTTCCACCACGGAAGCAGTCGCGGAAGCAGCAATTTCCACCAAACCCCCTCAATTTCAATAGTTTACGAATCTTCAGTCCTCGGCGGCGCGGTTGCTCGCGAATCGACGGCGCTATCAGTGGAGAGTTCCTGGATTTCAGCCGGAGATTTGAGACACCTGTCTCGGCGTCGCGATCGCGCAACAGTTAAGACCGACGATTTCGTCGGTTTGCGAGCGCTCGCCGAGGCCTGCAGAAATCGCTTTCGCCTTCGGGGCGAGCCTTTACGACAGTGCCGAGGTCGTGCCGTTCGGCAATCGCTTGATGGCAACGCCAGTATTATTGTCATGGAACTGAGGACAGGCGGCGGTAAAGCCGTAGAGCAGTGCAGAGGTGGGCAAATGATAAAATCCTTCGACCGGAAACTGGGTCCCCTGGTGGTTGCTTTGGCGTTGACGGCCTGTGGCGGCCAATCGGGCCGGAGTGCGACGAGTGAGGAAATTGCAGGTGGCGGCGGTAGTGAAGCGGGAACTTCGCCGGAAAGGATCGCCCTGGCGGCGCCCGCTTCATCAGCCGGGGCGGAGCCCACTTCAGCCGCCGCTGATCGTGTCGCGGCGGCAAGCGTGGAAGCCAATTCCGTTGCCGGCTCGTCAACTTCGGGCGCTTCTTTGGATGGCGTTAGCTCAGAGATGCGAAGCATCTTCCAGGCCGCAGGTTTCACCTATGTACAGAAGCGCCGACAATGGGAAAGCGGCACATGCGGAGACCCGCCGGCGGGGGCGTCCTATGAGGCCGGTGCAATAGGGACAATCGAAGACATCAATGGTGATGGCCGGCCCGAGGTCATCGTGACTGAAGGCGGCGCGATCTGCTTCGGCATGTCGGGTTTGAGCTTCCAGTTGTTGACCCGGCAGCCGAACGGCCAATGGAAGGTTATGACGGCCGGCATCGGAATTCCCGAGTTGCTTGCGACAAGAGGTTCGGACAATTTTCCCGACATTCAGGTCGGCGGACCGGGGTTCTGTTTTCCAGTGGTTCGCTGGAGCGGGGGTGAATACAAGCTCCACCGGCATGAATATGAAGGAAAGCCCTGCTCACCGCCCCGATGAGGGGACGAGTGCCGCGCTTGTGCAACTCTGCCGCAACCCGCTGCGCTTCAACGAATGTGGTATGCGTATTTCGAAGAACGCTTCAGGTGAATCTTCACCACGCGATCGTGGTCAGCATGTCTGAGGATTACGCGAAAGATAAACTGGCACCTTGGAGGTAGCTCGCGGAAGGAAGGAACAATGGTCGTTGATAGCACCGGCCCGCAGATCATCGTCGTCGATGACTTTCTGACAGATCCCGACGGCGTGCGGGCGACGGCGCTCAGGCAGCCCTATGTCAAAATGCACAGCGCCGGCCTGCGTACCGAGGCGCGTTTCCTGCATCTGGCGCCCTATCGCCAAAGGTTCGAGGATTTGCTCGGTCATCAGTTGGCGCATTGGGACGACAATACCGCCAACGGGCGATTCCAGGTTTGCTTCGCCAACGATGCCATCCCGTATCATTCCGACAGTCAGTCTTATGCAGGCGTCCTGTTTCTTACCCCCGACGCCCCGCTGGGAGCGGGCCTGTCTTTCTTCCGCGGGCGCCGGAGCGGTCTGCGCCGACGGTCCAGCGACGCCGCACTGATGGCCTTGACCTTCGGGAGCGATGCGGAATTCGACCGCGGGCACTGGGAGGAGATCGACCGGATCAGCAATATCTATAACCGCCTGGTCCTGTTCGACGCGCATCTCGCCCATGGCGCGAGCGCCTATTTCGGCGACCGGTTGGAGAACGGCAGGCTGTTTCAGAATTTCTTCTTCGATATTGCTACCCGGGATCACGGCGCCCAGCAAAGCTCCTCCGGTCGGTCAAGTTCCCAAGCCAGAATCCAGAACGCGACCGCGTAGAGCGCCAGCACTTCCCTGTCCGACACGGGCTTCCAGGCACCAAGCGCGCGGGTCCTGCGAATCAACCATGTTGCGGAAATGCCCAGATGCCCCAGCGTGGCGGCGGCGCGATCGAAACAATCGGCAATATGAGTGGCATGGCGTTCATAAGCGCGCATCCAAACGCCGTCATAGGCCGTCTTGCCCTTCCGCCGGACAACGGCGTCGGGAAGATAGCTGCCCAGCGCATCCACCAGGATCGATTTGTCGGGCCGCTTGCCCCTTGCCGCCGAGTGCTCCGACCAGAGCTGACCTGCCTGAAATATGCGCAGATCGGAAAACGGCGTCCTGATGGTGACGCCATATCGTTCCTTGACCCATAGGTCCTGCCGCGCGTCATAGACGAACGTGCCGGCTGACCGGGCCATCCAGGGCGATGCGTTAGTGGCCTTTGTGGCTGCGGAAACAATGGCCCAGCTTCGCGCTGAAAACGGTCCTCGCCCCGGTGGATTGCGGACAAGTCCTTCCCTTGAGGTCAGATCCGTCGCGAAGCATTGGTCCCCGCCATGCCCCATATAGATGCGCTGTGCATGGTGCCGACTGGCGAAGCGCGCAACCTGCTCGGCATGGCGGATGCCGGTTACATAGACCGACGGCTCGTCCCAGCGCACAGGCTCGTCGCTGGGCGCGTAGGGGAAAAGCGTTGTGCCGTCGAGGATAGTGCGGGGAATTCCAAGTTCTCCAGCGACACCCGCTTGCACTTCGACCTCGTCGCGGAACTCATAATAGGGATAGACCGATGAGATGCCGTGCATGTCCTGCCGCGCCATCAGTGTGGTCGCGGCAAGCGTGCTATCGAATCCGCCTGAAACCTCCAGGACCGATCTGGTGATCCCGGCCTGCGAATTCCCGTACGCCATGAATGCCGCACGGACCTCTGCGGCAATCTCTTCCCGGCTCACTGTGCGGACCGGTCGTCCATCGATGAGTTCGCAGCGTTCGAGCCGGTTCGCGACGAAATGGTTGATCGAGGCGCGACGCACCCGGTGCCATCCGGCGACTGGCGTTTCGGTGAAAGCGTTCGGCTCATAAGAAGAGTGCTGGCACGCTGCGGCGACGACCATGATGATTCCACGCCGGGAAAGGCGTGAAGTGTTCGCGACGGGCAGGGCGGTTGTGAAGCGCAGCCCCTTCTCGGTTGGGCAGTAATAGAGTGCAATCGGGCACGCTCCGCCGCGCATAACCGACAAACTGCCATCATGCCGCACAATGAAGGCGATGTCGGTCAGTTCAAGATAAGGCGCGATCGCTTCCGTGCCGGCCATCGCCAAGCGCCTGATGAAGAGTTCGGTCCGCTGATCGATTTCATCGTCATAGAGGCACAGATAGGTGATGCCGCAGCCCGGTAGCGTGACGTGCCGGGTGGCGACCGAAGTGCGGACCTCGAGTTCGGCGTCTCCAATTTCGACATTCGTTGTGGTTGGGCGAAAAAAGGCCGGCATCAGGGCAGCGTGATGGTCCAGGCCGGTTGATAAAGATAATGCTCTGCCACCGGCTCGAACGGCAGGACACCGGCGACCGTGCACCAGGCGTGCAACTTTCGCGTCGGCGCCAGCACACCGATCGCCAGAACACAGGAGTTGCCCGCGGCAAGCGCCAGCCAAGCGGTAAGCAAGGCGCGAGGATAGCAATCGGAGAATCCGACGGCATCTTCCGTGGCGGCAACCGCACGCGCGATCGCTTCTACCGTGTTCTGCCCGCCGTGCGGATGGCTTGCTGAACGGCTCGCTGCCAGCCCGATCAGCTTCGCACTCAGCCTGAACGGCAGGCCATGACGCGAATGATGAAGGAGGTGATAGGCCAACCGCATCCGCCATCCGGACCCAGGGCGAAGATCGTCGCCCTGGCTCGCAAGCGACCAGCCAACGCGGTCGGATGGATCGGCGAGTGCTGCGTCGTCTGGACCGGACAAGCCGATCACCTGGCGAAACACCCTGTCTCCAAGGCGTTCCACAGAGAGCAGGTACAGTTTTCCGAACCGCGGCCCGTAAATCAGGCAGCGGCGGTCATCTATCCTGACAGGCGACCAGCTTTCAGCGGCCGCTTTCCGTTCAGTTATAGGTGCCGGGGTGGCATTGTTCGTTGAAGTGGCCGCTGCCCCCGCGAACGGCGCCGGCAGCCGCGTGATGACAGAACAGAGCCTGAAACAGCGCGCGAAGAAACGTCATGTATTGATCCCCCCTGGGCGATGGATGTCGTGGTTAATCATCCAAAACGATGTATGAGAGTCAAGAACAAACGAACGGCGCCTCGCTTGCGACAGAAAGATGACAACCTCGATGCATTGCAAAAGAAAAAGGTCGCGGAACCAGCGGAGCGGCTGCAAACTTTGCAAGCCTTGGAAACGCAATGGTGTCCGAACCGAGAGCCGCAACGGGGAGCGCTTCAGCGACCATCGGCGGCGCACGGCCCATAAGGTTAAGCTGATCGAGGTGCCTGAATGAACGGGTCACGGTTGTCCGGCCCTGGCCTTGGCGAACTGACGCGTATAGGAACGGGTGTGGGCAGATCTCCATCCATCCTGCGGCATCGACGGCGCGCGACCGCTGTCGATGCGTCGGGCGGAGGTCACGGGATCGCCGCCGCAGGTCTCTTCGCCATCTGACACAACATAGATGATCTGCTCCCTCGGCGTTGAGGAGGCCGTCAGCAGAGCCTCGGCACGATCGAGTCCGGCGGCAAGCGGTGTCCAGTCAACTGCACGGACCCCTTGCAATGCCGCGCGAAGTTGCCCCCTGTCAGACGACATCGGTGCGAGGACGTCGATTGCGGAACATGACTTCGCCTTGCCTTCCTCCTTGTTGTTCCCCTGCTGCCCGAAGGCGGAGGCCACAGGTTCGAATCCTGTCGAGTGCGCCATTCTCGAACAAAAGAGAGAACTGCGGGCGTGGTTTTGGCCACGCCCCCTGCGGCGCTCCGGGCCAGCACGGCCTTGGAGCCGCTGATGCGGATTTCCCGATCGTCGACACGGACCTCGTTGAGCAGCAGCCGGGCATAAGCTTGACGCAGATCGGGCGGGCCGCTGTGCAGCTTCTCACGCAGTAGCAGCGCAACCTTCTCGATCTTCTCGGGTGTGATTATGGGCTCGGCCATCGCTAGGCGACGGGTCAGATCAGAAATCTGTTCGGCAAGCTCGTCGCGCCGGAACCGCAGATTGACCAGCCGCTCACGCATCGAGGCATCCTCGGCGTCCATGAGGCCCTTCTCGACCAGTTCCAGCAGCCGGGCGATACCAGCCTCGGCTTCCTTATGGTCCTGGCGCATCTGACGCAGGCGATCCCGGTTGCGGTCCTCGCGCTCGATCGCTGTGCGCAGATATTCGTCGAGCAGGGCGACGAGGTGATCCGGCTGCAATATCTGCTTCGATACTTCGCCGATCACAATGTCATCGAGCTTGTCCATCGGCATGCGCAGTCCCTTGCAGCCGAACGGGCCTTCCTTGAGACGGGTCGAGCAACAGTAATAGCGATACTGCCCGCCCTTGCCGGTGTTCTGGATCAGAGCTGCCCCGCAATGGCCGCATCGGGCTACTCTGGCCAGCAGTGTGGGGGAGTTGACGATGCGCGGGGCCACTCGTTTGGGCGCACGGCTCTGCAGGAGAGCCTGCACGGCGTTGAAGGTCTTTTCGTCGATGATCGCGGGCACCACGAACGGCACCCATTCGGACGGCGGGCGTGGGCGACCGTTGCGGCTGTCGGTGCGGTTGAAATGGTGCAGCCCGTGATAGGTTGTGGAGGTCAGGATGTCGTGAACGCCACCGGTCGTGAACCTGCGTCCTCGCCGGAGGAGGCCGCGCTCGTTGAGCCATGTGGCGATGGCTTTCACGCCCATCGGGCGGCCTTCGGTGCCGGAGGCCATGTCAAAGATCATCCGAACGACCCGCGCCTCGGCCTCGTCGACCACCAGCACTTTCTTGTCCTTGTTGCCTCGGCGCTCGGCGATCTCGACGCCGTAGCCATACGGCGGTCGCGAACCATTCCAGAAGCCCTGACGAGCGTTCTCCAACATGGCGCGGTGGACGTGTTTGGCGGTTTCCCGGCTCTGATGCTCGTCGAAGATGTGCAGCAGCTTGCGGAACATCTCACCGGTTGGGTCTTGTCCGACCTCCTGCGTGATGGAGACCAGTTCGACCCCGGCTTTTCGTAACTCGCGGATATAAAGCTCGGAGTGCAGCGAGTCGCGGCTGAACCGACTCAGGGAATGCACGACAACGAGATCAAAGGGCTTGTCCGTCCGTTTCGCCGTGTGGATCATCTCCTGGAACACGGGCCGATCTTCGTCGAGGGCGGAAGCCCCCGGCTCGGAGAAGACCTGCACCACCTCGATGCCCTGCCGAGCGCACCATGTGCGGCATTGGACGATCTGATCGGGGATCGACAGATCGCGCTCGGCCTGCCGTGCGGTTGATACGCGGACGTAGATTGCCGCCCGCGTCATGGTCGATCACTCCTCGCCGAACAGGATCGCGTCGATCTCCCTGCCAAGATAGGCCCGCAGGATCGCCACTTCGTCGCGCAGCACGGGCATGATTGCTGGAAGGTCACTGACCAATGCCTGCCGTCCATCGACTGGCAACCTGACCGGAGAGGAAGGCGCAGCCCGCCTGCGCCGGATAATGATCCGGCCACTGCGCTTTGACGCAGGGCGGCCCTTCGATACGGGGCAGGAGGCAGGCTGGGCGTCCATCTCCCATTGTCTACGGGAACTGCCCCGAGGCAACCAAGGCCTGATTTAATGGGTGGATCAAGGATGGTACCACTCGCTCGATTTCGCGGGTCGAAAGCAATTAATTGCACAAGGCTATCAGGCATCTTCGCGCTCCTTCCGCGCCGTAAGCCGCGCCACTGCGGCGGCTCTTCGCGCCTCGAAGGCCAACTGCACCGCTTCGTGAGCGCGGGCTCCATCGGCGAGAATGTAGTATTTATGTGCAGTCTGGTGATCGGTGTGGCCGAGGAGGTCCGGCACAAGCGCCACCATGTCAGGGTCGTGATCGACGAAACTGCTCGCCGCGATGCTGCGGGCTAGATGCGGCCAGACATGACGACCGAAGGCGTCCTTCGTGCGCTTTTCGATTTGATCCCGGATCGAACGATCTCCCATTGGTTGCCCCCAGCGATCAATCCACAGCCGGTCGGTTTTCGACCCGTCGCCCTGCATCAGCAGTCTGCGGCGGTGATCACGCAACCAGACGTCGATATAGGGGGTGAGGGACTGGGGTAGTTCGGCCTGATAGGGATGAGAGGTCTTGGTTTCCTCCTCGGTGAAGAAGAGGAGGTAGCGGTCGCCGTCGAATAGCAGATGCCGCCCGATCTCGATCGCCGTCAGGTTGGCGATCCTGACAGGGCAGCAGGCAAGAACAGCAATCAGTAAGCCATCGCGCATGCAAGTCGCAGCGTGATAGCGATCACCCATCTCGAGCGCCCGATCCATCAGATCGACCCCCAGCGACAAAAGCTGCCGGGCGTCGACCATGTGGGCACGCTTGTCCTTTTCCGGCCTGGCAATGGCCTTGAGGTTGCGGATGACGGTCCGCAGCCAGTTCCAGTCCTGGCTGGGAGCTATCGCCATGATCATCCGGGCGAAGCCCTCGAAGATCATTTCCACGCTGCAGGACGCGACCCGGTCCTGAAGCTGGATGAGGAACAGGCGAACGCGATCAGGTGTCACTCTCGTTTCGGGCGGTGCTCCGGCATCGAGCCAGCCGTTGCGGGTGAGGAATGACAGCCACTGGCCGTACCCCTGCTCGACATTGCGGCAGCGGGCCGCGCTCCACTTGCTGGCGGGGTTGGGAGCGTCCAGAAAACTTCTGGCCTCGCGGGCCTCACGGTAACGCAACTGGTCAACGGCGGGCCATTGGGGAGGCTTGAGGCAAAGAGGAGTGCTCACAACACGTCCTCCACCTCGTTGAAGCTGCAATCCACGGCTTTACGAGGCTTTACGCTACGCCTGACCCTGATCCGTGCGGTGTCGCGGCTGCGCAGAATATGCTCCTGGAAGTGGCGGGAGGCCTGCCGCTGCTTGGGCCGGGCATAATAGTGACGGGTCGTATTGATGTCGCGGTGCCCGAGATGCTGGCTGACGGTGAAAATGCCTTCGGGGTTGTCCTTCAGGTAGAGTTCCGCCGATATGTGACGGAACTGATGCGGTGTGATGGCCACCCCCAGAACGCGCTTTGATTGGGCACCGATGGCATAGGCCATGGTCTTAGGGTCGATGCAGTTCCCATCCGCCGCCGGGAACAGCCAGGGCGAGGGATCGGGACAGAGTTTCGGCCGCCAGTCGCGCAGATAGGTTTCCAGCAGCGCCACGGTTTGATCGGGAAGCCTGAAGCGCAGGTCTTCATTGTTCTTCACCTCTGCGCCGTCATGCTCGATGATCCAGAACGCATCCTTGCCGTGGCCGATCTTCCGAATAGATTTGCCGAGTTCGAGGCTGACGAGATTGGCGCGGCGGACGCTGCACACCAGCAGCAGTTCGATCGCCATAGCGGTTCGGGCGAGCGCGGCTGATCCGCGCCGGTCCGGATTTTTCATGGCGCGCTCAAGCAGGATGAACGGTAGAAGCTGCAACTGATCGGCGAACCGCTGATCGTCGAGCTTGTCGAGCAAGGCGCGGTTCTTGGCGGTCATGCCTCGCCTGTGTTCGCGCTGATCCCGGACGCTTTTAAAAATCTGGTCCAGCCGGGCGAGTTCGTTATTGGGCAGGCCGCACCAGCGACCAATGGTGCGAGCGCGCAATGCCAGCTGGAACATTTGAGGCGTGATCGTTCCGCCTGCGCGTTCATGCAGGAAGCGTAAGCTCCGATCGACGTGTTCTGGCCTGACCACATCTGAAAGGGACGTCAGCTCCGACAGGGACGTGCCGGTGTGAACCAGAGCCGAGACGATGACCGTTACATTGAAACGATATTGCTGGATCGTACCGGGTTTCAGAGGCTTGGCACTCTTGCTTTCAAAGCAGGCCGTCGAAGCGAGCGAAGCGAGGAAGGCGTCGAGTTCCTCCACCAGCGTGGACGGCCATTCGGCCTGATCGATCCAGTAGCTGGTTCGCTTGGGCTCAGGCGGCGTGAGTTGGGGAAGATCGTCACGTGAGGCGGCGACCTTGTTCCATGCTCTGATACTGCCACGCAGCGTGCCCAGCCAGTTTCCGGTCATGGCCTCATCGCGCAGATGGGCCTCGAACCGTTCGATCACGGCATCCGACATATGGCGCGGTAACACCCCCTGGCCTGACGCGAAGTGGAACAGGCGGGAAGTGGCGCGCTGCATTTTCGTGTCGAGCGTTGCCTGCAACGCGCCCCAATCGCCGGTGAGCGGATAGCGCGAGCGCGGATTGAACAGCCTGCCCCTGGCGAGACGGAACGCTTTGCGCAGACGGGACTTGAGGTTGGCGAAGGACTGCTCGGACATGCCCGCCATTGCCGGAGATACATGCCCCAGCCGCTCGAAGATGACGCGCTGGTTGGCCGTTACGTCCAGCAAGCCGTGGCCGATAATCTCGTCGACGCGTTTGATGGCAGAGCGGAGCAAGGCAATTTCCGAAGTGGGCAAATCGCATTCGAGCAAATATTCGCGCAAATGCTCAAGTGTGAGAAGCGATTTTTTCTGCTCCGAATTGCTGTTGTTATGGTTGTTCGTGTGCATTGTTATTCATCCTCGTTCAAACGTGAAAAATTGTGAAACCCCATATATACTATTCCCTGAGTGTAGTTATTTGGGGTATTCACAAGGGTCAGATCACGTCGCCTCTCAGGAATTTGACGAGGTCGGCTTTGTCGATCCTGACGCGCCCCTTTTCCTTGGAGCGATAGGCAGGCAGACCCTCAGCGCGTATCCAGCGGCGGATCGTGGGCTGGGATGCCTGGGCGAAGGTCGCGGCCTGACGCACCGTCAGCAGCTCAACGGGCATGGCGATGACCGGAGCGGGATTCTGCGGGGGCGTAGTAGAAGTCTTCTTGCGCGGCACCTTGATCACGTCGTTCCTCCTTCCAACTGTGGACCACGCCACCGGGAGGAGACTGCTGCGCTGTGCGATGTTGATGCCGCCAAGTGGCGGCGGGTTATCGCCGGACAATCACCTCAGCGCCTCGTGGGCGGCGTGGGTGATCCCGGATACTGCGCATCATTGCGCAAAAGACCACAAGTGATTTCAGGGGTGGAACAAAACTTAACCCACTGATCGCAAAAGCAGGGGCGCGGCTCGCGCTGCGCAATTGGGTCGATGGGCATGGGACGGTTCATAGCCGGGTCCCATGCTCCACTGTTCAGAGGGTGGTGGTCAGTCCAGCGTGACACTTGCCAGCAGCTTCGTCAGGGCAGCTTCCTTGTTCAGCAGGCCACGCGAATGCGGGACCGCCCCTGCCGAGACCAGCGCCTGCTCGAATACGGCATATTGCTCTTTGTTGAGATACATCACGACAGCTCTGGTGTCGGGGTCGACCGTGTGGCCACGCAGGTGCATCTTCAGTTCGTGGGCTGTGACGGCTTCGGCGAGCGTCAGGAGTTCTTTCGCGTTGTCCGCATCAATGTGGGGCGCAAGGTGCGATAGCTTGGTCCAGCCGATACGGCGCAGACGATCGGGCGCGATACCCAGCGCATGGAAACTGCGGTCGATCTGGGCAAGGTGATAGGCCTTGCGCGGCCCGATGCCGAGATTCTTCGCAACCGATACGAAGTCGTCAGGGTGCTCATCTTGTATCTCGCGCAGGTAGCGGGCCGCTTCGAGGAAGTGGTCTCCGATCATGTCGACAAATGCCTGCGGCACATGCGGCATCTTGTTCTTGGGTCCTTTCATTTTGAATAAGCCTTTGAAGTTGTTGGAACTTATTCTCTATGGATAAAGCGCTGGCGGACAAGGATTTTTTGGCGAAATGTCTGCGCAAATCATCCAATTTTTGCTCAGCCATAGCCATTTGCGCTGCTCGCCCCCGCATGCGCGGTATCTTTCTTTGACAGATCACTTTGGCTATCAGTGCGCTGCTCCCGAGACACGCGGGAGTGGGGCGTGGAAACCCCTCTTGAAGCACCTCGGTCGCCGATTTTCGGAGGCCGGGTGGCATGCGCGCATGTCCAGCCGGTTCGCCGGTAAAGGCGCATGCGCTCGTTGCTTCAGCGGGTTTCCAACATCCGGCTTTGGCCGTCGCCCCAGGATCAAAGGGGCGACGGAGGGGCACATCGAACACGCATCAATTTCTACAGCACCGGCCTTCGGTATCGCGGATGTGATCACCAAGGTATCACAGGTCGCATTCGGCAAGCCGCTGGTCACGAACGTGCTGCGAGGCCATGTGGCCGAAGCAATCATCGCGCTTGCCCTGGAGCCGGAATGGACCTGGTGCAGCGCCGATTACGCTGGATGGGACTTCGAGCGGGCGGACGGCCTCCGGCTGGAGGTCAAGCAATCGGCGGCAATGCAATCCTGGTCCACCGGCAAGCCGAGCAAGGCGATCTTCGATGTCGCGGCTCGCACAGGATATTGGGAGGGCGGCACGGAGTGGATTGCGAAGGAGGGGCGTAAGCGGTGCGTGAAGGCCGCCTTGTCAGGCTGACTTTCGGTTTCTGGCGTAGGCGGCTTTTCCGATCTGCCGTCGCCTGGCGATGGCGGCCATCCTTCGCACGATTGCCTGCTCGTCGATATCGTCTGCGTTGAACGGGCCGCCATGCCACCTCCTCAGATGCGTATGCTCTTCGTGCGACGGGTCCGCCATGGCGTCGAGGAACATCTCGAAGCCCGGGAAACCGCCAACATCTTCGGGCGGGCAGCGGCGTTCGCCGATTACGAAACGCGGGTAATGGATGTCGGGATCGCCGAGGCCGACGCTCTCGACGGTGAGGGTGTGGCGCCAGTCGTCCCCCATGTCATAGGTGTAGGTCAGGTCGCGGATCCCGCGCTCGATCAGCGCACCGAGCCTGACGTTCCTGGCGGCGGCGAGATCACGGTCGGGCCAATCGGGGTCGGGAACGCCGTAGAGCCGATCGCCGGCTTCGAACTGCCAGAGGTGATAGTCCTGCCAGCCCATCGCAGCCTGGATCACATCGTGCAGCATCTTGAGGCTACCGGTGAGCGGCATGTCGACGATGCGCCAGATCTCGGGTTCGATGTCATCGAGGCTGATCCGCAGTCGGGCGATGGTCTCGGTCATGCCGCCCTGTTAACAGAAATGGGGCTGACGGGCACAGGCTCGGCTGTCCAGTTCCAGGGCATGAGTTCGTCCCAGCGGCTCGATGGCCATCCGCTGGCGACCTTCTCGATGATGTCGGCGATGTAGGCCTGCGGCTCGATGCCATTGAGCTTGGCCGTCTCGATGACGGAATAGATGGCGGCGGCACGCTCGCCGCCAACCCTGGAGCCAGCGAACAGCCAGTTCTTCCGCCCGATGGCAACCGAGCGCATCGCGCGCTCGGCGATGTTATTGTCTATCTCGGCTGTGCCCTCGTCGAGATAGCGGGTGAGCGCTGCCCAGCGCTTGCGACCATAGGCAAGCGCCTTGGCCATGGCCGATTTAGGCGACAGTAGGCGCAGCGCGTCGTCGATCACGATGCGCAGCTCGTCGACCTGCGGGCGGCTTTGCTCCTGCCGATGTTGCCGTCGGATATCGGGCGGCTCGCCTCGTATCTCCTCTTCGATCCGGTAGAGATCGGCGATCCGCTCGAGCAGGTCGGTGGTCAGCGGGGTCGGGCTGGTCTGATGGTTCTCGAAGATCTTGCGGCGGAAATGTGCCCAGCAGGCAACCTCGCTGATACGGTTCCCCTGATAGAGCTTGTCGTAACCGGCATAGCCGTCGGCCTGAAGCAGACCGGTGAAGGTCTTGAGCTCGCCTTGGGGATGGACGCCGCTTCGATCGGGGGTGAACCGATACCAGACCAGCGCCGGACCGGCGGCGCCCGAGGCGCGATCATCGACGACATAGGTCCACAGCCTGGCTTGCGCAGTCTTGCCCTTGCCGGGCACGAGCATCGGCACCGGCGTATCATCGGTGTGCAGCTTGCCGGCCTTGAGGCCTTCTTCGCGGATACGGGCGACGATCGGATCGAGCAGCGCAGCGGCCTGGCCTGTCCAACCGGCGAGGGTCGAGCGGTCGATATCGATCCCCTGCGCCGCCATCATCTCGGCCTGACGGTAGAGCGGCAGGTGGTGATCGAACTTGTTCACGACCACATGGGCAAGCGTGGCAAAGCTGGCCTTGCCGCGCGCAATCGCCTTCACAGGGGCCCTTGCCTGGACGATCTTCTCGCAGGACCGGCAGGAATACTTGGGCCGAACGGTGCGGATGACGCGCCACTGCACCGGTGCCACATCGAGCATCTCGTCGCTGTCCTGTCCAAGCGCACGAAGCGCGCCGCCGCAATCCGGGCAGGCGCAGCAGCCGGCTTCGGGTTCGATCCGACGCTCGGTGCGGGGCAGATGGGGCGGGAGGCTGCGGACCGGCGCATTGCGCCTGCTCGTGGCTGGCACATCCTTGTGGGCATCGACGAGCTCGGCTTCGCCCTCCAGTTCTTCCAGCGTCAGCTCGAGCTGTTCTATCTGGCTGGAAAGCTTCTCGGAGGACTGGCCGAAGCTCATCCGCCTGAGCTGGGAAAGCTGGAAGCGGAGTGTCTCGATCAGCGTGTCGCGAGCCGCAAGAGCTACTTCCAGCTCGGCGATCCGGGCGTCCTTGTCCATGTGAGAAGAAGCTTGCTCTGGCACCTCCATCCTCTAGCGGATCGGGACGCTCAATGCCAGACAAACCGCACGAAACTGCCGTTTTTATCCCGCCAGAAGCGGGGCCGCGGTGCGCTCCGGACGGCGCCAGTCGATACCTTCCAGCAGCATTGAAAGCTGCGCCGCGGTAAGGCTTACGCTACCGGTCTTCGTCATCGGCCAGACAAAGCGGCCGCGATCCATGCGCTTGGAAAACAGGCACAGTCCCTGGCCATCGTACCATAGCAGCTTGACCAGATCGCCGCGCTTGCCGCGAAAGGCGAACAAGGCGCCGGAATGCGGGCTTTGCTTCAGCACCTGCTGCGCCAGAACAGCGAGACCGTCGAAGCCCTTGCGCATGTCGGTCGCACCGCAAGCGAGGTAAATGCGGGTCGAAGGCGGAAGCGGGATCATCGGGCGAGCACGCCAAGCACCCGCGCCAGCGCATCGGCATCGACCGTCTGATCGACGGTCAGCTTTACTCCGGAAGGAAGCTCGATGCCGATCCGACCGTTCGGCGCAGATCCCGGTGGCGATGACACTGCGGCCGTAGCTGCCGGCTCGGCCAAGGCGACCTCGGCAAAGCTCGCCCCGGATAGCGCTGGAACCGAGGGTCTTGTGCCGGTCAACTCGCCCGACATCGCCAATCGCCGCCACGTGTACAGCTGTCCGCTGCTCACCTCGTGCCGTTCGCAGGCCGAGCGCACCGAACCATCAGGCCCAAACGCATCGCGCAGCATCGCCAGCTTCTGGTCCACCGTCCAGCGCCGGCGCCCGGAAACGCGCCCGACGACCTCTATGCGAGCACTCATACGACCGCTCGTATGACCACTCGTATGACCACTCGCTCCCTGCTGCTCGCTATCGTCCATCATCGCAGCCATCAGTGGCTGCCGACGCCTACCTCGACAAGGCGGCCTTCACACCACGGTTACGGAGGGGCGTCCCGCGCACCTTTATGTCTTCGCTCACCACGGCGTCTATGGCGATCATGCCGATCATCGCGACCCGGCGCAGTGGGAGTTCTATGTCGTGCCAACCTCCGCGTTGCCCGATGTGAAGCAGATTTCACTCAGCCGGATCAAATTGATCGCGGCTGCAGTGCCCATGATCGATCTTGCGACAACCGTTGAGAAAGCTGTCCATGCTATCTCCCGATAAAGGCGGCAGGCATCGCTCGGAACATTCCATCGGAGCGCTTGGAATCTCAATTGAAGACGATATAACGCATATTGAGGCGATTTGCCGAAGGGCATTTCGAAGCGGGGGGCGAAATGAGGAAGACTTTACCGGGGAACTCAAGGTTTCTGGAACGTAATCTGCGATGAACCTTTCAGAAAATTAATCTTTGTGACTTTCTTATTGCGGTACTATGCCAGAATTTCGCTTTATTGATCTTTTCGCCGGTCTTGGCGGATTTCATCAGGCACTCGCATCACGGGGGGCTGAATGTGTTTTTGCGTCCGAACTGAACGTAAATCTCGCAGACCTTTACGAGAAGAATTTCGGCGTTCGGCCCGAGGGCGACATCAAGAAGGTCGATCTGAACTCCATCGCCGATCATGACGTTCTATGTGCCGGATTCCCCTGTCAGCCGTTTTCCAAGGCGGGCGACCAGAAAGGGTTGGAATGCCCGCAGTGGGGAAACCTGTTTGATTACGTTGTTGAAATTCTGCGGCTAAAGCGCCCTCGGTTCTTTATCATCGAGAATGTGCCGAACCTGATCCGCCACAAGGGTGGTACGACGTGGTCGCTAATTTGCGACCGCTTGAAAGAACTTGGCTACGATATTTCATTTGAGCGCCTATCGCCTCACATGTTCGGCATTCCCCAGAAGCGGGAGCGCGCCTTCATCGTTGGGGACCTTGATGGCTTGGGGGGATTCAAATGGCCCAAACCAGACCAACTTCCCGACGTTTGCATCACGACCGTTCTGGACAGTCAGCCAAATGACGCCTTGGCGCTTAGTGAAAATCACCTGCTTTATCTGCGGACATGGCAGGAATTCATTGATG
The DNA here is from genome assembly GCF_001028705.1 of Croceicoccus naphthovorans. Lineage (NCBI taxonomy): Bacteria > Pseudomonadati > Pseudomonadota > Alphaproteobacteria > Sphingomonadales > Erythrobacteraceae > Croceicoccus > Croceicoccus naphthovorans. The sequence continues at coordinate 3,207,557 of NZ_CP011770.1, read as the reverse complement.
CCTTCCCTGTTGATGTGGAGCTACCGTCATTCCCGATCTGGGCGATGGAGTTTGGCGCAACATATCCGCTCTATGGCGATACACCGCATAAACGCGGCTACGCCGGTCTGAACCGCTATAAGGGCGCGTTCGGGCAGGAGTTGAAAGGGCTGACGCCGGAGCAAGTGAAGGCAGCATTGCCTCCTTACGCGCAAACGTCACTCGGCGAGTTTCCCGACTGGAAGATCGATTTCATCCAGAAGAATCGAAAATTCTACAAAGAGCATCAGGATTTGATTGACCCGTGGATCGGCAAGATCAAAGGCTTTGCACCAAGTTTCCAAAAACTTGAGTGGAACTGCAAGGGCAGCGAGCGGGATATCTGGAAACATATCGTCCAGTTTCGCGCCAGTGGCATCCGCGTCAAAAAGCGCGACACTGCTCCCTCACTGATCGCGATGACGACCAGCCAAGTGCCGATCATCGCTTGGGAAAAGCGCTATATGACCCCGAGGGAGTGCAGCAGACTGCAAAGCATGGGGAACCTTCCCAATCTGCCTGACACCAAGGGCGGCGCATATAAGGCGTTCGGAAACGCCGTGAATGTCGATGTCGTTACTGCGATTTTCGACGCGCTGGTTGGTCGCGATGAAGAGATGGAAACCGAGCCACTTCTAGATGCGGCGGAATGATGGCGCAGGTCAGTTCAGTCAATATTCGCCCTGGCGTTAACGTTCTCTCGGTGCTCCCGCACCTGAACTACAAGGCATGGTTCGCGCTAGCCGAGTTCGTGGACAATGCCATTCAGAGCAGTATCGACCACAAGAAAGAACTGCGCGCTGTCGCGGGCAATGATTATCGCCTGAAAGTCGATATCGACTTCGATCCAGCCGAAAGCAAAATTACCGTTCGGGATAACGCTGCCGGAATCGCATCGTCCGACTACCAGCGGGCTTTTCGGCCTGCGGAAATTCCCCCCGATGCCTCCGGCCTTTCCGAATTTGGCATGGGGATGAAAAGTGCCGCCTGCTGGTTTGCGCCTAATTGGAGTGTGCGCTCAAGTGCTCTTGGGGAGCGTACGGAACGTACGGTCTTTTTCAATATCGATAAAATCGTGATGGACAGCATTGAGGAACTCAATGTGGTTTCCATCGATGTTGCAGAAGACCGGCACTATACCGAGATTCGGCTGGAGAACATCCGCAAATTTCCTCACGGAAAGACGATTGCGAAGATCAAGGAGCATCTAGCCAGCATCTATCGGGGCTATATTCGAGACGGGTCATTGGAACTTTGTGTGGATGGCATCCAACTCACATACGAAGAGCCAGCCATTCTCATTGCGGCGAATTATCGCGATCCCGATGGTCCTCTCGTCGAGTGGAAAAAAGAAATCGATATTGACTTGGGCGACGGAAAGTCAGCCACAGGTTTCGTCGCTATTCGTGAGGTCGCCAGCACACGGCTAGCAGGCCTCGCACTTTTTCGACGCAAACGACTTATCATGGGCAGCGCCGATGAAACATATCGCCCCGAAGACATCTTCGGGCGTTCCAATACATACCCTTACCAGCGTATATTTGGGGAAATTCACCTGAGGGGGTTTCATGTCAGTCACACGAAGGACGGCGTGAAATGGGAAGAAAGCGAAGATGAATTCCTTCGGAAGCTTCGCAAGGTTCTTTCGGACGAGGAGCTTCCGCTGATCCAGCAAGCCCGTGAGTATCGCACTCGGTCGGGGGCAAAAGCTGCGCGGAAGGATGCAGCTCAAGCATTGCAGAATACCGCGGACGGTTTCCGTCAAGCGACACCCCCTGCAAATGACATTGGATTAGAATTGGGTGTCATTGCGGACACCGCGCCTACGGCGGTGGTTGCCAATGACGCGGAACCACAGGATATCAGCGAGGCGGATCGTGAAGAGGCAGAACTGCGTCTTCAGTTTCGCAGCGAACCTTGGATCGTAAAGATCGAACTCTCCTACGTGGGCGACCCTGCCGACTGGCTGACGATCCGAAATCGTCCGTCGATCACTGATCCCGAACCACGCGAAATTCTTGTCCGGGTCGCGATGTTACACCCCTTCATGGCGCAGTTTCAAACTCTCGATTCCGAGGGTTTTTCAGCTATCTTGAAAGTGGCAGCGGCGATGGCTCTGGCGGAAGTGGCAGCTTCTGAGTTGGGCGATCATCACCCCTCAGCCGTGCGCCGATTCACCAATGAAATCCTCAAGACGCATTTTTCGAAGCGGGTGATCGATGACTAGCGGTACAATCAAGATCGCGCCTCCAAATCAATCAGAGGGCTGGAATCCCGTGCAAGGGGAAGCCTTCACCAGCCTGCTCAACGCGAACGATGCACTCTCGCAGGACGAGAAGGAATTGCTTCGGCGGGAAACGACCAAAATTCTTTCCGACTGCATCGACCCGGCGGAGCAGGAAAATACCAATACCGGCCTTGTCATTGGTTACGTGCAGAGCGGCAAGACTCTCTCGTTCACAGGGCTGACCGCGCTCGCACGGGACAATAAGTTCCGTCTGG